>NZ_JBQFRO010000003.1:0-452251 GCF_056537425.1 Ruegeria sp. CE9 | reverse complement strand
TGATCGCGCCGATCGCGATGGAAAACGGCCTGCGCTTCGCCATCCGCGAAGGCGGCCGCACCGTCGGCGCCGGCGTTGTGTCGAAGATTGTAGAGTAATCGGTAGGCCGGGCTTCAGCCCGGCACATCGACAAGACTAAGAAGGCCGCTCCAACAAAGGGGCGGCCTTTTTAAATGTTACCTCGGATTTGCCTGAGATTATTCGTCGAATAATCTCTGACAAGTTGAGTCCATGGCGCTTTCTTAATCTAGCGTCCACTCCAAACAAAGACTGAACTCCCAGCTATCCCTTGCAACAGCAAATTAGGTCCGAACGATAAGCGGCCCTCGCGATCAAGGGAGAATAAGATGTTTGGTTTTGAGTTTCTGAACTATGGAGCACAGATCCTTCACAGTAAGGATCTGGACGATATGCGGGCAGCCATACTTGGCGACAACGAACAAGAAATTGATTGCAATATCAGCGACTTTTGCCGAGAGCGGAAGCGCTTTGACGTCAAGCTTGCCGAGTTGTCAGACGGTTTGGCAAGCCGCGCGACCTCGGTCAGAGCCAGTGTAGACGCTGCATAACGGTGTAATTGCCGTTTCCCGTCGGTTTTGGTTCATACATCCTTCGCCCAAGGCTCACGTCCGACCATCTGGTCGGCCTCGGCGGTGATGTCGTTCATGTGCTGCTCAAGGCTCAACCGAAGGGCCTCAATCTGCTCTTCGTTGGCCTTGCGCGGAACCGGGTCGGTCCATTCGCGGCACAGAAACACACCTTCATTGCGCCAGGGGCGCGGCATCAATAGGCGATCCCAGGTTCCGGCTTCGCGACCATGCCGCGCAGAATAGGTTATGCCGAATACGCGTTTGCCTGAGGTGCGGGCCCAAACCAGAGGAACTGTGGATGAGACACGCTCGGGCCCGCGCGGGCCGTCCGCGGCGATACCGATCGAGATACCTTGCTTCATCTTGCCCAACACCTCGCGCGACAAGGCGACGTGGCGTTTGCGGCTGGACATGGCAATTGTATCCATCCCGAACAACTTCTGCACCCGCCCCACCATGCTGCCCGCGCGTGCGGCTGAGGTGATCGAGCAGATGCGGCCTTTGTCCAAAGGGAAGAAATAAGGCGATTGCGCCAATCTCTGGTGCCAGAGCACCACGATGACAGGTTCACCCTGTTCTGCCAGTTGGTCCAGTTCTTCATATCCGATGCGCTGCCAGCGTGTGTTGCGGTGAACCATCCGAATATAGCTTGCGATCCGGCGTGCGACCCAATTCAGCAGGGCTTCGCTGTCGGCTATTTTCTTGCGGATGCTCAAGGCTGCGGTCCTCCTGCTGGCCGAGCCTTGTCTTAAAGAACTGCGCGCCGGGCGCAACTTTTTTGTCGAACGCAAAGTGTTCGGAAAACTGAAAAAGCCTCTTGAGTCCTCTGCGCCACTGTCATATCTGATGGCCTAGCCTAGGGGTATAGCTCAGTTGGTAGAGCGACGGTCTCCAAAACCGTAGGTCGCGGGTTCGAACCCTGCTGCCCCTGCCATTTTTCAAAGCGACAGCGCAATTCATGCAACAGACTAGCGGGATCGACACGCGCGGTCTGCGCAATTCACTTGACGCGCTCGTCAAGAAAGAAAAAGCTTGATCAAGGCTGAAAGAAAAGCCATCAGGACCGTCTGCCTAAATGGTCAAAGTCTTTGGGCTTTTGTGTCAATATGGGCAAGCCTGACCGGGTAGGGGAACCCGGAGACGATCGGGGACAATGGGGATAATGACAGAGATCGACGCATTCCTTGAAGAACACGGGCTGTCGAAATATGCGCCGGTTTTTGCGTCAAACGAAGTCACCTTTGCCGATCTCGCGCATCTCACTGAACATGATCTGATTGACCTTGGGCTGCCGCTTGGTCCACGGCGTCGACTGATGGCCGCTTTGGGGCGGACGCGGGATGCCAATCCAGCGCCTGTACAGGGCAGTGGCAAGATCGTGGCCGAGCGGCGGCAACTGACTGTTATGTTTGTCGATCTCGTTGGGTCGACTGCTTTGTCCGAGCGGTTGGACCCGGAGGATTTGGGCGAGCTGCTGCGCCGGTTCAAAGAGATCTGTTCGACCTCGGTGGCCCGCTTTGGTGGGCATATCGCCGACTTTATGGGTGACGGCGCGATGATCTATTTCGGTTATCCGCACGCGGTTGAGGATGCGGCCTCACGCGCTGTTCTGGCCGGTCTGGATATTCTGGAAGGTCTGATCCGAATGGAAGGTCAGGAGCGACTGACCGCGCGGATCGGTGTGTCAACCGGTCTAGTCGTGGTGGGCGAAATCTATGGCGAGGGACTTAGAGAACATGACGTGGTCATGGGACGCACGCCGAATTTGGCGGCGCGTTTACAAGGCTTGGCCGAGCCCAATACCCTGATCATCAGCCCATCGACGCGCCGCTTGGTGGGCAATGCTTTTGAACTGCAGGATCGCGGGTCATTCGCGCTGAAAGGGTTTTCGGAACCGATACAAGCGTGGATCGTTACAGGCCAGGCCCGGATCGAGCGCAGATTTGACATCATGCCGGATGCTGGGGCTGGCCGTCTCATCGGGCGTCATGCTGAATTCCGCAAGTTGATCGGCAAATGGAACGAGGCAAGTCAGGGTGCCGGGCAATCGGTACTGGTCTCTGGTGAGGCGGGGATCGGTAAATCGCGCTTGATTGAGGGGCTCAGTCAAGAGGTGTTGGACCAAGGCGCGCTTCGTCTGAACTTCCAGTGTTCGCCGCTTCACGCCAACTCGGCACTGTATCCGATCATTCAGCATCTGGAACGTGCGGCGGGATTTGCACCAAAGGACAGTGACGAAGACAAGCTGGGGAAACTCTCGTATCTCTTGCGCCATCATCCGGTCGAGCACGTGCGGTTGATTGCCGATTTGTTGAGCGTTGATGCTGATGCGGTACTTGGGCCTCTCGATCTGCCGCCGCAGGTGAAGCTTGAAAAGACGCTGGAGGCGGTGACCGAACAGCTTGCTGCGCTGGCTCGTGAACGTCCGGTTTTGCTGTTGTTCGAAGACGCCCACTGGGTTGATCCGACCACCTTGTCTCTGACAGATCGGGTGATTGAACACATTCGGGACCTCCCTGTATTGATCGTCGTTACGGCGCGCACTGGATTTGATCCGGGGTGGGGCCAGCACAACAATACATTGCATATTCCACTTAAACGTCTGACCAATCGGGATGTCGCCGAGATTGTGGCGGAGGTTGCTGGTGGCAACGCGGTACCTGCCGAGGTCTGCGATCTGATTGCAGCCAAGACGGATGGTATTCCACTCTATGTTCAGGAAGTCACTCGTGGCTTGCTGGAATCCGGGCAATTGCGCCTTTCCGACAAGGGCTATGTCCTGCGCGGGCCGCTGCCTTCGCTGTCTGTTCCCAGCACGCTGCAGGATTCGCTGATGGAACGCCTTGATCGTTTGGGTAAGGCCAAAGAGGTGGCGCAGACCGGCGCTGTTTTTGGTCGGCAGTTCTCAATCGCATTGCTGGCTTCGGTATCGTTCCTGTCTCCTACGGTTCTGCAGTCGGGGTTGGAGCAGCTTTCATCTGCCGGGATCATTCTGCAAGCGCCGGACGCGGCAGAGGATGAGTTCATATTCCGTCACGCTTTGATCCGCGACATGGCCTATGACAGCCTGTTGCGGACTGAGCGGCAATCCTTGCACGACCGCGCAGCCGGGGCGCTGTTGGAAAATCAACCGCAATTGGCGCAGACCCAGCCCGAGGTTTTGGCCCAGCACTACGCGTTGGCGCAGCGCGCCGAAGAGGCTGTGATGCATTGGCAAAGCGCAGGGCGTCGGGCGATCGAACGCTCGGCCCAGGCCGAAGCGCTGACTCATCTGACGAAGGCGTTGGATCAATTGGCCGATCTGCCCAAAAGTCGCGAACGGGATTTGCAGGAAATCGACATCCAGATTCTGCGCGCTGGTGTTTTGCGGTCAACCAGTGGCATCTCGGGGGACGCGACCGGTGAAGCTTATGGTCGCCTGCGCGAATTGTGCCACCGGGCAGATGAGACCGAGCGGCTATTTCCTGTGCTCAATGGGCTATATGCCTTCCATCTGGTGCGTGCCGAATACCGGTTGGCGCAAGAAGTAGCGGCCCAAATCCTCGATTTGGCGGAAAAAAGTGGCAAAACCGAACACCAGATGGTGGGTCACCGCGCCATGGGGGCTGTGCAGCTGCATTTGGGCAACCTGCACGAAGCGCAGAGCCATCTTGAGCAAGCCTGGACCCTTTATGATTTCGAAAAACATAGCCAGTTGGCCTATGTCTACGGCACGGATCATGCCGCGATCACGTCTGCATTTTTAGGCACATGTTATTGCCTAATGGGTCGACATCAGGATGCCTTGCAGGTGCAAAATACCGCGCTCGAATGGTCCAAGGAACTTAAGCATGCGCATAGCGTAGCGCAGATTTTGGTCTATATGTGCAAAGTTCACCTGCTGGCACGCGATATCCCTGCCTTGCAAAAGGATGTACAGGCATTGTCCGAAGTTGCCGAAGAACATTCGCTGCCCTTTATGGCTACAATTGCGCGGCTTTGGGAAAGCTGGGCAAAGGCGACCATGACCTCTGAAGGTGAGCATATCGAAAATCTGCGTCTAGCGTCGGAAGATTGGTGGTCGGTCGGAGCTGGAAACTACAAGGCATTCTTTCCGTCGTTGATAGCCGAGCTTCAGACAAATGCCGGTGATCACGAGGCGGCGCATCAGACCATGGCACACGCCAGAAATGTTCTGAGCGAAACTGAAGAAAAATGGGCCGAATCCGATCAGTTGCGCATTGAGGCTGCGCTGGTTGCTAAAACCGGCGGTGACCCGGAACCACTGCTTCTGCGCGCGATCGAAATCGCTCAGATGCAAGGCGCAAGGCTCTATGAACTCCGTGCGGCGGTTGCCTTGGCTGAGTGGCGGCAGCGCAACGGAAAACCCATTGGTGAGGCGTTGAATACTGCCATGTCGCATTTCCAAAAGGATGCGCAATTGCCTGATCTTAGGGACGCACGCGCGTTGATGGAAACGACCACTTGACCCGAGCCCCCTTATGCTGCCAGCTTGGGCGCGGGCAGAGTTGGGTTGATACCTAAAATTCGAAATTTAGGCGCTGGCACACCGGTCCAGCGCTCCGGCTCTTGTGGTTTGAGGAGACCCGATGAAAAAGATCAGCAAAACCCTTCTGGCCAAAGATATCGTGGCGCAAAGCCGCACTGATCTGGCTTTGCAGCAATATCACTCGATCTCAGCCGATGAGATACGCGCGTTTGAGAAGAAGCTGATCGGAACAGTCACCCTGCCCACCGACACGGAATACAACCGCGACCGTCAGGTCTGGAACCCTGCATTTCAGGATTATCCTGAGATTATAGTCTATTGCGAAACCATTCAGGACGTGCGTACCAGTCTTGAATTTGCGCGTAAGCATGACTTGTGGGTCGTTGCGCGATCAGGTCGGCACAGTACGGCAGGATACTCGGTCAACAACCAGATGGTGCTGGATACCAGCCGGATGCGGTACGTCACCGTCGATCCCAAGGTGCCGATGGCCTATGTGGGGCCGGGCACGCCGTTCAAGATGCTGAATTCCGAGTTGAATTCCTACCATCTGCATGTGCCCGGCGGGGCCTGTCAGGATGTCTGCGTCGCGGGGTTCATGATGGGCGGTGGCTATGGCTTTACTTCGCGCGGGCTTGGGATGGCTTGCGACAACGTTATGGGTGTCACCGTGATGCTGTGGGACGGCAGTATTGTTGTTGCCGACAAAGACACCAATCCTGATCTGTTCTGGGCGATCCGGGGCGGTACCGGCAACAACTTTGGCGTGTTGTTGGAAATTCGCTATCAGCTACACCCGCTTTACAAGGTTTGGGGTTGTCACATCACCTGGCCTTTGGACAAAGCTGCCAAGGCGCTGGAGTTCCTGCAGGCTAACTATATGAGCACCTGCAAGGATGACCGGTTCGGGGCCTATATCTTTCTGGCCTATCAAGGGGATCGAAAGGTGCTGCTGGTTTCGGCGCTTTATGATGGCAAACCCGAGGAAGGCAAGGCGTTTATCAAGCCTTTGCTGAGCGATGAAATCGGCGGCGAGATGGGTGAAGATGACGAGAACTACGGCACCTATCAGGAGATCAACTCGTGGCTTTACGACGACAAGTACGACATCCCCGTCGTTCCTGATCAGGCACGCGAGGACAAACAGGCCGGATACATCAAACGCCAGCTCAGCGAGGCCGAATGGCAGCGCGTTGTGGACTACCTTGACAGTACACCTAATGCCTATGGCGCTGTGGCAATTGAACCTTATGGCGGTGCGATCAACCGGATGCCGCTGGGCAAAGAGGGCAACGCCTTTATCCACCGTGACGTGTCGTTAAACTTTTACGTCGATGTGTTCTGGTTGTCGGAAGAAGAAAAAGAGATCGTGGTGCCCTGGCTCGACGGGTTCATGAAATTGATGACTGACGAGGGCTATTTTATCGACCGCGTCTATCAGAACTACCCGCGGCGCACGCAAAAGAACTATCGCTGGCAATATTGGGGTGAATATTTCAACTCGCTGCTGTTCGTGAAGCAGAAATTCGATCCGCATAATTTCTTCCATTATCAGCAGAGTATTTCTCCGGTGCCGGACGACGCGCCGCCGGACATCATCCGCGATACGTCCAAGTCGATCTTTGACGACCCGACCATCATATACGAAAGCTATTCGAACCCCTGAAAACAGGGGCAGCCACGGCCAAACGGGGGAACACCCAGCATGGACACGATTCAGGAGATTTTCTTTCTGCCACCCATGGCGGTTGCCCGGTTGGGGCCGGGCGAAACGCCGCTGGAAAGTTATGAGTGGCAGCAGGATATGGATGCGCATGGCAACAACAAGACGGTCATCCGTTCAAACATAACCCTGCGCGAAGTCGAAGACGGCAGTGTCACCGCCTATCTGCCTGATCCCGACACGATCCGCTTTCGCGACGAAGGCGGCGAGTTGCGTCCGGTTGCTCCGTTCTTTGAGCTGTGGGCGCGGATGCATGATGCCGAGACGGGTGAAGAATATGAGACGCCGGTGACGCTGGACATGCTCGACGATCAGGGCCTGTCGCTGCAGAACGTGCGTTATTCGGTCACCGTCGGGAACACAAAGGCCGAGCGTCGGACCGGTGATGCGGCCTGCGGATTTCGCGCACGGGTCGAGATTGCCGGCCAGGATTTCACCCCGAAACCGCTGCTAGCCTTTAGCCCCTATACCTCAGAACAGCAGCCGATGGTCTATGAGCATAATCCGATCCCGTTGGGTTCGATCCGCGCGATCCATCCGGTGCAGGGCCATGATGAGCCGGTAGAGGGGGAATTCATCGACCGCAGTATCCTGCGTCTGCGGTTCATGCCGCCCAAAGGCGAGGTCTATGGCCCGCCGGATGCTGCTTACGGTCCGGCGACGCTGGCGGTTCCGGGATATCAAAACGACCCACCGGAATCGGAATATGGTCGCATCCATGAAATTGTACCCGAACAGAATCGCATCCTGAATCCAGACACGCCATGGTCGAAGTGGATCATGATGTCTGGCACATCGGACGACCCCGAGCCGCATGACAGTTACGACGGTGCCCGCGTTGGCAATGACCAATCCTGGGGCGTGGCCGATGATACCAGCGATGGCGTGATCGAAGCGACGCTGGCGGTGCGTGGCGAGCGCCTGACCGCGCGTGCGACAATCATGACCGGACCGCCTGATTTCGCTCCCGATGCGCGGCCGTTCTATAGCCTTGAGGATGATCTGGCCGACCGCGATCTGTCGCTGATTTTGGTCACCGCCGAGAACTACGAACAGGCCAAAACCGAAGTGGTCGATATCTTCCGCCGTGCGTTCGAAACCAACAGCCTGATCAATCTCGACGATATCCGCGCGCAAGGATTGAAGGACAATGCCAAACTGCAGGCCAAGACAGGGATTTCCCCAACACCCGGCTTGCCCTCGACTGATGCAAAATCCATGACGGAAGAGGATGCAAGGCCGCCAGACAAGATCGATGAACTGATCCGCCCGCAGCCAATCTCGGTCTTTTCGAACTCGGTGCCGAATGACCGTCTGCCCTATACAGTGGCGACGAAGTTCGTGCATGAGCAACTGATCGACGAGGCCAACCTGCTGGATTTCCTGCGCCGCCGCCCGGATTTCGTGAAAACCCTACTGCGCCCACCCTATGGCATCCTGACCGAACTTGAGACCGACCCGAACCCCGATCAGGACCCAAACCCGGATTTTCGCGACCCGCGGATCATCCGCGACTCAATGCATGACGCGCGGATGCCGCCTTATATGCGTGATTCCAACTATTACCCGCTGTCCCTGTCGCGCAGGCAGTATCATCTGGTGATCTCGTTCATCGACTATCTGGTCGCACAGGACTCGGAGGCGCAGAATGTCTAATCAACCCGACCAAATCCGCGTCAAACCCCGCAACCTGACCGCCCGCGCGGCCTATAAGGTACCGGGAAATCCCGACAATACGCGCCTGGACGGATCGGTGGGCAATTGCTTTCCCGGTCTGGAAATGGATGTACGCAATCTCGACCGTCGCTTTTTCCCCGGTCTGGTGTTCAACGCTGCTCGGGTGCCGCTAAACCCAGTGCCTGAGGCGCCGAAGAATTCGCAGGGCTTCCATCTGGTCTTTGTCGATTATTTCTATGACCCGATGCTGCCCGACAATAGCCCCGACGACTGGGTGCAGACCTTGCTTGAGGCCTACAGCGGCGACGTAGGCGCAAAGCTCAGCCAGGGGCGCTGGTTCCTGTCATGGGTCGAACAAAGCGGCAAGCGCATTACTTTCAAGGAGGAAGACGGCACACCCTATGACGGGCTGATGATCTGGCGGTTTATCCGCAGTCTGGAACATGGCGATGACAAACCGGTCAGCATTGCTCTGGAACGGCGCAATCATGAGGGCATCGTGGATACCGAGCAGGTCGTCCTGCATGGATTCCGCCGACAATACCGGACCGAGGCGGGTGTCTTCAGCGAAGCCTATGACCCCGGAGAATTGACGCAGAGCCTGTGCAATCCGTGGTCCCATGACTTCCGCGACTGTGGCTGCCACTACTGGCCCTCAAACCACCCCGATGTGGTGATGGCCGAGGTGGCGCATGACGATCAGCTGCCCTCGGGCCAGTCGAAGAATCCTATCGAGGCCGAGACCTATCTGGACTGGCTGCGCTCGGATAAATCTCCATCCGGCAATGTGGCGGCGCTGAACACGGTGGAACAGAACCGCCCCTATCAGATCGATCACTATCAGGTGAACCAGATGTGGAGCGAGCTGCCCATCGTCGTCGAAGGCCGCGAAACGGGCGAAGTTTACGAGGTTGATCCCGAACTGCCGGGGGTCGAGCCCTATGACACGCCCGAGGCGATGATCAAAGACCTCAAGACTCGTCTGGCCGCGATGGAGATGACGCTGAGCCTGCAGTATCTCTACGCCTATTTCTCACTGGCCGATCCTGAGACTGCGGATACCAAGAAATGGCCGACGCTAAAGGACGATCTGATTTTTGCCCGCCGTTCGGTGCTAGAAGTCGCGATTGGTGAGATGACGCATATGCGCTGGGCAAACCAACTGCTGTGGGAGCTTGAGCCAGAGGGGTATGAACCAGTTCTGACCCCGTCAGAAACACTGCCAGCGGGCAAGGGTAAGACGCAGCCACGAGCGTTGCGGCCGTTGACGGCCGAAGCACTCGCAGATTTCATTGAGATCGAGCGTCCCGGTGGCACCATCGACCGGGCTTATGCGCAATGTGTCGCGACACTGGAGCAAGAGGATTTGTTCCCTGAACGCCGCCTCTATGCGTTGGCGGTTCGGATCGACACGGATGGGGATGAGCACTTTTTGCGCTTCAGTCAGATGAAGGACGTTCTGGCCAAATACAAGATCGGCGAGGGCACTCCTGCTTACTTGCGTCCTATCGAGGTCGGGACCGAAGCTCAGGCCCAAAAAGCGTTGGACCTCTACGCGAAAGTCAGAGACGGGCTTGCCAGCGCCTATACTCTTGAGGCTCAGGGTGAGTTCGAAGAATCCCAGACCTATATCCAGCAGGTCCGTGACGACATGAAGCTGTTCCGTGTCGAGGGCGAAGCGCTAGCTGCAAAAGGGATCGGTATTCCGTTCTGGACGGAGGGCAAGGCGTGACCCCAACCTCTGCGCAGGTGCATTTCTTTGACACCGGGCATGGGGATCACATGCTGGCCGTCGATGGCTCGCGCGTGTTCGATGTACCTGCGGGGACGGCGGAACGGTTTGCAGAGATGGATGAGCCCGGCCAAAGCGCGTTCCTCAGGTCGATGGGGTTGGATGGCACGCCATTCATCGATGATGCGCCGCCACAGGACATGCCGGTGCGCTCGCTGTCGCTGGCGGTTGCGCAGAAATGCAATCTGGCTTGCACTTATTGCTATGCGGCGGGTGGAGAGTTCGGCGGCCCGGCGCGGAATATGGAATGGGAGGTTGCCAAAGCTTCGGTCGATCGTCTGATTGCCGAGGCCGAGCCGGGGGTGCGGATCAACCTTGCCTATTTGGGCGGGGAACCATTGATCAATCGCGATCTGGTACGGCGCACCACGGACTATGCTTTGGAACAGGCGCAGGAAAACGGGTTAAGCGTGGGGTTCTCGATCACAACCAACGGCACCTTGTTGCGCCCCGAGGATGCGTCATTTTTCGAAGCGCATGGCTTTGCCGTCACCATCAGTCTGGATGGCGTGGGCAAGGTCCATGACAAGCTGCGCCCCTATCGTGGCGGGCGCGGCAGTTTCGATATAATTTTGAAACGGGTCGAGCCCTTGCTGGCTGTGCAGCACCGTATGCAGGTCGGTGCCCGGGTGACGGTCACACCACAAAACATGAACCTGCCCGAGACGCTGGATCGGTTTGTCAAGATGGGTTTCCATTCGATTGGGTTCTCACCGATGCTAGCCTCGCCCAATGGTCAGCACGAGCTGAATCTGAACGATCTGCACGAGATGCTGACTCAGATGATCCGCTGCGGCGAGGTATTCGAGGCGGCGGTGATCCAAGGGCGGCGCTATCCGTTCTCGAATATGGCGGCCGCGATGCAGGAAATTTATCGGGGCACGCACCGCCCCTATGCCTGCGGCGCAGGTGGAGGTTATTTCGGCGTATCCGCCGATGGCGGCCTGTTTGCCTGTCATCGCTTTGTCGAGGACGAGGCCGGTGCCATGGGCGATGTTTATGATGGCCCCGACCTGCGGCGCGAAGATTGGCTGGCAGAGCGCCATGTGCACACGCAATCGCCATGCACCACCTGTTGGGCGCGGTATCTATGCGGTGGCGGCTGTCATCACGAGGTTATTCATCGCGGGCGCCCGGCCTGCGACTACATTCGCGGCTGGTTGCATTATTGCCTGCAGGCTTATGTGCGCCTGTCGGAGGCGCGCCCCGACTATTTCGGCGCGCCCGCGCAGGCAGCATCAGCCTGATCAAATGATGACAGAGACCGAAATCTGCGTGGTCGGTGGCGGCCCAGCAGGCAGCGCGGCTGCGCTGAGGCTGGCACAGTTGGGCCGCCGCGTCTGCCTGATCGAGCGTGAGGCCTTCCCACGCCAACATGTTGGTGAGTCTCTGCCCCCTTCGATCTGGCCGATCTTGAACCTTCTTGGGGTCAGTGAACGAATAGCACAGGCCGATTTTCTGCGCGCCAACGGATCGATCTTGCACTGGGCCGGAACCTTTGACCGTCGCGGCATCGATGGTGATCATCCCGGCCTTCTGGTGGACCGGGGCCAATTCGATATGCTCTTGTTGAACGCGGCGCGGGCGGCAGGGGTTCAAGTGTTCCAACCTGCGCGCGTTTATCGTCCGGTACGTCGACAGTCCGGTTGGGAGATTCCGGTTCGGGCCAATACGGACTCCTATCATATTCGGGCGCAAGTCCTGCTGGATGCAGCGGGACGGCAAGCCGGTCTGGGCCGCCGATATCGACCATCCTCCCAACCTCTTCTGGCGCTTTATGCTTATTGGCAGAGCCCCCCGGGATTTGGACCGCAAGCGCGGGTCGAGGCTGGGGCGTCGCGCTGGTATTGGGGGGCTCTACTGCCCGATGGCATGGTCAATGCAATGGTTTTCGTCGACCCGGATACCTGCATCGGGCTTTCGCCTGCTGACCGGCGCGACCTCTACCTGAACCTGCTGGCACAATCGACCTTACTGTCGCCTTGTCTGGAACAACGCCGCACCGGGCCCGTGCGTCGTGCGGATGCGACCAGTCGGGTTGAGACGACACCTCCATCACGCGATCTATTGCGCGTTGGAGAGGCTAGTTTTTCGGTCGATCCGCTGTCATCGCAAGGTGTTCAATTGGCGATGGGGCAGGCCATGCAGGCAGCAGCGGTCGTAAACACAGTGTTGGAAACTCCAGAACATAGTGAAATGGCGTTATCGTTCTATTCCGAACGCCAAGCTGAGCGCGTACAGACCCATGCGGTGCTCTCGGCTGATTTCTACGCCCGGCAGAACGCAACCAATCCGTCGCCCTTTTGGGCGAAACGCGCGCAACCTGAGGATTGGTTGAAGCCGGCTGAGACAGATCCAAATCTTGAGGATTTGCGCGACGATCAAACCTTGAGCCTTTCCTCAGAGGTCACGCTGATCACGTCAGGTGTGCAGGCCGCCTCATGTATTGAGCCGGGTGTGGTTGTCACGCATCCGAACCTTTCACGACCGGTGGCAAATCTGGAAGGCGCATCGCTGGGCCCTCTGCTACAGCGACTGGATGGTGCGGCCACCGCACTGGAGATTGCCACACGTTGGACCAGCGTCGTCGATGCGCAACGTGCGCGCCGCATTCTGCGCTGGCTCTGGTATCACCGTATCCTGATCCCTGCCGCCGAATGGTCGTAATCGAGGTTCCCTCGGCGCATCGAATGGCATAAGGTTCGCCGCAACGCCAACCGCCAAGAAACAAGAGGTCGCATGTCGCGTTTTGATGGGTATTTCCTGCGGCAATTGCTGGTGCTGTTTGGCTTTTTCACTCTGGTACTTGTCGGGGTTTTCTGGATCACGCGTTCGGTCAGCCTGTTTGACCGTGTCATCAGTGGTGGCCAGTCGGCGATGGTGTTTCTGGAGTTCACAGCGCTGACTTTGCCGACACTGATCCGAACGGTCATGCCTATGGCGGTGTTTGCAGCGGCAGTCTATGCCACTAACCGCCTGAGCCGCGAAAGCGAGATGACGGTGATGCTGGCGACCGGCTCCAGCCCTTGGCGATTGGCACGTGCCGTCCTGATGTTCGGGCTTAGCGCAGGTCTGATGATGGCCGTCATCAGCGTTTTCCTGCGCCCTGCATCGGTTGATCAGTTGGAACAGCGACAAGACGAGGTCGCCGGGGACGTCACTGCGCAACTGCTGAACGAGGGTGAGTTCCTGCACCCGGCTGATGGTGTGACAGTCTATATAGGTGGCATTGATCTGGATGGAACGCTCCGAGAAGTGTTCGTTTCGGACCGGCGCGACGATATCAACCCCGTCAGCTATTCCAGCACCACGGCCTATCTGGTCAATCAAGCCTCGGGCATTCATCTGGTCATGTTGGATGGTGTGGCGCTGAGGTTTGATGAGGCTGGAAACACGCTGTCATCCACGCTGTTCGAGGATGCTTCTTATGATATTTCCGAATTGACACAGAATTCAGAAATGGGCCACCGGAGCCTTGAGGCTATTCCCACGGTAGAACTTATTTGGGACCGGGAAGCGGTTGCTGTGAAGGATGATCACAGTGTCGGACATCTGATCGACGAGCTTCACCAGAGGTTTTCCTGGATCGCAATTTGTATCGCTGTTGCGCTGGTCGGGTATTCCACGCTTATGCTTGGCAGCTTTTCGCGATTTGGGCTGTGGCCCCAAATATTGGCCGCGTTTACAATCCTTGTTTTGCTCGAAGGCGTGCGGGGGTTTGTCTCTCCTCTGGTGATTGAAAACCCACGATTGTGGATATTGCTGTATCTGCCTGCGGTGTTGGGGGTCGCTCTGTCCGGCGTTTTCTTGTCCATCGCCGGGCGGCCTCTGATGCGTCGCTCAGCGGCTAACAGAGGTAGTGCCGTAACCACGGCGTGATTTCAGGCATTCGCCTAGTAGAATTCTTTTGCGTTGCAGGCCGGTTTGGGTAACTTGAGCTGGCTAGCAGCCATAGGAGCGCGCCGTGCTGGACAAAAGTCACAAACCCACCTGGACCAGTTTTGAAGAGACGACCAAAGCGGATTGGGATGCCGTGATGGAGTATGAAGAGGCCTATAACGCGGCCTTGCCGGATCGTATTCTGGACGCCATCCGCTCGTTGGATGAAGAGTGGACACCTTATCCGGTGAACCGCTATCAGCACAGTTTGCAAGCTGCGACTCGAGCTTATGAGGACGGTGCGGATGAGGAACTGGTCGTGGCGGCGCTGATCCATGACACGGGTGATATCCTATCGCCCTATAACCATGGCGAGCTGTCAGCAGCGATGATGAAGCCCTATGTCAGCGAGAAAACTCACTGGATCCTCAAGCATCACTGCGTATTTCAAGGCTACTATTACAATCACCACCTGGGCGGTGATCGGAATGCCCGCGACAAGTATCGCGACAGCCCGTATTGGGAGGATTGCCGCTATTTCTGCCACGAGTATGACCAGAAGGCGTTTGATCCGGACTATCCGACCAAACCGCTGGAGTTTTTTGAGCCCATGCTGCGCCGCGTCCTGAACAAGGGCGAAGGGCATATGGAATTGAACGAGACCGCCGAAGATTAACAGGCGGCCATCAAGCGATAGACGATCTGGGCGGCTGTGAAATCCCATGCGGCGTTGCCGTCCGGAGCCAATTCAACCACATCAAAGCCCACGCATTTACGGTGTTGCAACGCGTGTTCTACCAGCCGAAGCGCCTGATAATAACCTAACCCGCCGGGCACCGGGGTTCCGGTGGCGGGCATCTGGGACGGGTCCAGACCATCTACGTCGAAGCTGACATAGACCAGTTCGGGGAAATCTTCGGGCAGGTCGACGGAATGGATGTTTCCAGTGACCAATTCCTCGGCATCGACGTGGAAGACGTGGTTCTTCAGGCGGCTTTTCGCCTCTTCGGTGGAGAAAGCGCGGACGCCGAATTGAGCCAGCCGGATGCCTTCGCCTGCCAGCAAGTGCATGACCGAGGCGTGCGAGTGTTTCTCACCTTGATACGCATTGCGCAGGTCGGCATGGGCATCGATCTGGACGATCCCGATGGGCTGGTTCAGGGCGCGTGCAACGCCCATCACTGCGCCATAACTCAGCGAATGCTCACCGCCCAACGTAACCGGCACTTTGCCCGCGCGAATGGCGGCTTCGGTACGCTGGGCGAGGCGCTCCATGACTTCGGGAAGGGGGCCGTCGCAGTTCAGCGGGTCTTCGGTAAAGATACCTTCGACGCAAGGCTCGGCGTGGCCGGTGATGCGTTCCAGTTCGTTGCTGGCCTCGATGATGGCCTCAGGGCCTTTAGCGGTGCCCGCCCCATAAGAAACAGTGCGCTCCAGAGGCACCGGGATGACGCGGAAGCGGGCGTCTTCGGTGCGTTCAGAGGCAGTCAGTTCACTGTCGAGAAAAATGCTCATGAGAGTCTTTCTTTGAAGTCGTCATAGCCGAACTGTTTGATAATTTTCAGCTCGTCCGTTTCGCTATTCCAAAGTGCAATGGTTGGCAGAGGCACACCGTTGAACGTGTTGGTCTTGACCATCGAGTAATGCGCCTGATCGAGGAAGGCAAAGCGCTGGCCAATCTTGAGCGGCTTTTCCCATGTATAGTCGCCGATCACATCACCGGCGAGGCAGGAGGGGCCGCCCAGGCGGTAAGTATGGCCCTCCTCGGCCTCATCCATGAGGGCTGGTCGATAGGGGGCTTCGATCACGTCGGGCATATGGCATGTGGCCGAGATATCGGTGATCGCAAGGTTCATGCCATTGGTGGGCAGGTCCAGGATTTCTCCGATCAGAACACCTGCATCCAGCGCGACTGCCTCACCGGGTTCGATGTAAACTTCGACATCGTGTTCTGCGCGGATGGCCTTGATGAACGCGACCAGCCCGTCGCGATCATAGTCGTCGCGCGTGATATGGTGGCCGCCGCCGAAATTCAGCCATTTGATTTGGTTGAGGTATGGTTTGAGCCTTGGCTCGACTGCCGCCCACGTACGCTGCAGCGGCTCAAACCCCTGTTCACAGAGCGTGTGCATGTGCAGACCGTCAACTCCAGCCAGGGTTCCTGCTGTGAGTTGGCTGACAGGGGTGCCAAGGCGCGAACAAGGGGCGCAGGGATCATACTTGGGGATTTCACCTTCGGAATGTTCCGGGTTGATACGCAAACCAACCTGAACACCTGCGGCCTGGGCTTTGCTGAGAAACCGATCCTTTTGCGACGGCGTGTTGAAGATGATGTGATCGGAGAACGACAGGATTTCGTCGATGTCAGCGTCTTTGTACCCGGCGCAAAATGTCGCGACCTCGCCGCCGTATTCTTCACGCCCCAGACGGGCCTCAAAGATGCCACTGGCGCAGGTGCCGCCGAGATGTTGACGCACCAGCGGGGCCAGCGAGAACATCGAGAACGCCTTGAGCGCGCTTAGAACATGCGCGCCAGAGCGGGTGCCGATGTCGGAAAGGATGGTCAGGTTTCGCTCGACGGCCTTTTCGTCGACCACAAAGCAGGGTGTGGGCACACGGCTGAGGTCGAAATGCCGGAAGGCTCCGGCGTCTCCGGCCTGTGTGGTCATCATGTCGGACATGTCAGGCGTCTCCGAGTGGTGGAGAGGCCGGGGGGCTAGCCACCCGGACCCCCCGGAGTATTTGGGAAAAGATGAAGATCAGAAACTGACGGGACCGTCGAGTTCGTGGACTTGCCATGGGAGGCCTTGGGTGTTCAACATGTCCATGAAGTTGTCAGGGTCGAGTTGCTCCATGTTCCACACGCCCGGTTCGCGCCAATTGCCTTTCAGCACCTGTGCCGCGCCGATCATGGCGGGAACGCCAGTGGTATAGCTGACGGCTTGGGAGCCGACCTCGGCATAGCATTCCTCGTGGTCGCAGATGTTGTAGATGTAATAGGTCTTTTCGCCCGAGCCGTCTTTGGCCTGACCTGTGGCGATGTCGCCGATGCAGGCTTTGCCTTTGGTTTCAGCGCCCAGATCGCCGGGATCGGGCAGCAGGGTTTTCAGGAACTGGATCGGGATGATTTCTTTGCCGTCATGCATCACCGGGTCGATGCGGGTCATGCCGACGTTTTCCAGCACCTTGGCGTGGGTGATGTAGGCGTCGCCAAAGGTCATCCAGAAACGGGCGCGTTCGATCTCGGGGAAGTGGGTGCTGAGGGATTCCAGTTCCTCGTGATACATCAGGTACATGTTCTTGGGGCCGATGGCGGGGAAATCGAACTCAACCTTGTGGGTCATCGCCGGGCTATGCTGCCACGCGCCGTTTTCCCAGTGGCGAACCTCGGCCAGCACTTCACGCAGGTTGATTTCCGGGTTGAAGTTGGTCGCGAATTCCTGATCGTTACTGCCGCCATTTGCGTCCAGCACGTCGATCTGACGAATCGTGTCTAACTTGTGCTTCTTGAGCCATGTGGCGAAGACGGATGTCACGCCCGGATCAAAGCCAGAGCCGAGGATTGCGGTCAGGCCTGCCGCTTTGAACCGCTCTTGATAGGCCCATTGCCAGTGGTATTCGAACTTGGCCTCATCTTCGGGCTCGTAGTTTGCGGTGTCGAGGTAGTGGATACCGGCCTCAAGACAGGCATCCATCAGCACCAGATCCTGATAGGGCAGGGCGAGGTTTACGAGGATTTCCGCGCCTGTTTCTTTGATCAGCTTGACCGTGTCTTCGACCTTGTAAGCATCCAATTCCGCGGTTGAGATATCCACGCCGACACGTTCCTTCACGGCCTTGGCGATGGCATCGCATTTTGATTTCGTGCGGCTGGCCAGAGTGATCTCGGTGAAAATATCTGAATTCATCGCCATCTTGTGCACGGCTGCGTGGGATACGCCGCCCGCACCGACAACCAGTGTTTTGCCCATGGTCTGTCTCCTTCTTATTCGTAATAGGTGTAGCCGTTGATCGAGTCGCGATAGGCGCTCATCAGGGTTTTGCGGTCCTTGGCTTGCAGAGTACCGGTCGAGATCGCCTCGTCCACCATTTTGCGGAAGGCGGCGACGCAATCCTGTGGATCGAATTCCACGTAAGACAGGACCTGGCTGATCGTGTCTCCCTCTTGTTCATGCAGCAGGTCGAACCCGCCATCTGTGCGCAGGTCGATGGTGACGACGTTGGTGTCGCCGAACAGATTGTGCAGATCGCCCAGCGTTTCCTGATAGGCACCGACGAAGAAAACGCCCATGAAATACTCGCCATCATCCGGCAGCGAATGCACCGGCAGACTAGGGGAAACGCCATCGGCGAGGATGAACCGGTCGATTTTACCATCGCTGTCACAGGTGATGTCGGACAGGACTGCGCGGCGGTCTGGGGTTTCATTCAATCCTTGCAGCGGCACAATCGGGTGCAATTGGTCGATCGCCCAGACGTCCGGCAGGGATTGGAACAGCGAGAAGTTGCAGTGGTAGATGTCGGCCACTTTCTCAAGTTGATCGTCCACATCCGTTTCCAGATCATCGCTGGCTGCCAGCGCCTTGAGGCGGGCCATCAGGGACAGGTAGATACGTTCGGCCCGTGCCATTTGGCGCAGATCGACATAGCCGCGCCTGAAAAGCGCGCGCAGCTCGTTGCGATAAAACGTGGCGTCGTTCCAGCATTCCTGCAGACGGTCTTGGCTAAGGTAGCCATGAACTGCAGCAAGGTCCGCGACCAGATGGTGGTCGTCTGGTTCAACCTCGGGGCCATTCGGCGCGTCGTAGAGCGTGCTTTCCAGTACGTTGAACAACAGCATTGAAGACGTAGCGACGACGGCACGGCCACTTTCAGTGACCAATATCGGGTGGTCCATCTCAGCCTCGTCCATCGCATAGGCGACGGTCTCAACAACGTTGGCGCAGTATTCTTCGACTGTGTAGTTGATTGAATTCTCAGCGGCTTTCTTCTCGCCCGTGTAATCCACACCCATGCCGCCGCCGAGGTCCAAATGAGATAGCGGCACGCCCTCGCGGGTCAGTTCCGTATAGTAGCGACAGGCTTCACCCACGGCGCGGCGCACATCGTTCACGTCCTGCACTTGTGAACCGAGATGCGAGTGCTGCAGCCTGAGGCAGTGCAATAGGCCCGCCTCTTTCAGCTTGTCGACAGTCGCGACCAACTGATCGGTGTTCATACCAAAGGCCGAACGGTCGCCCGAGCTTTCTTCCCATTTTCCACTGATCTGGTTCGTGAGCTTCACCCGCACGCCGATCAGCGGCTCAATGCCCAGTTCTTTGTAGACATTGATGACCGTATCAGCCTCTTTCGGGCTTTCCAGAACGATCACAGTGTTGAACCCGATCTTGCGGGACAGGATCGCCAGTTGAATGAACTCGGCATCCTTGACACCATTGCAAACGATCAGAGCCTCTGGGGCCAACCGGTGCGCCAACGCGACCACAAGTTCGGGCTTGGACCCGGCTTCAAGGCCGTAGTTGTATTTTTTGCCGAACTCGACGATCCGGTCGACGACTTGCGCCTGCTGGTTCACTTTGATTGGAAAGACGCCGCGATAATCCCCATTGTAGCCCACGCGCGTAATGGCATCGTGGAAGCTTTCGTTAAGATGTGCGATCTCGTGCTCAAGATAGGAGGTGACGCGCAGGACCATCGGGGCCTTGATACCCCGGTCGTCCAGATCACTGAGGATACCGGGAAGGCTTATCGCCGCCGTTTCCGGTGTCATCGGATTGCGCAGACCGATCTCGCCCTGATCTGTCACCTCGATGAGGCCTTTGCCCCATTTTTCAACCCCGTAGATGGAATGCGGTGCGTCGGGCGTCTGTTTCAATCAGGTCAATCCTTGGCTTAGGTATACTGGTTTCGCGCCCGCCAATACGGCAGAGGTTTGATTCGTCCAAGTGTAATCTGACAAACAGGGGTCTGCCGAGATTTATCCGAATGAACGAATTGGGATCAGGTGGTTGTCCCATTGGCAGTCTGATCGGGCAGAGATTTTTGCCACCTCGCTATTCAGCGCGCCAAAGGCCCCAATGCCGGTCGTGAATACCAATCCCGTTTCACCGGCTGCCAATCCGCATACGTCTTCGAACGCATGCGCCCCAAGGAAGGATCCGCTTTGAACATCAAAGAGGTGCAATGCATTCCCACGCGGGCAGGTGATTGCAATCGATTGGCCATCTGAGGAAAAGGCGACGCTGCCGGCATAGCCCTGTATTCCGCTTTGATGTGTATCGGGCGCCGACAATAGACGCGGGTTTTCGCCTCTTTGGTGAAGGCCAAGCAGGGCTGGGTGTTCAATTTGGCTGCCCTGCCACTGCATAGCAAAGCCAACAAGGCCATCGTCGCGCACCGCTAGATGGCGGATCGAATTCTTGTGCAGCGTGCTGGGCAGCTCTACTTGTTCCAAGACAGTGCCTGACAGATCCAGATACGTCAGGTTGGGTTGCATCGCTGGCAGATTTAGTTTGGTCCGACCGGTATCAGGGTGTGTTTCGATCCCACCGTTGGCAATGACCAACGTTTCACCATCGGGCAGCAAGCGCATGTCATGAGGGCCAATGCCGCCCGACGGGAATTCCCCCAGCCGGGCAAAAGTGGCCGCGTCCCAGACGCCGATCACTCCTTCAGCAGCTTCATAGTCGTTCTCGGTTGTAAAGAAACGGGTGCCACCGGCTGTAAATGTGCCATGTCCGTAGAAATGGCGACCCCGTGGAGCTTTTAGTCGCCTGACGATGGAACCGTCGGTGCAATCGATGACGATGGCGAAAGTGCCGGGACGGCGCGCAAAGGCTACCGCTTGTGCCTTGCGCGGATGTGCTGCCGCCGCGTGGCCACGCGCAGGTAGGGGGATCGAGAACAGGAGGGTGCCTGTGCTATCAAGTCCAGAAAGCCGATAACTGCCATCGGGAAAGAGCCCAGCGGCCAGATAGTGCGGGGCGCCCACTGACGACCAGCCCGTGACAGGGGTTAGGCTAGCGGCGGCGAGGCTGGCGATGAACGTACGGCGGTTGCTCAACGCTCAGTCCCCGTCCAATGAGTTGAACCCAGCGCTAATTCCAAGCGTCGGGCCAAGCTTTTCCGAAGCGATTGCACGAATTTCGTTGATCGATTGCTGCAATGCTTCAATCCGTATGCGGCCTTGCGGTGTGTCGACGCTGGTGAAGGTGGAGTTATCCAGAGACTGAGCCCGATCAATGGCGCGTGCAAAGGCGGCATCCAAATTGCCTGCGATCTCGGGATGGTCAAAGGAGAGGCGCGCGGCCAAATCGCGCAAGGCTATCAGCGACAATTCTACATGGCGCAACGACCGGCCAGACCGGCGCGCTTCGGCGCGGCTGGGGCGGGGGCGTTCGAATGTACCCAAAGGGCGGCCTAATCTTGTATCGGCTGTGAACTCAAGGCCTGTTGTCAGCGCTCTGAACAACTCCTGCATCGCCTCATCGTCCGAGCGATAGGGGCTGTCGCCGCTCGGCTGCGTCAGTTTTGGTGAGTAGGATTGCCAATCTTCATTCATAGCCTCAGCATTTCGGTCGATATCGATCGCGATGGCTCGGATCAGGGCGCAGCGATATTCAGCGCTGCCCCTTTCCGCCATTGCCGGATCATAGAGCATGCGCTCCAATGCCAGGAATCCCCGACCAGCAATGGACGTTTCGGCGTAAGCTTCGGGGGTTTCGACTGCGGGGTCTTCGCTGTTGATGTGCCGAGTTAGTGTTCTGGGAGTGAACCCTTTGGTATCGGGCCAGAATGCCATGGCGAATGCACGGTCTTCGATTTCGCTTGGGCCGAACCGTAAATGGCTAACTGAAATCCAGCTGTCGAATGCTGTGCCATAGGCAGCGCGCAGTTCATTGGACTCCGGGGTGCAATCGGTCCGTACGGTCGTCGCCAATACTTCGGTGGCCTCAGCCAATTGCGCAAAGCGCTGCAGAATATGCGTTTCTGTCACATCCATCAGGATAGGCCTGTGATCCTGCGCGTGAACGCCTAAGGGGATCAGCAGGGCAGTGACAAGGGTAAGGCTACGCATAGTTCAAAGGCTTTCAAGAAATTGGATCAGGGCATCCCGGTCGGCCTTCGGCATCGAAACAACCGTATCGCGGGCTGCCTGCGCCTCTCCACCATGCCACAGGATCGCCTCAAGCAGGGATCGCGCCCGACCGTCGTGCAGGAATTGGGTGTGGCCTGACACACGCTCGGTCAGGCCGATGCCCCAAAGCGGCGGGGTGCGCCATTCACGGCCCGTGGCACGGGCTTCGGGGCGATTGTCGGCAAGACCTTCGCCCATGTCGTGCAACAAGAGATCGGTGTAGGGCCAGATCAGTTGGAAACTGTGCTCAGGCCGGTCGGGCACCCGGTGCGTGACATAAGCTGGTGTGTGGCAGGAGGCACAACCTGAGACGTGAAAGACCTCTTTACCGCGCAACACCTCTGGATCATCGACGTCACGCCGCGCCGGGACACCAAGATTGCGGCTGTAAAAGACGACAAGATCCATCCCAATCTGATCAATCTCAAAACCGCGTGCATCGGAGTCTCCATGCGGGGCATTGATGCAATTGGTCTGAAACTCGGTGCAATCGCCGTGCGGTGCAGGATAGAGCGGGTTTGAGATTCCTATGTCGCCCGCAAAGGCGGCCGAGGATTGCTCCATGATTGTGGGCATCCCGGCCTTATGGCCAAAGCGGCCGATCATTGGCTCACCGAACTCATTCGACCACACGATGTTCGGACGCCCGGATATGCCATCGCCGTCTGAATCTTCGGGGTCAGCTTTCGCCAGCAGATCGTCAACCGGAATGGCTTCGAGCAACCCCAATCCGATCATCTGTGGCGCGACCCTGGGGCTGAGCATCGCGTCGGGATGAAGAGGGCCATAGCCCAGATCCGCAGCTTTGTATGTCGGTTGACGTAGCCAAGCGGTTTCCCCATCAGACAGCTCAACCGGGACCTCTTCGTAAGTGATTTCGAGCTTGTATTCAGCCGGGTGACCCGCAAGTGCAAAGTCTTGCATCTGGCCGCCATAGTAAGGATCAGGCAAGGTGGCGATATAGTCTTCGATTTCGACAGGAGCGTCTTCTGACGAGCCCGGGATTGAAATTCTCAGAAACATCGAGACGGCACTATCGTCCGACCCGTTAGGAGTATGGCCACGTCCGTCTTTTATGTGGCAGCGCTGGCAGGAGCGGGCGTTATACAAAGGCCCCAACCCGTCAGACGCCAACGTGGAAGAAGGTGACGAGACCCAGATCTTCTTGAACAACCCATTGCCGACCTTGAAATCCAGCTCCTGTTCGAAACTGATATTGGCCGAGGGCTGCGAAAACGCGTCTGCATCACTGCGAACGCGCACGGTTGCGGCACCGGCGGGTAGCTCTTCGAAGCGTTGCGGTGCACCGAAGTCATCAGGTGCTGAAGTTGCCGCTTCGATGCGCGTGCGTTCTTCGGCAGTCCGGAGAATGAAGTTCAGATGTAGATCCCGAAGCTCGTTGGCTAGGGATTGGGTGGCCGATAGTACGACCACCGGAACAAGGGCAAGCTTAGCTGCCGTTGTCCAATTTAGATGCGTCGAATTGCGCATAATTGGCTCGCCAATCCTTTCATACAGATCGAGCATTGAATTGAGAATGTCGACATGTCCTTCTTCGTTGCTGAGCAGCTCTGCAATCAAGCCCACCGACACATAGTCTCGGGTTTCGCGGCAGTATTCGCGTGCCTCAATTCAAAGCGTGCCCAGTCGTAAGGATTAGTGGAAGACCGCATCGGGATTATCCAGGCTGTCCGAACCCTCGAAATCGATCTGATCCAGTTCCAGCGTGGTCACAATGCGCTCAATCGTTTTGGTCTGATCGATCAGTCCGTTGACGCCGCCCATGATCAGGGCCTCACCGCCTTCGTTGCCCCGTTCCAGCATCTGGTCATAGGCAAAGCCTGCTTCGGCGGTCGATTTGATGCGACCCAAGGCAAGCATCGTATTCGCCAATTTGGCCTTCATCTCAGCATTCAGCGCCGGATCTGTCGCAGCCACGAGGTCGGACAATGATGCACCCGAAACCGGAGTGCCATCGATACGCGTATAGCTGCCCAAGTAAACGTTCTGAATGCCCAAACCGTCATAGTAATGGCTGTTATGGGTGTTGTCGGCAAAGCAGTCATGCTCTTCCTCGGGATCGTTCAGCATCAGGCCAAGGCGCATCCGCTCACCCGCTTGTTCACCGTATGACAACGAGCCCATGCCAGTCAGGATGGCGCTGACACCGGCGGATTCATTGGCCGACAGAGCCGCGCGCGCATCACCACCTTCCGCCCATTGTGCAGTCATCCACTCCAGATCGCTGATCAGCAGGTCAGTTGCGGCGCTCAGATACTGTGCGCGGCGATCGCAATTGCCGTTGGTGCAGCCGTCACCTTGTGCGTAATCGGTATAGGGCCGGTCACCCGCACCCGCACCGTGACCGTTCAGGTCTTGACCCCACAGCAGGAATTCGATGGCGTGGTAGCCTGTGGCAACATTAGCCTCAATCCCGTCTGCTTCGTGCAAGGTATCCGCCAGCAGAGCGGGGGTGATTTCGCTGGCGTCGATGGATTCACCCGACAGCTCAAAGCTGGGGTTGGCGATGACGTTCAGGGCTGCGGACTCGTTCTCATCGCTCGGGCCGCCATAAGAGGCATCCACGTAGTCAATCAAGCCCTCGTCCAGCGGCCACGCATTCACTTTACCTTCCCAATCGTCGACGATTGCGTTGCCAAACCGATAAACTTCGGTTTGCTGATAAGGTACACGCGCAGCGATCCATGCGGCACGAGCCGCGTTCAGCGTAGCATCAGATGGATCGGCGATCAGCGCATTTACTGCGGTCTGAAGTCTTTTTGCAGCGATCAGGCTATCGTCATATTTGGCTTCCGCAATGTTGGCATAGGTGCTTAGGACATCGGCCTTGGACGGAGCGTCGGCAACCGCTGTGCTTGCGACGCACAAACTGAAAACACTGGTCGCGGAGGACAATCTGGTCATGTGGAACTCTTTCCTTCTTAACGGGATTCGGGCCCCACAACTGCTGTGGGGCAGGCGGGGCAATAACTGAGTTAATTTGTCAACAAAGTCAACCTGAGTTTTATTATCAGGTATATCTGCAGTTTCTGACTAACCATATCTGGGGAGGTCTGAGCGCCCGGCAATTATTGCGCTGAGGCGCATTTGCACTAGAATGTCATATGGTTTGTTTGGTTAACGGTGAGTAGAATGAAATGCGCAGCCATACTCTTTGCGCTCATACCTGTCGCACCGCTGGCGCAGGGTTTGACTGCCATCAACGCCCATTCTCATGGCGCGGGGCGCATGACAATTTCGTTTGTAGAGACTGGATTTAGCCTAAGTCTCGAGGTTCCGGGCGCCGATATCGTCGGGTTCGAACATACGGCTGAAAACGAAGATGAGCGCGCAGAAGTGGCGGCCGCGATTTCGGACCTTTCCAAACCCCTTGAAATATTCGAGGTCGCACCCGAGGCAGGGTGTATGACAGCGACGGCCAATGTGGCGTTGGTTGGTGATGTCTTCGTTCAGGATGAAGGCCAGGTATCGGACAATGCGGTGCATCACACCGAATTTCAAGCTGACTACTTGGTCCAGTGCCAAGAGCTTTTGCTGGTAGAATCTATCCGGTTTACCTATTTTGAGCGATTTACACGCGCCGAGCGCTTGTTTGTGGAATTGATGTCATCGGATGAGATTCAGAACCATACAATCGAACGCGCCGCGCCGCTGCTAAAGCTTTTGAATTGAAGTTAAAGACTCTTGCACCTGCGAACCCGATTGATTGGGCGACTAGCTTTTGGCAAGAGCCGTCTGCAATGCGTGATACGAAGCTTTAGGTCTTCTTTCCAGCGTGTCAAAATCCACATCAACCAAACCGAACCGTTTTTCATAGCCAAGCGCCCACTCGTAATTGTCAAGCAGAGACCAGACAAAGTACCCTTTGACAGGCACTCCATGATCCAGTGCTTTGCGCACTTCAGCCAAATGCTGGTTCAAATAGTCAATCCTATCGGCGTCATTCTGGCGTTCCGGGCTCGCCATGCCGTTTTCGGTTATAAAAATTGGCAGGTCGCGAGTGTACTCCTGTGCGGCCCGGATCAGGAAACGGGATAGGGCGGCGGGATCAATCTCCCACCCCATTTGGGTTTTGGGGAGCGAACCGGGAACCTCTTGAACGGCGGGCCAGGGTGTATCGGCGCGCGTGATCAATTTGCGCGTGTAGTAGTTCAGACCGCACCAATCGACAGGTGTTCCAATCGTCTCGAAGTCATCTTGCCAGTTCTTGGGCAGGTGAGGCGCCAATCCTTCCAGAACATTCTTGGGGTAAGATTTGTGAAAAACCCCGCTTAGGAAAAAGCGATTGTAAATCCCATCATAAAGCGCTGCGGCTTCCTGCGCCTGGGGGCTGTTATCTGCAGGCTCTGCCCATTCCAGATTGAATACGGCACCTAGGTTGGACATCCCCAATCCGCGCATGGTCTCGATTGCGCGACCGTGGGCCAGCAGGACGTGGTGCATCGCACGCGCAGCTGCCCGGATATCGCGCATACCGGGCGCGTGATGGCCTTCGAAATGGCTCAGCCAGCTTACGCACCAGGGTTCGTTGATAGGG
This sequence comes from Ruegeria sp. CE9, assembly GCF_056537425.1. Classification (NCBI taxonomy): domain Bacteria; kingdom Pseudomonadati; phylum Pseudomonadota; class Alphaproteobacteria; order Rhodobacterales; family Roseobacteraceae; genus Ruegeria; species Ruegeria sp. CE9. The sequence continues at coordinate 425,406 of NZ_JBQFRO010000003.1, read as the reverse complement.
GCAACGCTGAACATCCGATCACCGATGCGACCCATGATGATTTCAGTGAAATCAGCGAACCAATTCGCGATATCTCGGTTCCGCCAGCCGCCTAAGTCCGAAAGCGGAGAAGGCAGCTCCCAATGGTAGAGCGTAGCGCAGGGTTTGATGCCGCGCTCAAGCAGCGCATCTGTGAGACGGTCATAGAAATCAAGGCCTTGCTGATTGACCGGCCCGCGCCCTTCCGGCAGAATCCGCGCCCAACTGGTTGAAAAGCGATAGCAATCGAAACCGGCATCCCGGATTAGGTCGAAATCCTGTTCGTATCGATTGTAGTGGTCGCAGGCTAGGTCGCCGTTTTCCGCGTTGGCGACATTGCCGGGGGTCGCGGCGAAACTGTCCCAATGGGATTTGCCTGCACCGCCTTGAGCGTGGCCTTCGATCTGGTAGGCTGAGGTTGCCACGCCAAACTGAAAATCTTGTGGGAAATTCGCACGTTTGTATTTCATTTCAAGTCCTTTGCGGGGCAGGGCCGGTCGAGCTGCCGACGACGAGTTCGGCTTCCAGCAGGCGAGTTTTTGGAGGGTCGTTCGGCGCATTGATCCGTTCGATCAGCATTTCGGCAGCCAACTCGCCCGCATGCCTCACGGATGATCGTGTTGCCGTGAATATCGGAACGTCCATGCCATTGCGCATGTAAGACAATTCATCGTCATGAGCGATAATCGAGATGTCCCGCCCCATTTTCAGGTCACGTTCTTCCAGTGCGCGCCGGACCCCAACGGCCGAAATGATCGATGAGGCCAAAATGGCGGTTGGCGGGTCGTCAAGCTCCAGCATGTCGCAAGCAGTTTGGTGCCCGTAAATCTCGGTCATCTCTGCACTGCGCAGAAGGCTGTGATCAATGGCGATGCCAGCACTTTCCAGCGCTGCCAGATAGCCATTTCTACGGCGTTGCGCAAAATCCATCTCTTCTAACCCGTTTATTAACGCGATACGCCGGTGGCCCAGATCAATCAGAAATCGGGTGGCGCGTTCGAATGAGCGCTGATTGTTCACATCGATCCAGTCATAGGGTTCTTCGGCATAGGTTGATCGGCCGTGGACAATGAAAGGTACGCCCAGCCGCGAGAGCGCAGAAATACGTGGTTCCCGCTCTTTCGGGCCCTGCAACACAATGCCGTCGACAACACCACGATTGAACAGATTGCGATAGGATTCCTCAATCGAGGTATCGGGCGCATGGGTGAACATCATGTCATAGTTGTTTTCGGCGTAAGTTCTTGCCGCGCCTGCAACAAAATCCCCAAAAATTGGATTGACCATTTCATGTTGGGATGAGGTGGGAATCACATGGCCGATGACCATAGAGCGACCGGTGGCCAACCCTTTGGCGCGACTATTGGGGCGATACCCATGTTTATCCGCCGCAGCTTGAACCCGTATGCGTGTTCCTTCGTTGACCTCGGGATATCCGTTCAGCGCGCGGCTGACGGTTGTCTGTGAAAGACCCAGAATCTCGGAGAGCTGCTTTAGGTTCATTGTATTCAAAGCGCCTTCAAATTGGTGCTCAGTTGTTTTGTTGCGAAATTCGGGTTCAGTCAACCTGTTTCAGAAATGGACTTAGAAATAGCTGTATTATTAGGATTGATAGGTGGTTGTTGACAGAGTTTGAATGTTAGCGGATAAAGTGCGATATCCAAAGCGCTTTGAAAACGAATCTCGTTTGCGCCGATAATATTGGGAGGAGAACTCATGAGACACGCACTTTATTCGGGTGCGGCGGCGATCGCTCTGCTGGCTGGGCCGGTACAGGCACAGGATCTGGTCTTCACGCCGGGCGAAGGGCCGTTCAACTGGGACAGCTACAATGCCTGGGCTGAAGGTGCCCCTGATCTGAGCGGTCAAACGGTCACGGTATTTGGTCCATGGCTGACGCCCGAGGACGGCTATTTCAACAACATGATCGCCTATTTCGAAGCGGCGACCGGTGCTGACGTAATCTATACTGGCTCTGACAGCTTCGAGCAGCAGATCGTAATTGATGCCGAGGCCGGATCTGCCCCCAACATCGCAGTTTTCCCGCAGCCTGGCTTGGCGGCGATCATGGCATCCAAGGGGCAGTTAACACCGCTGGGTGAAGACATGGCCAATTGGGTCGGCGACAACTATGCGGCGGGGGATTCCTGGGTTGATCTAGGCACCTATAAAGATGCCGACGGCAATGATCAGATGTATGGCTTTTTCTACAACGTGAACGTCAAGTCTCTGGTCTGGTACAACCCGGAAAACTTTGAAGACGCAGGTTACGAAGTGCCCACCAGCATGGAAGAGCTGAAGGCGCTGACCGAACAGATCGTTGCTGACGGCGAGACACCTTGGTGCATCGGTCTGGGATCAGGTGCAGCGACTGGCTGGCCTGCGACCGACTGGGTTGAAGACATGATGCTGCGGACTCAGCCGCCCGAAGTCTACGACCAGTGGGTGACTAACGAGATTCCGTTCGACGATCCGCGCGTGATCGCCGCGATCGAGGAATTCGGCTGGTTTGCGCGCGATGATGCCAAGGTCTCGGGGGGAGCGGGTGCAGTGGCCTCGACCGACTTCCGCGACAGCCCCAAGGGCATGTTCTCATCCCCGCCACAGTGCTACATGCACCGTCAGGCGTCATTCGTCCCGGCCTTCTTCCCCGAAGATGTCGAGTTCGGCCTGGATGCTGATTTCTTCTACATGCCGTCCTTCGCCGACAAAGACCTGGGCAACCCGGTTTTGGGTGGCGGTACCTTGATGGCGGTCAGCAATCCTTCGGATGCGACCAGCGCGTTCATGGAGTTCCTCAAGCAGCCGCTCGCGCATGAGGTGATGATGGCGCAGACCGGGTTCCTGACCCCTCATACGGGCGTGAACACCGAGGCCTACAAGGATGATACCCTGCGCGGTCTGGGTGACATTCTGTTGGGCGCGACGACCTTCCGCTTTGACGGGTCGGACCTGATGCCTGGCGCGGTGGGGGCGGGTACCTTCTGGACCGGTATGGTTGACTATACAGGTGGTAAATCCGCTGAAGAAGTCACCGGCGAAATCCAGTCGTCCTGGGACGCGCTTAAGTAATCTGCTGAACCCCTCGGGCAGCCTGTCACTCAGGTTGCCCGAAACCCTTAAAAGGGAGAGGACGCCATGAATCCGGCAATTCAGGGCCTGCTGACAATCGTAATCGGTGTGTCGGGATGCGTGGGCTATTTCTACCTGTCCAACCAGTTTCTAGATAAGGTCCTATTCCCCGCACGCGGCCCCAACGCAGGGCGCAACATCAACCGCGCGAACATGATCCGGCCCTGGCTGTTCCTTTTGCCAGCGATCCTCGCGCTTGGGGTTTATCTTGCCTATCCGGTGTTTGAGACGCTACGCCTGTCGCTGACCGATCGTGTCGCCGGTGGCGGGTATGAATGGGCGGGCCTCAATAACTACTCCCAAATGCTCGCCGAGCCGAAATTCTGGGAAGCGATGCGCAACAACATGCTTTGGCTGATTGTTGTCCCCGCCATGTCTACCGCTTTTGGCCTGCTTGTGGCGCAGCTGACGGACCGTATTCGCTGGGGCAATGTCGCCAAGTCGTTGATCTTTATGCCGATGGCGATTTCCTTTGTAGGTGCCTCAGTGATCTGGAAACTGGTCTACGACGCGCGTCCGCCTGATCAGGATCAGATTGGTGTACTGAACGCGATCTATATCTTCTTTGGCGGAACCGAGACGCACACCTGGCTGACGTTGCCATTCTGGAACAACTTCTTCCTGATGATCGTACTGGTCTGGATTCAAACCGGCTTTGCCATGGTCATCCTGTCTGCTGCCTTGCGCGGTATCCCCGAAGAGACCATCGAGGCCGCCATTCTGGATGGGGCCAACCCGTTTCAGATTTTCTTCAAGATCAAAGTACCGCAGATCAAGACAACCATCATGGTGGTCTGGACCACTATCACAATCGTAGTCCTCAAGGTCTTTGACATCGTCTTTGCCATGACCAATGGCCAGTGGGAGACACAGGTTCTGGCCAATTATATGTACGACAAGATGTTCCGCGCCAATGACTGGGGCGTTGGGTCGGCCTCAGCCATGGTGATCATGTTGCTGGTGACGCCGATCCTGATCTGGAACGTGCGCAATGCGCGCAAAGAAATGCAGTAGGAGGTTGGGGATATGAGCGATATTGCAGGAACCCGCCCAGCCCTAAGATGGGTCGTTCACGCCTCGGTCGTGCTGCTTGTGGTGCTATGGGTGTTCCCGACACTCGGATTGTTGATCTCGTCTTTCAGAACCGGAGACCAGATTGCCAGCAGCGGCTGGTGGCGGGCGCTGTTCCCGTCCGAGCAGAACCTGACACTGCGTGCGGCCGCACCTGAAACGCAGGTTTTGCAGGATGGTCTTTATGTGATCGAAGGCAACATTTTCGAAGGCGAGAAAGCATCGGACATAACAAGATGGGGTGTGAACTCGCGCGAGATTGATGCCTATGCGCCCGGTGAAACAGCCGAGCTGCGCCGGGGTGGTACTATCACGGTGCAAGCCAACGGCGATTATCGGATGGAGAACACCGAAGAGTTTTCAGGTCAGCGCGGACCTCGGGTCTTTGTGACCACCACTTTGCCGCCGGAGTTCACGACCGAGAACTATGCCCATGTTCTGTTCAACGCAAACAGTTCAGACAGTATGGGCAAGGCGTTCTTCAATACACTCACGGTAACGATCCCGGCCACGATCATCCCGATCCTTGTTGCGGCTTTTGCAGCCTACGCGCTGGCGTGGATGGATTTCCCCGGGCGTGCCTTACTGATTGCTGCGGTCGTTGGCCTGTTGGTGGTGCCATTGCAACTGGCGCTGATCCCGTTGCTGAAACTGCATCTCAATATCGGGATCGGCAAAGGCTATCTGGGCGTTTGGATGGCCCATACCGGGTTCGGGATGCCATTGGCGATCTATCTATTACGCAACTACATGGCCGGGCTGCCGCGTGATCTGATCGAGAATGCGCGAGTCGATGGGGCGACCGAGTTTCAGATTTTCACCAAACTGATCCTGCCGCTCAGCTTTCCGGCACTGGCCTCTTTTGCGATCTTCCAGTTCCTATGGACATGGAACGACCTGCTGGTTGCCAAAGTGTTCCTGATCGACGCCAGCGGCCAGACCACGGTCATGACCAACCGCATTGTCGAGCTGTTGGGGACGCGGGGCGGTAACTGGGAAATCTTGGCGACGGCGGCGTTTGTTTCAATCGCGGTGCCGCTGGCCGTCTTCTTTGCAATGCAAAAATATCTGGTTCGCGGCTTGCTGGCCGGTTCCGTAAAATAAGGGCGTGTGATGAACGTGCAGACCAAAGCAACAGCATTCGAAACAACCAAAGCGACGTCTGATTGGTGGCGGGGTGGAGTAATCTATCAGGTCTACCCGCGCAGCTTTCAAGACAGCAACGGCGATGGGATCGGAGACCTGAAGGGTATCACCCAGCGGCTTGGCTATATCGCCTCGCTGGGGGTGGACGCGGTCTGGATATCGCCATTCTTCAAATCCCCGATGAAGGATTTCGGCTATGATGTCAGCGACTATCGCGATGTTGATCCGATGTTCGGCACCATGGCGGATTTCAAAGAGCTTCTGGATCAAGCCCATGCACATGGGCTGAAGGTGATGATCGATCTGGTGATGTCTCACACTTCCGATCAGCATCCATGGTTCAACGAAAGTCGCGCCAGCCGCGATAATCCAAAATCTGATTGGTATGTTTGGGCTGATCCCAAACCTGATGGGACACCTCCCAACAACTGGTTGTCTATCTTTGGCGGCTCGGCCTGGCAATGGGATGCGCGGCGTCTGCAATATTATCTGCACAACTTCCTGAGTGCGCAGCCGGATTTGAACTTCCACTGCAAAGATGTTCAGGATGCGCTGCTGGATGTGGCCCGGTTCTGGCTGGATCTCGGCGTCGACGGATTCCGCTTGGACACGATAAACTTCTATTTTCACGACGCCCAACTGCGCGACAATCCTGGCTTGCCAATGGAGCAGCGCAACTCGTCAATCGCGCCGATGGTGAACCCGTATAACCATCAGGATCACCTCTATTCCAAAAGCCAGCCCGAGAATATCGCTTTCCTCGAACGCCTGCGCGCCCTGACTGACGAATACGAGGGCCGCGCGTGTCTGGGTGAGGTCGGTGACGCGCAACGCGGGCTTGAAATCATGGGGGAATACACGACCGGTGATAAGCGCATGCATATGTGTTACGCCTTCGAGTTCCTCGAAAAGCGCGTGCTCACAGCAGCTTACGCCAAGCAAGTTTTTGATCAGCTTGAAGACAAAGCAGGTGACGCTTGGCCCTGTTGGGCGTTCTCGAACCACGACGTGCAGCGCCATGCCACGCGCTGGGGTCTGGATGATGCGGCCATCCGGCAATATGCCGTCCTGATGATGTGCCTGCGCGGCTCGGCCTGCCTGTTTCAGGGCGAGGAACTGGGCTTGCCCGAGGCGGATGTGGCGTTTGAGGATCTACAAGACCCCTATGGCGTCGAATTCTGGCCCGAGTTCAAAGGCCGCGATGGCTGCCGCACCCCGATGGTCTGGACTGCGCAGGATGAGCAATCGGGGTTCAGCACAAGCCGACCGTGGCTGCCGGTCAGTTCGGTTCAGGCGGAAAAGGCTGTGGACCGGCTGGAGCAAGACCCGAAATCGATGCTGCATCACTACCGTCACGCGATCGCGCTGCGCCGCGCGCATTCGGCCCTGATGTCGGGTGCGCAGACCGGAATGACCCAGATCGGTTCAGTGCTGACCTTCACGCGCGAAGATGAAGTAGAGCGGGTGTTCTGCGCGTTCAATCTGGGGTCAGACGCTGCCGAAGTCACCCTGCCTACCGGCAACTGGCAAGCGATCGCCGAGGACGTGGGCAGCGTTCCCGGGGCTGGTACGGTAACGCTGGACGCGGCTCAATTCTGTTTGTTGGCGCATCGAAAGGGGTAAGTCATGTCGGAACTCAAGCTCACGGATGTGGCCAAATCCTATGGCCCGGTCGATGTCCTGAAACATATCGATCTTGATATCGAGCAAGGCGAACTGATCGTTTTTGTCGGCCCATCAGGCTGCGGCAAATCCACATTGCTGCGCATGATTGCAGGCCTAGAAAAGATCACAGGCGGCACGCTTGAGATCGAGGGGCAGGTGGTGAACGATGTGCCGCCTGCGCAACGCGGCATTGCGATGGTGTTCCAGTCATATGCGCTTTATCCGCATATGACCGTGCGCGAAAACATGGCCTTCGCGCTCAAGATCGCCAAGATGCCCAGTGCCGAGGTTGATGCAGCCGTCGAGCGTGCTGCGAAAATCCTGCAGCTTGAACCTCTGCTGGACCGTCTGCCCAAAGCCTTGTCAGGCGGTCAGCGCCAGCGGGTTGCCATCGGGCGCGCGATTGTGCGCGATCCGAAGGTCTATTTGTTTGACGAGCCGCTTTCGAACCTGGATGCCGCGTTGCGCGTGGCAACGCGGATTGAGATCGCGCGCCTGAAAGAGGCGATGCCAGACAGCACGATGATCTACGTCACCCACGATCAGGTCGAGGCGATGACATTGGCCAGCCGTATCGTCGTTCTCGCCAATAAGGGGGTCGCGCAGGTTGGTACACCGCTCGAGCTGTATGAGACTCCAGACAATGAATTCGTCGCGCAATTCATCGGCTCACCAGCCATGAACCTTTTGCCGGGAACCATCACTGCGACCGGAGAGACAACGACCGTAACGCTGGATGACGGAGGTGTGGCGATCTCATCAATCCCGACAAATGCCGCCGATGAGGGCAAAAAGGTCAATATCGGGGTCCGGCCCGAGGATTTGGTGATCACGGAAGAGACGCCGATTTACACAGGCCTGGTCGATTTCACCGAGGCCTTGGGTGAGGTCACGCTGCTCTACTTCGCAGCCCCCGAGGGGCGGGAGGCCGTGATTGCCAAGCTACCCGGTATCCAACGCAACCTAAGGGGACAGAACGTATCGGTCACTGCAGCGCCCGAGAAGGTGCATTTGTTCCACAACGGTCAGTCGATGCGTCGTTAATCCAGCTTTGCAAGAAAGCCGGAAACCTTCGCCAATCCATCGCGGATGACCGATGGGGTATTGGCGTATCCGATCCGAACGCATCCTTCGAGACCCAACGCAGAGCCCGGTGTGAACATCACCCCGGTTTCTTGCAACAACCTTACGCAGAATTCGCGTGAAGGCATGTCGAGATCATAGTGCAATAGCGCCGTGGTCCCGGCTTTGGGTTTGACCCAGCTGATCTTGGGCTCTTGATCGACCCATTCTTCCAGCATGGCGAGGTTGCCGCGTGTGATGGTGTGGCTGCGGGCCAGCACCTTGTCGCGGCTTTCAAGTGCGATCGCGGCGAAATGGTCGTCAATCATACCGACCGAGATCGTGTCATAGTCCCGGTGGATCGAAACCGCCTCGATCAATTCAGGATTAGAAGCAATCCAACCCAGCCGCAGCCCCGCCAGCGAGAACGCCTTGGACATGCCCGCAGTTGAAATCCCTTTCTCATAAAGATCGGCAACTGCATCAGTCATGCCCGCGCCTTCTTGCCCGGTGCCGCGATAAACCTCATCACACAGCAGCCAGGCCCCGGCAGCGCGTGCGATGTCAACAATCTTAAGCAGATAGGCGCGATCCATCACTGCGCCGGTCGGGTTGTTGGGGTTGTTGATCGCGATCAGCTTGGTGCCCGGAGCTACGGCGGCGCGCAGCTCGTCCAGATCGGGCAAGTACGCATTCTCGGCGCGCAGATGGATTTGCGTCACTTCTGCACCGATGCTGGCCGGGATTGAGTAATGCTGCTGATAGGTGGGCACGACGGCCACCACCTTGTCGCCCCGTTCGACCAGCGTTTTGTGGACCAGCATATTGGCCCCGATCGTTCCATGCGTGACGATGATGTTCTCGCGCTGTTGTTGGCCGTACAAGCCACAGATCGCATCGCGCAGCCGGTCCGACCCCCGGATCGCGCCATAAGTCATCTTCATCCCCAGAAGTTCCGACAGATCATCTGAATTTCGCCCGGCAAGCTGCAGTAGTTCTGCGATCGTCAGGCTCTCGACGCAGGTTTCCGCAAGATTATAGGCGCATTTGGTTTCCCATTCGTCCATCCAGATTTCGACGCCAAAGGGTTCGATCTTCATTGCAGATTCCTGTCTGACAAAGCCATCGCGCATCGTTCCCATGGCGAAGGGGTAAGGTCAACTACAGCAAAAGATCAATATCGGTAAACCGCCATCGGGTCGCCCAACGCATCTTCATCCGGGTGTACACCAAGGCCAGGTGCGTCGGGCAAGTGCAAGTGGCCATCTTTGTTCCGTGGTCCGCGCCCGCTGGCTATATCTACTGTGATCATGTCCTGACAGGCCCAGACGGCATAACAATTCGCGTCCGGAATGGTCGCCGCCAGATGGAGCGCTTCGGTATCCGCCAGGACCGAGCCACCGGTCGCCATCACAAACATGTCGATCCCATGTGCAAGTGCGACATCGCGCATCCGGGCCGCTTTGGTCAGCCCGCCGACACGGTTGAGCTTGATGCCGAAAATCTCGGCGATGCCATCCCGGGCAATACGGGTTGCATCCTGCAGGGTTACAAGGCTCTCATCAACAGACACGGGCGACGCATGTTTGCCGGAAATTGCCGCGATATCATCCAGTGTCTCGCAGGGCTGTTCGATAATGACGTTCAGGTCTTCAACCGCGCTTATCACCCGCAGCGCCTGCTGTCGTGACCAGCCGCGATTCACATCATAGAGGATAATATCCTCGGGGTTCCGCAGGCTCTCAACGTCACGGATGCGGGCGATATCCCGGGTCACATCTCCACCGATCTTGACGGAATGGGCGATATAGCCGCGTTGGCGATATCGATCGATGACCGCGCGGGTTTCTTCGACCGTTTTCGCCCCTACGGATGACGCAATGGGGCGTGGTGTGCGAGACCCGCCTCCCATCAGATCAGCGATGGGCAAATCGGCAGCCTGGCCCGAAATGTCCCAACAGGCCATGTCAACTGGGCTTTTGGCATAGAGATGCCCCGGCAAAGCCAAATCCATTGCGCGTTCGACATCCAGAACGCGGCGCGGGTCGAGGCCCAGAATAAACGGCGCCATCGTCTCGATCCCCGCCCGAATGCCGGGGCCGTGGGCGGGCACATAGGTGTGACCCCAAGGGGTGCCTTCACCCCAGCCTACCAGCCCGGCGTCGGTATCGATCTTCACCAGCGTCGCGTCCAGCGTTTCGAATTTCAATCGCCCGCCAGACAGCCAATAGGGGTGCTCCAATGGCAGATCGATCTGAAAGACTGAAATCTGAGTGATCTTCATTTCAGTTCCACCTCGACAAATGACATTGGCGTATCACCCGCGTTGATCACATTGTGCTCGACCCCTTCGTCGCGACGATAGGCCGTTCCGGCAGGGACAGTCACTTCGTTGGTGGTTCCGTCCGGCAACTCCAATCGCATATGACAATCGGAAACGGCGGTGATGACATAGTCCATTGCATGCCGATGCCAGCCGGTTTCAGCTCCGGGGGCAAAGTCGAAACGGGTTACACGCACCCGTGCGTCATCGATCATCTGGGTCGCAATCGCTTGTGGCCTCATCGAGTTGCCTCCTGCTTGAGGGCGCGATGAACTGTAGTTCTCATGCCATATCCATCCGGGGCAGATCGCCAATTCCATCACCCCTCCAAAGCACAAAGGTCAGGATCGGCTGATCACTTGTCGTCATTGCGTGGCTTTGCCAGCTTGCATGTTGGCGCGTCTGTCCGGGGTCGATAGACTCTGCATTACCTTCGATCTTGAAACAGGCGGAGCCCGCGAGCGTCAGATACAGCTCTTCTGCCTGATGGCTGTGCCAATCATAGTTCAAACCCGCGCCCCAATAGGCGACATATCCCCGCAACTGGGTCGAGTGGAAATGCCCGGTAGGCCCGAACAACTCGTAATATCCATAGCGTGCAAGGAAATCCGCCCCGACCTCATCTTCGGTATAGGTGCGTTTCCAATGCGCCTGTTCTGCAGAGGCGGCAATGGCCCTGATCATCGCTTGGGTCGCGGCTGTACCTTCCAGGTCAAACTCGCTGACCAGCCGGGTCGCTGGAACGTGTTCCGGCGATAGCTCGGTTGCGGTCAGATCGGTTGGCCAATCCCCAAAGCTGGCCAAATCGGGATGCGCCTGGTGCAGCTGTCGGGCGGCTGCTAACACGTCGTTCAATGTCATGGGGCAACTACTATGTTTCCGGTGTGTTTCTTGGCGATAAAGGCGGCTTGGGCATCATGCAGTTCGCTCAGCGGATAAGTCGCTGCCAAGGCAGGCTTCACTTCGCCGGCCTCGATGTAGCGTACAAGATTTTGCATCACTTCGGGGTCGATAACCGTTGATCCGGTAAAGGTCAGATCCCGCAAATAGAAGGTGCGCAGGTCAAATTCGACCATCGGACCCGCAATGGCGCCCGAGCAGGTATATCGCCCGCCTCGTTCGAGAATGCCAATAAGTTGCGGCCAATAGGGCCCACCAACCACATCCGCGACGACCGTGATATTCTCATCACCCAACGAGGCGCGCAGATCTTCGGGCGCGCGGGGTAGAATGAGATCGGGGCCAAGAAGGGCGACGTCATCATGTTTGGCCTCCAATGCCATCGCGATGACCCGCGCATTGCGGCGCTTGGCCAGTTGAACCAGCGCACCGCCTACGCCACCAGACGCGCCCGGGACCAGTACGGTATCAACCTCGGTTACTTTGGCGCGGGTCAGCATACCTTCGGCGGTGGAATATGAGCAGGAAAATGTCGCAAGTTCAGCATCCGAAAGCGAGGACTGGATGGCGATGGCATTCTGAGCAGGAATTGTCGTGTATTCGGCAAATCCGCCATCTCGTTCTGATCCGAAATACCCGGTCTTGTCCTTGTTCAGCGGATCCGCGGGATCGCGCAGCCAGCAATCTGTGATCACCCGCTCACCTATGCGGCTTTGGTCCACCCCTTCCCCGACGCCCACAATCTGCCCGCACACATCCGCCCCTTGAATGCGCGGGAAGACCAGCGGCGCTCCGCCCCAGGTTGGATCATCGCTGCCCACCTCTTCGAACGCGCCACCTGTCGTCGCATCACTGACGGTTTTGGAATACCAGCCGGACCGGGTGTTCACATCGGTATTGTTCAGGCCACAGGCTCCGACCTGTATCAACACTTCGCCGGGCTTGGGTGTGGGGCAGGGCCAGTCCTCGTGCCAGACCATCTGATCCAGGTCACCATGCCCCATCGTGACTATAGCTTTCATTGTTGCGGGTTGTTTCATGCGGCACTCTCCATCCATGCGCCTGTACCGGCTCAGAGTGTGAGAGGATTTCGGATGACATCCGAATAGACCTCTGAGTCGATTTGGCCTCGACACCGTAGGCAAACAAAAATACCATCGTCAATCATGAATGGGACAGATGTATCAAATTCGATTCTGGAAAGGCTTGCAGAGGAGCTATCGCAGCTAACGCCAGAGGCACGCAAGGCCGCAACCTACGTACTTGAGAACCCGCGTGATGTCGGTGTCTCAACAGTACGCGAAATCGCCGAAGCTGCAAACGTGAAACCCAATACGATCGTTCGCATGGCAAGGCAGGTCGGGTTCGACGGTTACGAGGATTTCCGGGTTCCGTTCCGTGAGGCGATCCGGCGCGGACAAACCGATTTCCCGGAACGCGCGCGCTGGCTGCAAGATATTCGTAAATCCGGCAATATGGGCGGTCTTTATGCGGACATGGTCCAGGACGCCCTGCGCAATGTCGAAGAGACCTTTGCCAATATCTCATCCGAGCAGTTGAAGGCAGCGGCCGAGGACATCTGGAACTCGCGAAACGTATTCGTGCTGGGTGTTGGCGTGAACAACTCGAATGCGCGCAATTTTGTATATCTGGCCTCAACCGGCATGGTGCAATTTCATGCCATCCCGCGCGCCGGATCAAATCCGATCGACGATCTGGCATGGGCCGACAAGCGCGATGTTCTGATTGCCATGACCTGCAAACCTTACCGCAACGAAGTCGTCGAGGCGGTGCAGGTTGCGCGCGAGCAAGGTATGAAGGTGATTGGACTTTCTGATAGCCCCGCCAGCCCGGTATTACGCAACGCAAAGCATGGATTCGTGATTTCGGCGGACACACCGCAATTCTTCCCATCTTCAGTCGGCACAATCGCGCTGCTTGAGACATTGTTGTCCTTTGTCATTGCCGTCGCAAGTGATGAGATCGTCGATCGGGTGGCGACATTCCACAAACGCCGCCACCAGCTTGGCCTATATCATGCCGAAGAAACGTAAGTGCGTCGCATCGGTGGCATTTTCCTACGATTCACCAACTGAGCGTTTGTTTCGGGGGCGGCCTTGATTCAGAGAGCCCTAATGATCAAGCTCGGATAAGGTGGCCACCATCTACATCCAGTACTGTGCCGGTTAGATAGCCGTTTGTCATTGCCATGATTGCGGCCTGGGCAACGTCCTCTGCGGTCCCGACGCGACCTACAGGCAGGCTGCTGCCAACTTGAGTGTACATGCCCTCGCGTGCCTCTTCACTCATGGCGGAATAGGCTTCGGTTGCGACCATGCCGGGACTGATGCAGTTCACGCGCGCAGGGCCGGATAGTTCCAATGCCAAACCTTTGGTCAACGCCTCGACGGCCGCGTTTGCGGCTCCGAGGCCGGTCGCCCCGGCTGAGGGGCGACGGCTGAGTACGCCGGAAAAGAAAGTGATTGACCCGCCCTCAACAAGTGCGGGCAAAACCTCGCGCGCGGCCTGATAGGGGCCTATGAACTTGGCCTCGAACATCGCGCGCAGATCGTCTGTAGGCAGCTCTTCAAAACTGCCATGCACGGCGCTTGAGGCCGAGATAACCAGATGATCCACAGCGTCCAGGCCAGCAGCCCAGGATTTCACACCAGCTTCGTCAGTTGTATCGACGGGCGCGATTTGAACGCCACCCCCGATTTCTTCCGCTGCAGCTTCCAGCTTGGCTGTATTTCGGCTGGCGATGGTTACCGTTGCACCAAGTGCAACCGCCGCTTTTGCAGTGGCCTTACCCATGCCGCTGCTGCCTCCGATTATGACGATGTTTTTTCCCATGAGGGCAGTTTCAAATACCGTGCTCATTGTCTAGGTTCCTTTTCCTGGGTATCGGCGGAAGGCATCAATCGATGCCGAGTACCAGCTTGCCGGTTGTCTCACCGGCTTCGAGGCGGCGATGCGCTTCTGCGGCCTCGTCAATCGGTAGTACGGTGATCTGAGGGCGCAGCACACCGGAATCCTGCAATTTGAATACGGTTGCCATGTCGGCCTGGAATGCTGCGGGACGATTGATAAAATACGTGTAGATATCGCTGACGCGGACCGCGATGGATTTCTGGAAGTGTTTGGCCAGATCCTCTGCAAAGCTGCCAGCCGGTGGCCCTGCGAGAAAGCCGAACAGCACGGCTGTCCCAAGTGGCGCCAAGGCATCGAGGTCAGATTTAAGAGATTCTCCTGAAACCGGGTTCAACGTCAGGTCAACGCCTTGCCCGCCGGTGATTTCAGAGACCCGTGCCGCCACATCTTCGTTGCGATAGTCGATGACGTGCTCAGCGCCTTGTTCACGCGCATAGCCCATCTTGTCTGTGCTGACCGAGGCGATCACGGTCATGCCCAGTTGCTTGGCTATTTGCACAGCCATCGTGCCGACGCCACCCGCTGCTGCGTGGATAAGCACGGATTTACCGGTTGATGCGGCACCGAGATTAACCAGCATGTGATAGGCAGTCATCGCGTTCACCGGGATCGACGCTGCGGTTTCAAAGCTGACGCCGTCCGCTATTTTGGTCACGTAGGGTGTGCCAATTGCGGAATGCGTACCATATCCACCTGCACCAATTGGGCCCATCCAGGCCACTCGATCACCTACAACCAAATCTACGACGCCAGCGCCAACTGCTTCGACGACCCCAGCACCTTCGACCCCAGGCACATGGGGTAGGGCGGGCATCATGCCTTCGGGCATCTCGCCTCGACGAATGATCGTGTCGATAAAATTGACGGCAGCTGCGTGATTGCGGATCAGGATTTCTCCGGCACCGGGTTGGGGCACAGCTTGGTCGGCTTTGCGCAGCACTTCAGGGTTGCCTGTCTGGGTGATTTCAATCGCATAGGACATGGGTTTCTCCTTTTTGTTGCGAAGAAACTAGTGCCCATGATGGCCAGTGATAATAGTTGATAATGGAAATGATTATCTTGATAATAGAATAATGATCTACAATGACCTCGCCCTTTTTACTGTTGTGGCCAGCCATCTCAGCTTTTCGAAAGCCGCAGATCAGATGGGCATCCCGCTTAGTCGGGTCAGTCGCAGGATTGCCGAACTAGAAGGCCATCTGGGCACCAAATTGTTCGAACGTACGACACGTCAGGTCCGTTTGACCGAAGAGGGAAGGCGTCTGCTGTATCGATGCCAAGACCCAATCGAAGCCCTTCAAGGTGTTGCTGGATTTTCAGACGATACAAAGCGCCAGAAGATTCGTATCACGGCCCCGCCATTGGCTGCCCGTGTTACCATCGGGCCGCTGCTGTTGGATTTTGCCGCTCAGCATGAGAATGTGGAGCTGGAACTCACGACAACTAATCTCTTTCTGGATTTTTTTCGCGACAATATTGATCTCGCCTTTCGGGTCGGTCCATTGACAGATTCAAGCTTGGTAGCCCGACGACTCTGGTCCATCGACTATTGCTTTTGTGCGGGGGCTGGTTTTGTTGAAGAACACAAGATAACTGACCCCATGTCGCGCTCTGGCTTCCTATCACTTCCTGCGCTTGTGTCCGGGCAGCCTTGGGTGCTGGAAACCGGAGAAAACTTGAAGCCTGTGCACGTCGCGCACAGCTTTGTCGACCTCGATGTCATTTTACAGGGCGTTCGCCGGAATCTGGGCGTTGCCTTATTGCCCAAAGACATGATCGACAAAGATGTTGTGCCCTTAGAAGTCGTAAACACCGCTCCGATGACCAGAGAGATGTTTGCGGTCTACCCCAGTCGTCGCCTATTGCCCGCGCGGGTCCGCAATCTTATTGAATTCATGGCAACCCAATAGCGTCTACCAATCGATTTCCAACCCGTCGCGAAAGAACCCGCCCGTTGGCCCGTTCCTTGGCAATGTCGCCGCCCAGACAACGCCTTTTGCGCCCTCGGGAATGGGGCGACCGCCCCCACCCATATCTGTGGCAACCCAGCCAGGGCACACAGCGTTGACGAGGATGCTGTCAGGCCTCAGCTCAGCAGCGGTCTTAAGAGTCAACGCATTCAATGCTGCTTTGGATACACCATAGCCGGGCGTACCAGCCGACATGCCCGTTATCGCCCCGGCACCAGACGACACGTTGACGATCCGGGCATTGTCGCCACGCCGAAGCAATGGACTTGCAGCGATCGTAGTCGCCCACGCACCGAAGAGGTTGGTCTCGAAGGCTCGGCGCACACGATCAAGATCGGCACTATGCGCGCGCTGATCGGTGTCATAGTCCACGCCTGCATTGTTAACCAGGACGTCGAGGCGCCCGTACGTAGAGTCGATCTGAGCAAAGGCCGCATCGATCGAAACTTGATCGGACACATCGAGCTGCAGGGCCTCGGCCTCTGATCCGATCTCTCTGGCTGCTGACCGACCTTTGTGCAGATCACGACAGCCAATCAAGACCTTCATCCCATGATCGCGGGCCAGTTGAAGGGCGACCTCTTTGCCAATGCCACGATTGGCGCCGGTCACGAGTGCGATGCGTTGGCTCGTCATGTGTTTTCCCTTAGTTCGCCTCAGCAGCGCGTTGGCCAGCAATTGCCACCAGACCACGGTCACCGGTTTCCCAGAGTGCCGTCATGGTCATCGACGTGACAACCCAGCGGTCATCCGATTTCTCAAGTTCATAGTCATAACGACCCCCAAGAACCCACAAGCCATCATCAAGACGATGGGTTGCAATAAAATCAGCCTGTGCTTTGGCGGATGTATCGGTCAATGAATTGATTGTGTGATTGGCCACCATGTGGTGCGTCGAGTCGAACCCGGGCAGAAAAGCGGACCATCCTGCCACAAGCTCATCGACGGGTTGCGTGATCGGGTCTCCGCCCCAGAGGCTGGTGTAATCCGTGGTGACGGTATCGGCAAATGCACTGCGCACACGGGGCCAGTCGTGGCGGTCGGCGCCAGCTGCGATGTCGGTGATTGCGGTTGAAATATCGGCCCGTTGCTCGGCGAATGCTGCGGTTCCGATCAAGGACACGGCTGCAAGAGTGGATGCGAGTTTATTATGCATGAGGATGCTCCGATTAACTGTGGGCGGACGCCGAAATATCGTTCGGCGTCCGCATGAGCCTTAGTTGCTTGAACCCGCGCGGAAGTGGTCGGCCACTGTGTCAGCTGCTCGGGTGACATCCTCGGGGTTGTCATAGAAATCGAACTGCGTGACATCCTCCAGCCACTGCGCTGTCGCCTCACCTGCAAAACCGGCTAGGAAAGTCTGAACACCCTGCGGGATTGCCGCGCTTTCCGAATGCACAATGGCCAGTGGTTTATCCAATCGCTGCGGGTTGTCCGCAGGGTGATAGGTCAACCAGCCTTCCCAGCCTGCATTGTTCCACTTGTCGTCATATTCGGGAATCGCACCGCGGTCGGCTTCATAATAGTAGCCACCAATCGGCATCAACACGCCTTCGGCACCTTCTGGGCCAGCCGCGGGGATGATCTGACCTCCAGACGCTTCGGCTGCATGAGAGACTTGGATCAGTCCGGCAACCCCTTCTTCACCACCATAGACAGCCTCAACAATCTCTTGGTTTTGCAGCCAAGGGGCCACCAGACCAACGCGCTGAACCAGAGGGTTACCAGAGACGGCGTCTACCATGTAGCCAGCCGAAGCACAGATACCCAAACCATTGATGTGATCAGCATCGACCTCAGGCAGGGTGGAGACGAATTCAATTGCGGCCTTGATGTCCGAGGTCTTTGCTGCGGGGCTTTCGACAAAACGTATTTCGTTTGGCAGATCGCCCGATTTTCCCCAACCGCGGAAATCGAATGTGAATGCGGCGAAGCCACGTTCGGCCATCTCTCGGGCATAATTAGCGGGCATCTGTTCTTGCACTGAGGTCCAGGCACCGGTGACGACCACAGTTGGTAGCGGGTCGGTACCGCGTTCTTCGGGCAGGTAAAGTGTACCGGACAGGGTGGCACCTTCATTTTCAAAAGTGACAGTGCGCGTTTCGACCTGAGCAATTGCAGCTGTTGAGGCAAGCAGGGCAGCAGCTGTAGTCATCGCCAATTTGTTCATGAGAGATCTCCCGATTTCTTGTCTGGATGGGTGTAAACCCGATGAACAAACATTTATGCGTTCAGGGGCTGGTGTACTTGCACCGAACCGCCCAGTTTTTGAAAGATTCTGCTTTAGGCCAAATTGTCTGCGCGAAACGCTCTGGGTGTTTGGCCGACGACCTGCTTGAAGCTACGAGTGAAATGAGCTTGATCAGAGAACCCGCACTCCAAGGCAATATTCCCAAGAGGCCGTCCCGGATCCTCCATCATCTTCAGCGCCTGTTCGATCCTGTAGGCCATAACGTATTGCATCGGTGTTGAGCCCAAGGTTTCTTTGAAGACACGCGCAAAATGCGAGGAACTCATCCCAACTTCGGCAGCCAGCTGCTCCACGGTGATCGTTTGGTCCAGTCTGCTTTGCACATATGCCAGAATGCGTTGATAGTGCTTTGATGTGAAGCGGGAGGACAGTTCGATATTTTCGGTTCGGCGCTTTCCATACTTCTGTAGCAGTTTTACCAAGAATACCCGGCTCATGGCTTCGAACATGACCCAAGAAGACATGTCATCCGTCTCAAGCGCATCGCGCAGTATTACGCCAGCGGTGCAAAGATCTGGGTCTGAGAATTGTGGTAAGTCCCGAAACTGCAGAGGATCAAGAAGCATGCCCAGTTCGGACTGCGCGAAGCGTTCAACTTTGACGGGGTCCAGCGTGACAACAATGACATCCGAAGCCGCGAACCATCGCCAACCCGAACGCATCCCTGCCGGTGTGACGATGATATCATCCTTGTGAAACGTGAAGTCTCGCAACTCACCATCTCGCCAGTTCTGAACCCTATGCGCGCTCGCCTGAAGATTCAGAAGAATATGATGTTCATGGAACACCTCTTCAGGCATGCGATCTGGTGGGGCCTGAAAATACCGAACTGACATCAACCCTGCTGCCGATGGTCGGTCTACCGCATCGCTGCTTAGCAATGGTTCTGAAGGGTAGATGTCTGCATATCTTAGCGGCAACAGGACGTTCCAATGGTAAGCTTGGCCAATCTCTCGGGCGATCTCCTGAGAGATTACGAGCTAGGCCATTGGCTGGCAAACACAAGCATCACACGCGTGTAACTCGTGTTTTCTGAATTCCGGTCTCAGATAGGCACGAGCAAACCAAGCTGGGGCGTTCAATGCGCCTGCTGAATCGGGCTGTCCAAATTCGTTGCATCACTCCAATAGGAACCTTCCTTCCTATCAATATGGAGTTTTAGGATTTCGAGCGCTCTCGGTACGTCTTCCTGTTTCACGCATTGAGCCAACTCAATATGTTCTCGATAGGACTTAGCCATATGGTCCGGATGGTGTCCCAACCGACTGCGCAACGCCGCCATTTTTAGGGCGATCGTCTGGTAGGCGTCATTCAGAAAACGATTGTCTGCGCGGTCAAAGAAACACTGATGGAACAGCGTATCCTGATACAGATACTCCGCGTCGTCGCCATCTTCACGGGCGGCTTCCATCCGATCAACGCACGCACTAAGCGCAGCATGAAGGGATGTCGGGTTTACACGCATTGCCGATGCCAACGCGGTTGTTTCAAGACAGACACGCGCATCGCAAAGCTTCGCCAATTCTTCGGGTTCCAGATTAAAAACGAACGAACCGCGCTGAGGTTCGACGACCAGAAGTCCTTCCATCTCAAGCCGGTTGATAGCCTCGCGCACCGGTGTGCGGCTGACCTCCAGGTTTTTTGCGATTCGGGCTTCTGACAGTTGTTCACCCAATTCGAATTCACCTTTGATGATCCGTTCCCGAAGGTTCTCTGCCACCAATTCCGTTAATGATTTCGGTCTGTTGAATGGGCTCATGTCGCTCTCCTCAGTTCGACAGTAGCAGCGGATTATCTGGCATACAATGTGTTAGTGTTGACACATTAGCATACTGTATGCCAGTTTTGATTCTCACCAAGGGACGGCATTGGGAGGGGCGTCTTTGCAAACTTTGGAGACATGGATCGTTGCGCTGAACCGCGCGCTGGTCGCATTGGCGTTGGCTGCGGTATTTGCAATTGTCTTCGCCAATGTAGTCGGCCGCTATGGGCTGGGCACATCCCTTGCATGGGTAGAAGAAGTCGCGCGGCATCTGATGATCCTTGGCGCATTCTGCGGTGCTGGTCTTGCCCTGCGTGAGGGGCGACTGGTTGCAATCACGACAATCCCAGATCTTTTGCCTGATGCGCTGGCGCGGGCGCTGCGTTGGGGCATCGTCATCGTGATGTTCGTTTTCATGGCGACGATGCTGTGGCTGGGCATCCAATTCGTGGAATTCGGCTGGAACAAGGAAACCATGTCCACCGGCATTTCCCGCGGCATTCCCTATCTGGCAATCCCGATCGGCTGTGCACTGTTCCTGATCCAGTTGGCCTTTTTTGCCAAACGCTTCGTACGTCAGGAATTCGAGCACGGACCAAGCCCCGAACGTGACCAGGCAGAGGTCTGAGCCATGGCAAAAACGCTTATCATATTGTTTTTTGCCACGCTGTTCCTGGGCGTTCCGGTGGCTTTCACCATGGGTATCGCGGGGCTGTCCGCTATCTTCATTGACGGCTCGCTGAACCCCCTTGTCGCGACACAACGGATGTTCGCGGGCATTGACAGCTTTCCCCTGATGGCCGTGCCCTTCTTCATTCTGGCGTCCGAACTTATGACAGCCTGCGGACTGACACGCGCGCTTCTTCGGTTTGCGAACGCACTGGTTGGGCATGTTCGGGGCGGTCTGGGGCACGTGAACATTCTGGTTTCGATGCTGTTTGCCGGGATCAGCGGTTCCGCCCTGGCTGACGCGGCGGGGCCGTCCGCAATTGTCATGCGGATGATGCGCGAGGCCGGGTACGAAAAGAACTATGCCGGTGCCTTGTCTGCGGCCACAGCGACCATTGGGCCGATCATCCCGCCTTCGATCCTTGCGGTTATCTTTGCGATTTCGACCAATGGCGTAACCGTCGCTGGCCTGTTCCTTGCGGGCATCGTCCCTGGCGTGTTGCTAGGCGTGGCGCTGGCCATCGCAAACCACATCGTGTCCACTAAACACGGCTATCGCGGGCGCGAGCATCGCGCGACAATGTCCGAACTTCGCAGTGCAACACTGTCCGCTATCCCTGCACTGATCATGCCAGCAATCATATTGGGGGGTATCCTGTTTGGTGTTTTCACCCCGACCGAGGCTGGCGCGGTCGCTTCTGCTTACGCGCTGTTCCTGGGCTTTATCCTGCGCGCCTTCACCTTCCGCACACTTTATGCCGCATTTGTGCGCGCTGCGGTGGTGACCTCATCGGTGTTCCTGATCGTGGCGATGGCATCGATCTTTGCCTGGCTGCTGACTTATCTGCAGATCCCGCAGGAACTGGCCAAACTGATCACCCAGATTACCGACAGCCGACTGGGTATCCTGTTCATTCTGGCCGCCTTTGCGCTGATCTGCGGCTTTTTCATCGACACGCTGCCCGCGCTGATCATCCTGACGCCAATCCTTGGCCCCATCGCCTATTCTGCCGGCATCGATCCGCTGCAATTTGGCATGATGCTGGTGCTGAACCTGACCATCGGGATGATTACACCCCCCGTTGGCCCGGTTCTGTTCGTAATCGCCACAGTCGGGCAACTGAAAATTGAAAAGCTGTCAAAGGCGGTCTTGCCACTGCTGCTGGCTGAACTCGTGGTGTTGCTTCTGGTCATACTTGTGCCCGGCGTCAGCACTTTTGTCCCCAATCTTTTTGGATTTGCGAACTGACATGAAAGGGAGGTACCTCATGAAAACCATGTCGAAACTGATGACGGCCACTGCTGTTGTCGCAATGACCGCCGCTGGCGCGGCCTCGGCCAAGGAACTGAAATACGCACATTTCCAGGCCGCTGACCTGAGCTCGCCGAAACACGCGGCCGCGCTGGCATTCGAAGCTTGCGTCGAGGGCAAAACCTCGGGCTCGATCGACGTCCAAATATTCCCGGCCTCGCAGCTGGGTGGCGGTTCCGAAATCATGGAAGGTCTGCAACTGGGCACTGTCCAGATGGCGGCGATCCACGATGGTCCGATCTCGGCCGTCTACAAACCTTTCTCGGTTCTGGCGATGCCTTACCTGTTCGACGACCAAGCCATGGCATGGTCGGTCATGGACGGCGAATTTGGTGATGCACTGGCCGAAGACATGCTGGCGCAAACCGGCATCCGCAACTTTGGTGTGGCCGACAACGGCGTCCGCAACTTCACCAACAATGTGAAACCTGTCGCTGAGCCTGCCGATATGGAAGGCTTGAAGATGCGCGTGATGACCGCGCCTGTGTGGGTCACACTGGTCGAAAGCCTTGGCGCATCGGCAACACCGGTTCCGTGGCCGGAACTGCCTGGTGCTCTGCAGCAGGGTGTTGTGGACGGTCAGGAAAACGGTGTGACCAACATCGTCAACGCGTCGCTGTACCAGCACCAGAAATACGTCTCGCTGGATGGTCACGTGTTCAGCTGGCACGCCTATCTGATGTCGGATGCGTTCTTCCAAGGCCTGACCGACGACGAGAAAAGCGCCGTTGAGCAGTGCGTGGAAATCTCGAAGACGATCCACCGTGGCATGACCGCCGCTCAGGACGCGAACGCAACCGCGATCCTGTCGGAAAAAGGCATGGAAGTTGTCCCTGTCAGCCCCGAGCAAAAAGCGTTGTTCCGTGCGGCTGCTCAGCCTGCCGTGCGCGAATACATCGTCAGCGAAATCGGTGAAGACTGGCCAAACCGCCTCGACGCAGCCGTCGAAGCTTACAAGGCTCAGTAAACTATGCCCAGGGACCGTCACATGACCAGCCAGACCATCGCAATCCTTGAACCCGGCTATGCCGCTTATGACACCGAGGCTTCGGTGCTGGCCGCGCAGGATGTTCAGATCGCACCGGTTGCGCCGGAAACCGAGGCGGTCCCGGCTTTGCAGGCATTGGACCCGGTCGCGATCCTCGTGCGGGAACGCACCGTGGACGCGGCCATCATCGATGCCTGCCCGAATCTCAAAGTCGTCGTCCGCTATGGCGTGGGCGTCGACAATGTCGACCTGGACTATGCAAAGTCGCGCGGGATCTATGTCGCGAACGTGCCTGACTATGGCGCCGAGAATGAGGTCAGCGAACATGCGCTGGCGCTTTATCTCGCAGTTCAGCGCCGTATCCCGTCCCGCGATGCCGAAGTACGCCTTGGGCATTGGGGAATTGGCCAAGCGGCCCTGATCCCAAGCCGCGAAAACGCCACCCTTGGCCTGATTGGTTGTGGCAAGATCGGCCTGCAGGCAGCACAGAAGTTTCGGGCGTTTGGATTTGCGTCAGTCCTGGTCTTCGACCCTTACCTGACCGATCAAGCCGCAGCGACTGCCAACGTGCAAAAGGTTGATCTGCCCGAACTGTGCAAGACAGCCGATGTGGTCAGCTTGCACGCGCCGCTCACCCCTGAGACGCGACATATTCTGGATGCGGAGCACATCGCCATGATGAAGCCGACATCGGTCGTGATCAATGTGTCACGCGGCGGCTTGCTTGATGAGGCCGCGCTGGCCGATGCCCTGAACCAGGGCCGCATTTTCGGGGCCGGTATCGATGTGTTCGAACAGGAACCGGTCAACTCTGACAATCCATTGCTGCATAGCGCCAACACAATCGTGTCTGACCATGCCGCCTGGTACTCGGAACGTTCGGTCGCGGTTCTGCAACGCTGCGCTGCGCGCGAGATCGCCAAAGTGCTGAATGATGAACACCCGGATCACTGGGTGAATAAATGGTGACCCTGCCTGATACGCGGCTGCCAGCCCGAACCCAACACTTGCCTTGGGCAGTGATATCAGGCGCCGCCAGTGCCGGGACTTCTCTAACAAATGCGGCTTGCGCCTCAGTCCGCGCGGCCCTGACAGCCTAACTGAAAAAAAACGTCTAAACGAAAAGGACTAATCTCATGAACACTCAAGAGCTCGTTGCAGGGTTTCGCGAAGTGGCGACTGCATCCGTTGCGGATGCCGTAGACAAAGTTGCTGGCAAAACCGGCTTCCTGCCTGCGTCGATCAAGCCGCGCATCAACGAAAAGAAAATCGTTGGCCCCGCCGTGACCATTCTGGAAGGTCCGACAGATGAATTCCTGCCGCCCCAACATGCGCTGGATGCCATCGACGAATCCGAGGCCGGTTCGGTCATCGTGATCTCGACCAACGGCACCACCGATGTGGCACTGTGGGGCGGATTGATGACTGCCGGCGCAGTGGCCAACAAGCACGAAGGCGCGGTTCTGGACGGCGGCGTGCGCGATCTGGTCGAGATCAAGCGCGACTATGACTTCCCGGTTTACTCGCGCTGTGTCAGCCCGGGCACCACGCTGGGCCGTATCAAGACACTGGCCTCGAACGTCGAAGTGGACATGGGCGGCGTGATCGTTCACCCCGGCGACATCATCGTGGCCGATATCGACGGTGCCGTCGCTGTCCCGCGTGAACACGCCGAAGCGATTCTGGAAATGTCGCGCGAGATTGACGCGCGCGAAGCAGAACAGGCGCGTCTGATCATCGAAAGCGGGTCGCTGCGCGAAGGTCTGGCGAAATACGGTCGTATCTAAAATCAAACGTTCCGCAGGCTGCTGCAACAGCCTGCGGAACACCAAAACTCAGCAAGGGAGGAATACATGCTGAAACGAATGCTCAACACGGTGGCCCTTACCGCCGTTCTGGCCACCCCGGCGCTTGCGAACGAGCCCGAAGTGGTAGCGGAATGGAACAGTCTGCCCTATGCCGTCAAGGACGAAGCCACAAAATCTGCTTGGGAAGGCAGCGAAATCCACGGCAAGGCACTGGTACAAGGTGCCAAGGTTGACAGTCAGGGCAACATCTATGTCTCGACCGCGCGTTGGGGCGGGGCCGAGATTCCGTCTACCGTTTCCAAACTGGTCAAGAACGGCGACACCTGGGAACTGGAGGCATTCCCGTCCGAGGAAATGAACAGCATGTCGAACCCCGATGGTCTGAAGGCCGTGCTGGGGTTTGAGATCGACCGCAATGACGTGATGTGGATTCTGGATCAGGGCCACGTGGCGGGCCCTCCGTACGAAGATGGCGACGCCAAGCTGGTGCTTTGGGACCTGAAAGAGAACAAAGAAATCCAGCGCTATGTCTTCACCGCGGAAGAAGCGGATCGGCAGTGCTCGTTCCTGAACGATCTGGCTGTCGATAATGACACCGGCTTTGCCTATATCGCTGACAGCGGCATCTTCTGTGACCCGCTGCATGGTGGTCTGATCGTCTATGACAGCAACACCAACTCGGTACGTCGCATTCTGGACCAGCACCGGTTCACCAATGACGAGCCGAATTTCTTCTTCAACATCGACGATCGTCCGGTTCTGAAAAATGGTGGCATGCGCACTGGTGCCGATGGCATCGCGTTGTCGGGTGACAAGGAAACGCTCTACTGGACCAACCTGACCGGCAATCACCTTTATAGCCTGCCGACCGAGATTCTGCGGAATTTCGAGACAAATGAAACCGTGATCGAAAACGCGGTTGAGGTCGCGGCGGTCCTGCCGTCGAACACCGACGGTATGACGGCTGACAATGCGGGCAACATCTACATGACCGCGCTGTCGCTGGACGGGATCATGAAATTCGATGAATCCACCCGTCAGGTCAGCCGTTTCGTCCACCACCCCGAAATGAACTGGCCCGATACACTGGCCTGGGGCCCAGATGGCGAGATGTATGTCGTATCGAACCACCTGCATATCTGGGTCGATGGCGACATGAACTTTGACGACCCCGAGATCCCGAACTTCCGCATCTGGAAGATCCCGGGTGTTGGCAAAAGCTATACCGCTGAATAAACCTCCCACCTACTCACTTGGTCGGCCCGTCAGGGCCGACCCCTTTCTTGAAATGAGATGAAAATGACCCCTGATATCCTCTGCCTTGGCGAACCTATGCTGGAATTCAATCAGCAACCTGATGGGAACTACCTGCCGGGTCATGGCGGAGACACGTCGAACTGCGCCATCGCCGCCGCACGGCAGGGTGCGTCGGTCGGGTACGTAACGCATATCGGGGCCGATACATTCGGCAATTCTTTCATGGATCTGTGGAAGGCCGAAGGGATTGACACAACGACAGTGCGTCAGGTGACGGAGGCACATACCGGGGTATACTTTGTGACCCACGGTGCAGACGGGCACGAATTCAGCTATTTCCGCGCTGGATCTGCCAGCAGTCGGATGGGACCGGATGATCTGCCCGTGGCAGCGCTGCAATCGGCAAAAATCCTGCATGTTTCAGGCATCAGCCAGGCGATTTCAGACATTGCCGCCGATGCCGTGTTTGCCGCCATCAAAATTGTGAAGGACGCCGGTGCCCTTGTTTCATACGACACCAACCTGCGCCTCAAGCTTTGGCCGATTGAGCGCGCACGCGCGGTGACCCATGCGGCCATGGCGCAATGTGACATCGCGCTGCCGGGGCTGGATGACGCTGAACAGCTGACCGGGCTGTCCGATCCCGATGCAATTGCAAATTTCTATCTGGACCTTGGTGCGAATATCGTCGCCTTGACCCTCGGGGCTGAGGGCACGCTGGTTGCGACGCCCGACAAACGAGAACGCGTCAAAGGCCGCAGAGTCGAAGCCGTCGATGCCACCGCTGCAGGCGACACGTTTGATGGGGCGTTTTTGTCCCGTATCGTGGCCGGCGACGATCCCTTCGCTGCCGCACGCTATGCCAACGCCGCCGCCGCTTTGTCGACGCAAGGGTATGGCGCGGTTGCACCGATGCCGCGCAAGGACGCGGTTGAGGCGTTTTTGGCGCAAGGGGACTGACCCATGAAACACGCCGTCGTCATAGGCGGTACCCGTGGTATCGGTGCCGGGATCGCGGGAACTTTGCGCGACAAGGGATGGCGTGTGACGTCTACTGGTGTCGGTGCAGACGAAGTGTCGGAGTATGCCGCACAATTTCCCGACGATACCGCCGCACAGCTGGATGTGCGCGACACGCAGGCCGTGACATCCTTCTTTGCCGGACTTGGGCACCTGGACGGTTTGGTCAATTGCGCTGGCATTCTGGCGCGCGGCACTGAATACGAGATCGAGACCTTTGAAAAGGTCGTCGACATCAATCTGACCGGTACCATGCGGTGCTGTCTAGCCGCTCAACCCCTGCTGGCGGCCTCCGGTGGGGCCATCGTGAACACGGCCTCGATGCTCAGCTACTTTGGCGGCCCCTTGGTTCCGGCCTATTCCGCCAGCAAGGGCGGCGTGGCGCAGTTGACCAAAGCCCTGGCCGGAAAATGGGCGGCGGAAGGCGTTCGCGTCAACGCCGTGGCTCCGGGCTGGATCGAAACCGAAATGACTGAGGCGTTGCGCGCCGATCCGACCCGCAACCAACCCATTCTAGGCCGCACTCCACTCGACCGCTGGGGCAAGCCGTCAGAGGTCGGCGCGTTGGCTGCATGGCTTTTGTCTGACGAGGCTGCTTTTGTAACCGGAGCCGTCTATCCTGTGGATGGTGGCTATTCCGCAATGTGAAAAGGACAATCCCATGCCTGTTCAAGGACACGACGACGATCCAAGGATGCCGTATCAGCTACCCTTTCCAAAGGATGCGCAGGAAGAGATCGTTGTCCCCAAGGCCATTGCCGAAGATGAGCGTATATGGGTGCCTCAGACCGAAAACGTGTCTTTCCGGCCCCTGTGTCTGAACCGGTCGCAGGGTTATTGGATGAACCTGCTGCGAGTACGCAAATCGGGTGTTCTATCCCGACATCGACACCCTCAGCCCGTGCATGGGTTTGTTCTGAAAGGCCGCTGGCATTATCTGGAGCATGACTGGGTGGCCGAAGAGGACGGCTATGTCTTTGAACCGCCGGGTGAAACACACACGCTTGTGGTTCCGGATGATGTCGAGGAAATGATCACCTACTTCCAGGTCAATGGTGTCATGCTTTATGTCGATCCATGGGGCAAAACCATGGGCTATGAGGACGTGTTTACCAAGATCGACATGTGCCGTAAGCACTATGAAGAGGTTGGTTTGGGGGCGGATTATGTCGAGCAATTCATCCGCTAAACGCCTTCGTCTGGCCCTTGTCGCGCATGATGCCAAGAAAGACCTGATGGTCGAGTGGGCCAAATCGCACGCTAATACTCTGAAGAATGCCGAGCTTTTCGCAACCGGAACCACCGGAGCGCGGATCAGTGCTGCCTTGCCCGATCTGCGGGTAACGGCGCTTAAAAGCGGCCCATTGGGTGGGGACCAGCAGCTCGGCGCAATGATATGCGAAGGCAGACTGGATGGGTTGTTCTTCTTTATCGACCCAATGTCACCAATGCCTCATGATGTGGATGTCAAAGCCCTGAGCCGACTGGTGATTGTCTATGACATACCCTTTGCAAGCAGCCCCAGCACTGCAAACTTTGTTCTGAACGGAATCGTTCAATCAAGCCATTAATCACAACTCTAAAATTCGACGACCGCACGAATGGATTTGCCTTCATGCATCAAATCAAACCCATGGTTGATCTCATCCAAGGTCAGTTTGTGAGTGATCATTGAATCTATCTCGATCTTGCCGTCCATGTACCAGTCCACATATTTTGGCACGTCGGTACGACCTTTAGCGCCCCCAAAGGCGGTTCCTTTCCAGACGCGGCCGGTGACCAACTGAAACGGGCGGGTCGAGATTTCGGCACCCGCAGGGGCCACGCCGATGATCACCGACACACCCCAACCGCGGTGCGAGCATTCCAATGCGTCCCGCATGACGCCGACATTGCCGGTGGCATCAAAGCTATAGTCCACGCCGCCGAATTGATCCTTTTCGGTCTTCGTCAGCTCAATAATTGCTTCGGTAACGGATTGGCCCTCGGGCAGTTTCGACGGATTGACGAAATGGGTCATGCCGAATTTCTTCGCCATTTCGGCCTTGTCATCATTCAGATCGACGCCAATGATCATATCCGCACCCGCCATGCGCAGGCCTTGGATCACGTTCAGGCCGATGCCCCCCAAGCCAAACACTGCGGCTGATGACCCCAACTCGACCCCGGCCGTATTGATGACGGCACCGATGCCCGTGGTCACGCCACAGCCGATGTAGCAGATCTTGTCGAACGGTGCGTCGTCGCGCACCTTGGCCAGCGCGATCTCGGTCAGGACGGTGTGGTTGGCGAAGGTCGAGCAGCCCATGTAGTGGTAGATCGGGGTGCCGTCGAGCATCGAGAACCGGGTGGTTCCGTCCGGCATCAGGCCCTGGCCTTGGGTGTTGCGGATCGCAGTGCACAGGTTTGTTTTGCCTGACAGGCAGGCGTGGCATTCGCGGCATTCGGGGGTATAAAGCGGGATCACGTGATCGCCGGGCTTCAGGGTGGTGACGCCTTCGCCCACCTCAACCACAACACCTGCGCCCTCGTGGCCCAGAATGCAGGGAAAGATCCCTTCGGGGTCGGCGCCCGAGCGGGTGAACTCGTCGGTGTGACACAAGCCCGTCGCCTTGATCTCGACCAGCACCTCACCGGCCTTTGGCCCCTCGAGGTTTACTTCCATTATTTCCAGGGGTTTGCCTGCCTCAAGAGCAACGGCGGCGCGCGTGCGCATCATGGTTCATCCTTTCAAGAAAAAATGCCCGGGTGTTAGGGAGCTGCCCGGGCAAGTCGGAGGAGGTATGTGCCGCTGTTACACAGGCAAGGGGCTATTTGGGGAGTTTTTGAATTCGACAGTGGTAAAGATCAGCTCGGTATCGCCGATGTTGGTCAGGTCGTGCAGCATGAATTCACCTTCGGCGAAATTGAAATGCATGACGTCGCCGGCCGCGTAATCGGCATCTTTTGTTACGCCGGTCGCATAGTGCGACCGAGATTTTCCCGCGTTAATCGCGACCCAAAAGTAGTTCAGCACATGGCGGTGAAAGCCCGCGCGCTCGCCCGGTTTCAGGGCCAGGCGCCACACGCGCACGTCGTCTGTTTCCGAAATCAGATCCTGACCCACGCGACCATTCATCTTGTTTTCATGGATTTCGGTTTGCAGAGATTGATCCCAATCGACCCCGGGTGTGATCTGATCGTTGCTGGTAAGAGTTGTCATGCCACTTTACTCCTCAATCAAGTTTGCAGGGACGGGACCACACCGCCGTCCACGCCCAAAACGATGCCGCTGACAAAGTCGGAGATGTCCGAGGAAAGATAGAGAACGGCCTTGGCCACATCCTCGGGTGTGCCAAGACGACCCGCAGGCAACTGGCTGTCTTCCAGGAACGCAGTAACTGCCCCGTCGCGGTCTTCGCGCGGCACACCATAGTGATCGGCCAACGTATCCAGGAAGCCGCCCGGCACGTCCCAAAGTTCAGTCCGAATATGGGCAGGCGCCACGATGTTTGAGCGGATGCCTTTGCGGGTATAATCCCGTGCCAGGATCTTCGAGATCATGTTGATCGCAGCCTTCGACACCGAATAATCCGGCAGCAGCGGATGCGGCTTGATCCCGGCCTCGGACCCGCAGTGAACCAAAACGCCCTTGCCTTGCTTTTCCATCACCGGAAGAACGGCGCGCGCCATCCGGATGTATCCCATCACGTTCAGATCAAAGGTCTGCTGCCACTGCTCATCCGTGACCGAAAGAAAATCGTCCCGCCCGGGAGCGGCACCCGCATTGTTGAACAGGATGTCGATCCGGCCGAACGTTTCGAGGGCTGTTTTAACAACCTGCTCAGCCGAGCCCGGCTGCATCAGATCGACATCGACGCCGACGACCTGGCTGAGATCGCCCAGTTCGGCCAGATTGGCCGTGTTGCGCGCGGCACCGACAACTTTTGTGCCCGCGTCAAGATAGTGTTTTACGGTCTCCAGCCCGATGCCGGAGCTGGCGCCGGTGACGATCGCCACTTTGCCATTCAGATCCTGTGTCATGAAGGAACCTCTGGTGATTTGATTTCGTGTACTTGATGTGTTCAGGGGATGATGCGTTCAGCGCGCAGTCGATCGAACACGTCGATGAAGCTTTGGGCTGTGTCCTGGAACTGATCGAACCCGAGCGCCCGGCATTTCGCCATCGAGTGTACGCATTCCATCGGGCGGCCCAGATCCAGGTCGCTGTGCCAGGCTGATGCCAACTTGCTCAGGGGGTTGCGCTGAAGGTTGTGCTCTTCGACCAGGGCGTCCCATGCAGGCCCGCTGTCTTTCATCTGTTCTTCCAACGAGTTGTATTCGCCGGGGTACTCCGCCACCTCAATGTCAAAATAATCCGCGATAGTCTGCCAAAGCTGTTCCCAACGGAAGACATCGCCATTGACCGCATTGAACGCTTCGTTGCGGGCATTGGGTTCGGTCGAGGCCCAGACGATCTGTTTCGCCAGAATGCGCGCATCGGTGATGTCGTTCAGGCCGCGATAGGCCGTCGAGGAACCGGGGAAGCGGAACGGCTGCCCTGTCGCCTTGCAGATGGATGCATGGGTGGCCAGTGTCGCGCCAATGTTCATCAGATTTCCAACGGCGTAACCGATGATAGTGTGCGAGCGGTGCACGGACCAGCCAAAGCCAAACTTGTCGCTGTACTCCATCACAACGTCTTCCAGTTCGTAATAGAAGTTCTTCTTTTCCAGCCGGGGTGCGCATTCGCGGAACGGTGTGATCGGGGTGACTTTGCCATAGTCCTCGAACGGACCAAGGTAGTGTTTGGTGCCGGTCACCACAGCAACATGCTCCACGCATCCCTTGTCCTTGAAAGCATCCAAGACGGTTCGCAGCATATTGCTGTTCAGGCGGATGTTGTCGTCTTCGTCTTTGCCCAATGTCCATGAGCAGTAGTATATGTGCGTCGGCGAAAGCTCGGACAGGGCCGCAACAGCGTTGTCATGATCCATCAGATCAACCGCGTGGCTGTTGATGTAGGACACACCCTGCGGCGGACGGCGCGAGACACCGTGGATTTCCCAACCCCCTTGTGCGTGCAAGTGTTCGGACACATTCAGCCCGACAATGCCGGTCGCCCCGACAATGAGTGCGCGTTTTGCGTACATGCCATTCCTCCTCCGTTATCCGTCGCTGGACGGCCTCAGCAGGACGGTGACATGCCGCATTACCTTCTCCCAGAGCCGTTATGGCAAACTTAATTTGAATTTTTTTCACAGGTGGATCGGTTATGATGATATTAGGAAAGCAAAGCCGAATTCAGAGGACCAAAGGCAATGATCAACCGTGGTGGCGAGATGGAAATCTTTGTTCGCGTAGTCGAACATGGCAGCTTCTCGGCAACTGCACGTGCGTTGCGTTTGACTCCATCGGCGATCTCGAAACTGATCTCTCGGCTTGAGCAACGGTTGGGCGTGTCGCTTATTCTGCGCTCGACCCGTGGATTGCAGCTTACACCTGAAGGAGAAGTGTTCTTTGATCGCGCCCAACGGATTGTCAGCGAGATCGAGCAATCCGAACGCGCGGTGTCCTCAGCGTCTGAAGAGGCGCGCGGTACCTTGCGGGTCAATTCCAACATCCCCTTTGCACAGCACTATCTGCTGCCAATCGTTCCGGGGTTTCTTGAGGCTTATCCCGGCATCACGCTGGATCTGGTGCAGACCGACATGCCGGTTGACCTGATTTACGAACGCGCCGACGTTGCTATTCGCACCGGCCATCTTTCAGACAGCGCGTTGAAGGCGCGCAAGCTTCTGGAAACACCGCGACATGTCGTTGTTTCGCAAAGCTATCTGGACCGGTTCGGCAAACCCAGGCATCCCACCGATCTGGAACGGCACAATTGTTTGAACTTCAACATCAAGCGCAGCCTGGATATCTGGCCCTTTGATGGGCAGAAACACGGTGAATCCGAACGTTTGGATCAAGCAGTTAAGGGTAACTTACGCGTCAGCGACGGTGAAACCATGCGCCGGATGGCATTAGAGGGTGTCGGCATCGCCCGCCTGTCTGAGTTTCACATCGGAGCAGATATTGCCAGCGGCGCGTTGATCCCCATCCTTGACGATTTCAACCCTGGCGACACCGAACCGGTGCAGGCGTTGTTTGTGGACCACGCGCATATGGCGAACCGTATCCGCGTGTTCATTGATTACGTGACCACGGCACTTGCCGAAGGCTCCCAGTGAACGTCATCAATATGGCGCGGTTTGACCCGGATGTGATCCGGGATCGGTAATGGCGCATTTTCGCAATGCAAGTGCTCGCAGATCATCATGGAAAAAGGGGTGTTTCCAATGTTTTTCATGTCGTGCAGCAGATAGTCTCCCTCTTGGAACTGCACATGACGCACCTCACCGGCCTCAAAACTGAATTCAGCCTCATTGCCCAGATGGTCACATGATGAAGCAAGCCCCGAGGTCAAAGCGACGCGAAAGTAGTCCAGAACGTGACAGTGAAACCCCAGTCGCTCACCCGGGTCGAGATCGAGACGCCAGACACGCACACGCGCGTTCTCGGACAGGACAAATCGACCAACGCAGCCATTGCGGATGTTGCGTAGCAGTTCGGCCTGGCGCTCCTCCGGCAAATCGGCCGGAGGGGTGAGTCTGACGGTGTTGGATGTTCTAACCTGCATTATGGACCTATCCTTTTGCCGCGTTCTTGCGGCTATAGAGTCCGACCATCACGATGATCACGACGCCGTATGCGATCTGCTTGGCGGCCTCGGGGGCCTGCATAATCGACAGCATCGATGACATCAGCGTGATCAGCAACACACCGGCAACAGTCCCGGCATAGCGTCCAACACCGCCGAACAGGCTGGTACCGCCCAGAACGACCGCTGCAATGCCCGGCAGCAGGTAGGGATCCCCAATCCGCTGATACGACTGACCAGCATACCCTGCTAACATCATGCCAGCCAGGGCGCTCATCAAACCGGCAAAGACAAAGGCTAATATGGTGACACGCTTGGTATTGATCGCAGACAGATAGGCCGCAGGCTCGGAGGTGCCAACCAGATAGATGTTGCGGCCAAACACCGTGCGTTTAAGCAAAAAGATGGTCAGGACAGATACCGCAATCCAGACCAGAACCACCACGGGCAACCCGGCAATCCGCCCCTGTCCAAGCGCGCTCATGATCGGGGACGGCTGGCTTGCCAGCGCATAAAATCCGCTGAAATAGACCAACAACCCAAGCAGGATGTTATTGGTAGCCAGTGTCCAGATCATGGATGGAATGCGCATAACCGCAACACCAAACCCGTTCACAAGGCCCACCAAGGCACCAACACCCAGACCCGCCAACAGCCCCAGCTCACTAATTCCGGCCTCAGGGTTTGCACCCACAACGGCCGTCGAGATTGTCGCTGCCGCGGTCATGATCCAGGGCACCGACAGGTCAATCTGCCCCAGCAGGATTACCATCATTGCACCCGCAGCCACGATCCCCAAAAAGGCGCCGTTCTGCATCTGCTGAGCCAGGTAATAGGGCGACAGGAACTGTGGGAAGAACAGGCCTCCGACCACGATCAAGAGGATGATGGCCGCAAAAACCGAACGCGTTGGCCCATCAAACGGAAGTTTTCGCGCAATAAAGGGTTTGTCTTGTGCCACGCTGTTCATTGGAACACCTCCATGCGGTTGGTGATTTTCAGAAGGCGCGTGGCGCCGAACGAAACGGCAATCAACAAAACGGTACCTTCGAACAAGGGCTGCGCAAGGGGCTGCAAGCCGATGAAAAAGATCAGGCTGCCGATGGTGCGCAGAACCAAAGCACCGGCGATTGAACCCACGACGCTGCCAACACCGCCTGTCAGCATGGTGCCACCGATGACAACAGCGGCGATTGAGTTCAGCGTATAAGTAAGCCCGATCGAGGGGTCGCCCGACAAGGTCTGAAAGCCGATAAACAGACCACCCAACGCGGCGAAAACCCCGCCCAACGTGTAGGCCGCGATCTTGGCTCGAGCCACGTTCAACCCCGAGGCTTCGGCCGCCGCCTAAGATGAACCGACCGCGATGATCGAGCGTCCGATGGGGTGACGCCGGATCGGATACCAGATCGCCACGGCACCCGTCATGACCAGTACGGCCGAGGGCACGATGCCGAACGCATCCATGGTGAACGCGTCGCTCAACCCGATTGAGATATCGCCACCGGGAATCGGACGCACCAACAAGGCCAGCCCAGTAAAGATCGCACCGGTTGCTAGTGTCGCGATGATTGCCTGCAACTTGCCGATGAACACTACCAGACCATTCATCAGGCCGCATAAGGCGCCCGCCAGAATGACAATAACCACTCCAAAGGCCACTTCGGTTGGCGAGCCGTTGACGAGGTGCGAAGCGATGCAGTTGGTCAGCGCCATTATAGGACCGATGGACAGGTCGATACCCTTGGACAGAACCACGATGGTCTGCCCGACCGCGAGCAATGCCAATGCGGCACATTGGTTTGACCAGGTAGTGAATACACCCAATGTCGCGCCGCGGGGGTGCACGCTAAGAAAGATTGCCATTAGCACGGCAAATACGCCCCACGCAAACAGAGTTCGCCCATGCGTCTTCAAGAATGCGGAATTCATGACGCTGCCCTTTCTTGCTGCCGGTCACCCATGTTGAGCGCACTGGACAGGATATTTTGTTCGGTAAGTTGATCGCCGCTTAGTTCTGAATTGATCCGACCGTCGTACATGATCAGTGCGCGGTCACAGAGGCCGATCAACTCGTCATAGTCGGTGGTGTACAGAAGGATCGACAAGCCATCGTTGGCCAGATCACGCAGCAGGCGATAGATTTCTTGCTTGGTGCCCACGTCGATCCCGCGTGTGGGGTCGATCAGCAGCAACAGCTTGGGCCGGGTGGCCAGCCATTTGGCGATGACTACTTTTTGCTGATTGCCACCGGACAAAGTGGAAACCGCCAGATCAGCACTGCTCACTTTGATTTGCAGCGTTTCGATCATCTCCTCGATCTTGGCCTGTTCCGCCTTGCCGCTGACAATGCCGAGTGGGCTGAAACGGTCGAGAATAGGTGCAGTCAAGTTATTCGCGATGGACTGCGGCAGGAATAGACCGCCGGTCTTGCGATCTTCGGGCACCAAGGCGACGCGGAACGCATCGTCAAGACCATCACGGGGGGCCAATGGCACCTCTGTATTGTCGCCGATCCGGATGTCACCATCCACGCCGCGTAGCACCCCGGCCAACGCCTGAAGCACCTCTTGCTGGCCCTGACCGTCCAGCCCGCCCAGACCCACGATCTCACCGGGGCTAACCGCCAGATCAACACCTTTGAGCTTGCCGTTCCAAGTCAGGCTGCGCGTTTCAAGGTAAGGGGGATGAGCTTGCCCGGCGGGTGCCTTTTCGGGGAAGACCTGTGACAACGGTTTGCCAATCATCATCTGAACGATCTCTTCGTCGGTCCGACTGCCCGTTGCAAAAGTGTCTACATGCTCACCGTTGCGAAACACCGAGCAGGTGTCGGCCAGCGCCTCAACCTCGTGCATGCGGTGTGAAATGAACAGGATCAGCGTTCCTTCATCGCGCAGCCTGCGCAGCAGCTCCATCACCGGCTCAACGTCAGCGGCGGTCAAGGCGGATGTCGCCTCGTCCAGAATAAGAACCTTGGGTTTGCGTATCACCGCCTTGGCGATTTCCACGATCTGACGTTTTGACAACGGCAGATCAGCAACTTTGCTACGCACGTCGATATCCAGACCGACGCCCATCTCTTGCAAAACATCCCGCGCCATCTGGGCTTGCTTGGGACGGTCAATCAGGCCGAAACGATTGGTTGGTGGTTCCGCGAGACAAATATTGGCTGCGACATTCAGGTCAGGAACAATCGACAACTCCTGAAAGATGCAGACCATACCATGACGGGCGGCTTCGGCCGACCCATTCATGCTCAGAGGCTGGCCTTCGAGCATGATCTGCCCCTCGGTGGGTTGCACAACACCGACCAGAGATTTCATCAGCGTAGACTTGCCCGCGCCGTTCTCGCCCAAAATGGCGTGGATCGAGCCTTTGGAGGCTTCAAAATGTACGTTTTTCAGGGCGAAAATTCCCCCATAGCGCTTGCTGATGCCATCAAGCGTCAAAAATGCGGGTGTTTCACGCATTACCTTCCCTCCCGTTCAGCCAGCCCCGAGATCATATCTCGGCGCTGAACCGAAATTAGCTGTCGTTCTCGAACGACTGCGATCGCAGCTCGTCCGGGGTAAAGACCATGTCCTCCCCACAAGTTGCGTAGCCTGTGACAGTTTCGAACGTATCGGGTTCATCAGGGTAATAGTGCGTGCCAGCGACCATATCCGCTGTTTCGACGTTCGGGATCGGCAGGTTTGCCATAGACGGGAACGACTCGCCTTGCAGCAGCGCCACTGCAGCGCGTACAGCCAACGGCCCCATGCCCGGAGAAACTGAAACGGAGATGCCAGGGATTTCATTCCCGGCCATTGCTTTCACGTATCCGTTCTCAGCGTCTCCACCAACGGGCACTGCTGGATGATCAGCGGCGGCCATCGCATTGGTCACACCGCGGCAGCCGTGCTGACAAATGACGCCATCAAACTGCCCATGCACAGCAAAGGCATCCGCAGTTACACGCTGAACGGTCCCCGTATCCCAGTTGCCGACAACTTCGACCACTTCGATATCAGGATAGTCCGCCAGAACCTGCTCAACACCGGTATGACGGTCGCGGTCGGTCGAGTTGCCCTGGATGCCCCGAATTTCCAAGATGCGGCCAGATTTCTCGGGCATTTGGTTCAGCACAGACTTGGCTTTGATTATCTCGAAATCCACCCAGTCTGGTGTAATGCGCAGGATCGAGTCGTTGTCGACCGGGTTGTCGAACGAGACCAGAACGGTGCCCGCGCGGTTTGCGCGGCGTACAACGGCATCAAAAGCAGTTGGGTTCACGGCAATAAAGACGATTGCATCATAGCCAGCCTGGATAAAGTTATCGACAGCGGCAATCTGGGTCGCCACGTCAGGGCCAGTGGAGACAACGCGCAGTTCGCTGATCGTTTCCTTGTTTTCCGGACGTTCGGACCAGGCTCGAACGCTCTGGATCATCTGTTCGCGCCACGGAATACCCGTATGGCCATTAACCAGGGCAACACGGTATGGACCGTCCTTGGCCTCGTACTGAATGATCTTTTCGTTGCTGGGCGCCGGGATGTAGCAGTTGGGCATAAAGGTCTCTGCCCCGGCGGATGAAAGGGTCAGGCCCGCTACCAATGCGGTTGCGCTGGCCTGCTTGAGTAGTTTTCCGATTTTGGACACTTGGATCCTCCCAGTTTGTCGAACGCGGACGTTAGCTCCTCAACCAACTGAACCGCGATGAGGACTACCCTGTTTCGAAAGACCTTGATCCAGTAGGGAGTAAAATGGCGTTTCGGCTGTGAAAAATTTTCACATATTGCAAGTTCACTAACAGTCTCAGTAGTGACCAAAGAAAATCGGGCCGCCAAAGTTGGCAGCCCGCATTTCTAAGGTCAGGATGTATCTAAACGTATCGGTGATTTAGCTTAGCTGACCATTTCCGGTCGGCTTTTCTCTCCAGCGCTTTGTTTAGGTGCGTATGGTGGATAGTCACTGTACCCCTCTGCACTGCCCCCATAAAGCGTCAGCCGGGCATCAGCGTCAAACTCGGCCAACGGCCAACCGTTCTTGAACCGCTGCACAAGATCCGGGTTTGTGACATAGGGCGTGCCAAAGGCAACCATGTCTACATGTCCTTTTTCCAGCAGTTCTTCGGCGCTTTCCAGGCTCAGTTTACCCGCCACCATGATCGGGCGTGGATATCGGGCACGCACTTCAATGCGGAAGCTCTCGGGCACAGTTTCATAGCGCGAGATGTGCTCGGAGAAGTGTACGTAGGCCAGGCCCATTGGGGCCAGTTTCTCAAGCAGCTTCAGCGTGATCTCGACGATTTCCGGGTCGGGATCGGCAAAGCCTTCGATCACATAAGGCGACAGGCGAACCGCTACACGATGGGCGCCAATTGCGTCGCTCACGGCAGTCAGAACCTCCAGCACAAACCGCATGCGGTTATCTTGGCTACCACCATATATGTCGTCACGCTGGTTGCTCGCCAAGCGCAGGAAGCCGTCAAGCAGATACCCATGCGCCGCGTGGATTTCGACCCCGTCAAAACCTGCTTCAATCGCGTTATGCGCAGTCTGGACATAATCGGCAATTGTCGCCTTGATATCTTCAACAGTCATTTCGCGGGGTGTTTCGGTTTCGATCATGTCAAACGTGCCTTCGGGCGTGGGTCCGAAAACCTTGTCGGGGTCTTTTATTGCCGATGCCGAAACGGGTGTTTCGCCCGAGATGACCGAATGGCTGCGACGCCCGACATGCCACAGCTGCACAAAGATCGAACTACCCGCGTCGTGCACAGCTTTGGTCGTCTTTTTCCAGCCCTCAATATGCTCGGGAGTATAGATCCCTGGGGTCATCGAATAGCCGCGACCAACAGCTGAGATTGGAGTGCCTTCAGTGACAATTAGACCAGCATTCGCTCTCTGGCTGTAATAAGCTGCCATCGTGTCGTTGGGCACGTCCCCCGGTTGGGACGTGCGCGAACGTGTCATAGGTGCCATCGCAATTCGGTTGTCCAGCTCAAGCTCTCCCAACGTATAGGGAGAGAAAATCTTGCGTGTCATCAGAGTTTTCCTCAGCATTTGAATACTGAGACAGGTAGGAAGTCCCAACTTTGTCATCTACAGCAAAAGCAGCAAAGCAGTCTTGAAATTTTGGCACAGGTAGGCTGATAGATAAGCGGGATCGGTTTTAGGGAGCGGGTCAGATCATAGTCAAAATAGCGTCGACAAAGAAATTCTAAATGCGGTGCTGCTGTCTATTCCCTGGCCCTTCCTGTGGCTCTCGAACAAACCTTAGGGAAGGCTTAAGTGTCCACGAAATACCTGGCGCCAACACCCGCTTTCAGATCGCGAACATCGACATTCGCGCAACCTGCGGAATAAGTTGGTTTGGGTTTGGAGCGAGCGCGGCATCGAACCACTTATTTAGTGACTGGGCGTCATCCTCGGTCCAAACCGGTCATTGGCGAACTTGACGAGATGCTGCTGATGCAGCCCGTATTGCGGACACTTGCTGTCTGTACAAAGCAATTGAGCGCGTTGTGATTGGCAGTGCGGACGCATGTGACGTTGAGATCGGGATTTATTTGTGGAGTTCCCGTTTTTCTGCAAAACCGTCGCAATGCAAATCGGCTCTCTATCGCCTGACGTGCATTGAGTACAAAACAAAATGTTACCCTGTGACTTCTATCTTTTGCGGTTCGCAAGCATGTTAAATTCGTCCATCATACGCTCCCCGGTCGATCACGGCAGCGATGACAGTGAAACTATCAGCATCCCGCGCGGCAGCAAGAGCGGCCCTCAGCTCCGCGTCGGACCGAACAGTATGGCCCACACCGCCAAAGGCCTCTGCTAAGCACGCGAAGTCGTGCTTCGCGAAATCCACGCCTGCGTTTTCCAGCTGCCGCCCGCGCTGTTTAATCTCAATAAGGGCAAGGCTCGCGTCCACAAAGACCACGAAAATCGTTTTCAGACCAAGTTCTGCCGCCGTCGACAACTCCCCTGCCACCATTAGCATTCCGGCATCACCGGAGAATGAAACAACCTTGCGATCTGGTTCGATCAGCGAAGCGCCCATAGCAAGCGGGACAGCACAACCCATTGTGCAGAAGGCAGACGATTGCAGCAGGCTTTTCGGGGCGTAGCAGCTCCACTTCTGCGAAAGAAGAATGCGGTGCGCACCGGAATCGACTGTGGCTACGGTTTCCTTTGGCAGCACTTCGCGGCAAGTCTCGATTACCGTTCCCGGCCCCCAAACCTCCGTCTCGGCAAATGTTGAGATCAAGCTCTCACGAACCGAGTGGACCTTGCCGTCCGACCAACGGGATTTTGCCGCGACCCCAATCGAGAGAGCGTCCAACGTGTGCCCGACATGCGAGACGAACTGAAGGCTCGATTGGTGCATATAGTGAGTATTCGGCTCCGCCGAAATATCGATAACATTGACTGTCTCTGTGTCCCAGACATCGCGCCAAGCGACCCGCATTTCAATCGGGTCGTAGCCAGCACAGATGATCAGATCGGCCTCCTGCACGAACGGTAGCAGGACTGCATCGTTCTTGGGTGACAGGCCCGCACCACCCATGCAAAGGGAATGATCTTCAGGGACAATCCCTTTCGCTTTGTAGGTCGTGATGAGCGGCACGTTCTGCGTTTCGCAAAAACGCAGGATAGCGGCACTTGCGTTGTCTTTGAGCGCGTCCAGACCCGCGATCATGACTGGTCGCTTGGAAATCGACAGCCAGGATCGGGCCAGAGTCAGATCGTCATTCGCAGGAACAACGGCACTCACTTTCGTGCGGCGGCGCTTCTCAACGGGGCCAGGACGCGCGTCGGCTACAGAAATCGGTATATCGATATGGACAGGGCCATCGCGGCCATCAGTTGCGATAGCAACCGCTTTGTCCGCAATCGTATCTGCCCCTTCTGTGTTCAGCATAATGCTGGCCTTGGTGATCGGGCGGAATACCGCTTGGTGGTCAAGAACCTGATGTGTGTAGGTGAGGGCCTCAGTCGCATCGACACACCCTGTCAGGACGATAAGTGGCACACGATCTTGCTGTGCGTTGGCGACGACATTCACACCATTTAACGCGCCCGGGCCAACCGTTGCCACGAGAATACCTGGTGCCCCGTTCATGTGATGCGCCCCTTCAGCCATAAAGCCGGCGCTATTTTCATGTTTGCAGAGAACGAATTCGATACCAGCTTTTTCAAGCGCATCGACAATCGTCAGCACCTCTCCACCGGGCATGCCGAAAGCGTGCCGGCAGCCAGCATCATAGAGCCGCCGCGCGAGAAGGTCGGCGGCCCGCAGATCCTTGTCAGTTTTCATGGGGGCTCCTATTCTGCCGCGTAACGCGGCATGTCGGCAAGGCGCGAATACCCGTCCCGCGTCTGTGGTGTTTTGATACCAAGAATGCTCCCGGCAACTTGGGTTCGAAG
Source organism: Ruegeria sp. CE9 (assembly GCF_056537425.1). NCBI lineage: Bacteria > Pseudomonadati > Pseudomonadota > Alphaproteobacteria > Rhodobacterales > Roseobacteraceae > Ruegeria > Ruegeria sp. CE9. The sequence continues at coordinate 383,031 of NZ_JBQFRO010000003.1, read as the reverse complement.
GATCTGTGCGGTCCCGCCACCGATGGTGAACATGCGCACATCGCGATACATCCGTTCCAGAGGTTCACGATCACTGTAGCCACGTGCGCCGAACATCTGCAGCGCGTCGTTGACCACCTTAATAGCCATCTCGGACGCAAAGAGCTTGGCGCGGGCGGCCATCATCATGTCAGGATACCGACTGCCGTTTGGACCACGTGATCGCGCCGCTTCGTGGAGAAGCAGCCGGGCTGCATGAACTTGCGTGTCCATATCGGCGAGCATCCATTGAAGTCCCTGGAATTCTGCGAGTGGGCGCCCGAACTGTTCGCGTTGGAGGAGATAGCGTTTGGCCCGTTCGAGCGCCCCTGCCGCGACACCCATGGCAATGGTACCGGCACCGACGCGCTGCGAATTGTAGGCATTCATCAGCTCGGCAAAACCGTGCTTGAGGCCCGAAGGTGGTTTGACCAGCCATTTCTCGTCGATCTCGACATTCTCGAACCGCAATTCTGCTTCGGGCATACCGCAAAGGCCCATCGTGTATTCGTGGCCAACCACGGTAAATCCGTTTGGCATATTGCCCGAGATTGGATCGGCAAACAGAATGAAACCGCCAATCCCCTGTTCGTAGCCCGCTTCACTAAGCACGCGCGCAAATACCAAGTGGAGCTTCGAGACCCCGCCTCCCGTGATCCAGTGCTTAGTCCCGTTGAGGATGTATGTGTTACCTTGTTTCCGGGCGGTGGTTTGCATGTCAGTCGCGGCACTTCCTGCGTGAGGTTCTGTGATGCAGATCGCGGGCTTGTCCCCTGCCAACACATATTGGGCACAAAAAGCCTTTTGATCGTCGTTGCCGTACCCCATTACCGCGCTGATGCCGCCCATGTTGCCTTCGACAACGATGCGGGCCGTCAGGGTGCAGGCTTTCGCGATTTCTTCCACCACCAAGGCAACATCCAGAAAACTCCCGCCATGCCCGCCATACTTCTTTGGAATGGTCATACCCATGATACCAGCATCGGCCAGCTCACCAACGTTCTGCCAGCAATATGCACGCGACTTGTCCCATTCCGCGGCGCGTTTCTCAAATCCTGGGGCCAGTTCTTTTGCAACGTTCACAAGCGGATGCGTCATGGCGTGTCCCTCGTTTCTGTTTTCACCAGAATACGCTTGCAGAAATACAGCTCAATCTAATAAGATTTTATATCAAATACAGTTTTTCTTAAGTTATGCAGACGCGCTCTCTCAGAACTCTCATGCGGATCTCCAAGATCGGCTCCTTTGCAAAGGCGGCCGAGCAATTAAACATGACATTGTCCGCAGTTTCGATGCAGATGAAGGCACTCGAGACGGAGCTTGGCGTTGACCTTTTTGACCGCACCGTGCGACCGCCGCGACTTACGCTAATCGGTCGAACCATCGTCGAGGCCTCAATCCCGATCCTGCAGCATGAAGATGACCTTCTTGAAATCTGCCGACCGACAGACACGCTGGTCGGACACTTCCGACTTGGATTTGTCACAACTGCTGCCGTTCGCCTGCTGCCGGATTTCCTGAACAACGCAAAACATGAAGCACCGCAAGCGACCTTCTCGTTTGAAACCGGTCTGTCCAAGGCGCTACAGGAGAAGGTCGTTAGTGGACAGCTTGATGCCGCACTTGTCACGGATGCCGAAGGTGTTCCCGACGCGCTCACGGAACTGGTCCTTCGAGAAGAGCCCTTTGTTTTCGCGGCCAATGAGAGATTGCTGAAAGACGGGCTCGCAGGTTTGTTGAGTGCGCGGCCCTTCTTTCACTTTATGCCTGATACCGGGATCGGAAAGCTCATTGCTGGCGAGATGCTTAAGCACAAAAGGCCAAGGGGTTCCGAAACGATTGTCCTCGATAATCTTGAAGCGATCATGGAATGTGTCTCAGCGGGTTTGGGTTTTACGCTCCTGCCTGCCCCCGACGTGATGCGATATCGATCTGCTGACGTCAAAAGCATCCATCTTCCTCAAACGTCAGCGAGAAAACTCGTTCTTGCAACCGCGCGCGAGGGCGCGCTGTCTGGCAGGGAGACGGTACTCGCGGGGCTGTTCTCAGCCGGCAAGGCTCATGCTTAGCGTGTAAGTATAAACTTTTCCAACGCTCGAGGCATCGCGCAATCTATGCGATTGTGACTGTGCGACACTAAAAAATATACCTTAGCACCATAGCTGCAACGGGCCATTTTGAGATTCAGGAGATCAATTCCCATCAGCGCTTTGAGACAGTTCAACACTACGGCTATGAGTAGCCCACACAGTCCTTTGCAGTAGAGGGAACACCCCATTCTCAAGGGACATCAACTCCTGCAGTCCCGCTTCCGTAGTCCCGTTTGGGGACGTAACCTCCTTTCGAAGGTCGGCGGGAGAAAGCGGACTGGATCGCAGAAGATCGCCACTCCCGGAGATCATTCCACTTGCCAATTTTGCTGCAACTTCTGGTGCCAAACCCAATTCTCTTCCTGCTTCTGTCAACGCTTCTGTCATCGCGAACACATAGGCCGGACCGCTTCCGGAAATCGCTGTCACAGCGTGAAGCAAGTCTTCATCATCGAGGACCAGGGTTTCTCCAACTGCCTGCATCAGTTGTATTGCAAGTTCCATATGACTGGCCGTCGTGCAGACATTGCCGACAAGAGCGGTGATGCCAGAACCAACCGATGCAGGTGTATTTGGCATTGTGCGTACAATTGGCGTCTGCGGACCCAGCAACTCTTCATAGGTCGAAATCAAAGTGCCAGCAGCGACCGATACGAAAAGAGTTTGCCCGGACCCAAATGAATTCAGATCCGACAAAGCAGAGGTCATGACCTGGGGCTTTGTCGCAATTACCGCAACAGCAGGCGGCTCATCTGGTTGTTGGTTGAGTCGCAGGCCGCGCCGCGTAAGGCGCTGCAGCCAGTCTGATGGACGCGGGTCCAGGACGATGATCTGTTCGGGCTCCAACCCGGCATTGAGCCAGCCGTTCAACAATGCGGAGCCCATCTTACCGCATCCCAATAGCAACAAGCCACGATCACCGACCTCTAATCGGCTCTGACCTTCTGGGCCCACGACATGTTCCATACAATCAGCTCGCAACCTTAAGGGTGCTTCGTTGCACAAGTTCTTTGTAGAGCTCGCGCAATCGGCGGGTCATCGGACCAGCACCTTCATGCTCCCCGATCTGTTTTCCATCTATGGACGCAACGGGCGTTTGCGCTCCGAAAGTGCCCGTCAGAAAGGCCTCGTCAGCTCCGTATGCTTCATAAAGCGAATAGTTCTTCTCGAATACCGAGATGTCGTTTGCTCGGCACAGGTCTATGACCTTCTGACGGGTCACCCCGTTCATGCAGTAGTCACCAGTAGAGGTCCAAACTTCACCACGGCGAACGATGAAGAAATTGCACGCATTCGTCGTGTTCACAAATCCATGTGGGTCCAGCATCAGGGCTTCATCAGCGCCAGCCTGTTCCGCCTGCAAACATGCGATGACGCAGTTCAGCTTTGAATGACTGTTGTACTTGGCGTCCTGACTCATCGGCAGACCGCGCACCTGAGGCACTGTGGCCAGGCGAATACCCTGGCTCATCAGGCTGTCCACTGGCTTCGAGTGTTCCAAAATCGCAACCACAGTGGGCCCAGATCGAGACAACCTCGGGTGCTGAAACGGCTTGTCCTTTGGCCCGCGAGTCACCATGAACCGGCAATGCGCGTCCGTTGTCATGCCATTGGCTTTGGCCGTGTCATTCAGTGCTTGCAGGACTTCGTCCTTCGTCATGCCAACGTCAATGGAGACGGCTTTGCAGCTATTGAAGAACCGATCCATGTGTTCGTCAAAAAACGCCCAAGTACCGTTGTAGAGGCGCAACCCCTCCCACATACCATCGCCCACCATGAAACCGGAGTCGTAGACAGACACCATCGCTTCGCTACGCGGGACGATCTTGCCGTTAAGAAAGATCTTGATGTCTCGATTGCGCGCGTCTTCCTGCGCGTCATGTGTGGAATGGCTTAGAGTTTGCTCGCTCATGTCATGACTCTTGCGTGGGCGTTGCGTTTAAGAGGCGCAGAGGAGACGACGACCGCCGCCTCCGTTGTGTGTTTAGTTGATTAACCCGGCTTCACGGAAATAGCGCTCTGCGCCCGGATGCATTGGTGCGGACAAACCGTTCACCACCATTTCCTCTTTCTTGAGGTTGGCAAAGGCCGGGTGGAACGATTTGAAGGCATCAAAGTTGTCAAAGACTGCCTTCACCATCACATAGACGGTTTCTTCCGGTACGTTCGAGGATGTCACGAATGTGGACGGAAGGCCAAAGGATTGAACGTCACCATCCACACCGCGATACAGACCGCCCGGGATGGTCACATTGCCGTAGTAGGGCTTGCTTTCGACCAGCGCCTGAACGGCATCACCCTCGACAGGAATGATGTTGATGTCGCACGTTGTGGCTGCTTCCAGCACATTGGCAACTGGATTGCCAGCAACCATCAGAAAGGCCTCGATGGTATTATCGCATAGCGCTGCTGATTGTTCGGCCGACTTGAGCTCGGTCACTAAACCAAAGTGATCCATGTCCCAGCCCATCGCGTCTACAAGGACTTCAGCTGTGCCACGCGTGCCAGAGCCAGGATTACCCAAGTTGATGGTCCGACCGCCTAGGTCGTCCAGAGACTCAATGCCGGTGTCTTTGCGTGCGGCGATGATGACCGTATCGGGGTGCAGCGAGAAAAGACTGCGGAGCTCGCCATCCGGGCCATCCTCTTCGAAAAGGCTCGTCCCGTTCAGTGCGTGGAACTGCCAGTCGGACTGAACAATACCCATTTCCAACTCGCCCTCGCGCATGGTGCGCAGGTTGTAAACTGAACCGCCCGTACTTTCGACCGAGCATCGAATGCCATGTTCCTTGCGTTTCTGATTGACCAACCGACAGATACCACCGCCGACGGCGTAGTAAATGCCGGTTACACCGCCAGTGCCGATCGTCAGAAACTCTTCCGCTTTAGCCGGTGCACCAGCCAACAGCGCGGCTGCACTGAATGCTGCGAACCCGTTTTGGATTCTCTTTTTCAGGATGTCGTTCGACAACATGAATAACTCCCTTTTCACCTGTTGCGTCACCGCGGTTGCAAACCGAGTGATCATCTTTTGCCGATGGAGTGGGCAATCGCAGCCAAGGTTCGGAGCTTTTCGAATCCCCACCTGCCACAACGGTACAGCATGATTTCCAAATTGTCGACAATATATAATATTGTCGACAATTTAGATGTAGCCGGCTACCTTGAGACTGGTCTGCAGCAGTCAATCATTGAACCGAAATTGGAAGTTTAGCTGCAATCATTTTTCTGGCTATCCTGGCCTAACGACGTAATCTCGCCTTCCATCAATTGGGAGTTCCATCAACAGGATCGAAATGACACAGCAAGAATCCTCATCAGAGAAATCCGGCGACACATTGAAAGACAGAACGCTGGAGCGACTCCAGAAACTTATCTTGACCGGAGATCTGGAGCCTGGGGCAAAACTGCTTGAAACTCAGGTTGCTGCTCAGCTGGATGTCAGCCGCGCCACATTGCGCGAAGCGATGGTTCAATTGAGCGAGATCGGCCTTCTTGTTTACATCCCGTTCCGGGGAACTTTCCTTCGCACGTTGGATCCAATTGATCTGGACGAAATCTATTCGTTTCGAACGGGGCTTGAGAAGATGGCGTTTCAGTTCTGCTGGGACAAACGAGATCTGATTAACCTCGCCGACCTGCAAATGCGTAACAATAGGCTATGCGATTGCATCTCGGATAATGATCCCTACGGCGCAATCATGGCAGAAATGCACCTTCACTCATGGTGCTATGAACTTTCGGGACACACCCTTCTGCTGCAAAGCTGGGAGCGCCTGAAACCCAACCTCCAATTCTACTTCGCCATGCATCAGAAGGCGCATGGGCGGGGCGGGCCACTTCGGGAGTCCCATGACAAATACATTGAGCTCGCCAATGGTGAGAGTTTGGATGACATGCTCGCTCACCTTGAAGATCACATGCGGCAAGGCTTGAAAAACACAATGAAGTTTCTGAATGAGCGAAATGCTGCATAGGTCGCATCTGCGCTTGCGCTTCTAAAATTGACTCCAGTCGCGAACAGGTTAGGCAAATATGAACGCTTGGATCGAGCCCTTTTCACTTGATGGGCAACATGTTGCAGTTGAACCGCTTGAAAGAAAGCACAGTGATGACCTCACCCGGCCGCGGCCGATGGGGATCTTCATCGTCTCTGGTATACAATGGTCCCCACACCAGAGGGTGTACCGGAAGAGATCAAGCGCCGCCTGAGCTTGCGCGAAGCGGGTACAATGTTCCCATTCGCGGTCATACAGAAATCGACTGGTCATGCTGTTGGCATGACCACCTATATGAACATCAGCGCCCCAAATCCCCGCACTTCGTTGGCCCGATCAATGGTCTTACTCAACAATGCCTTGCGCGTGCTCAGGAGGGCCCGAACCCCATGTGCCTCCCGGCTCTTCATGTGAACAGGACTAAACCAACCTGTCCGCAAGATTTGGGCAATGCCACGTGCGTCGTTGCGATCCGTCTTGTTACGCATCGCTGACAGCGCGGCACTTACCTGGCGCGCCTCCATGCAAACGACGTCGAAACCTTCTGCCTTCAATCCGTAGAACAAGTGCTGGCTCAAAGTGCCAGACTCAAACCCGATGCGCTCGATTGAAACGGGAAGCGCGGCCAGATAGCCCGCGATCTCCTCTATTTCGCAAGGCAGGTCTCGCTCGTGCATAACCGCACCCTTGCCATCAACGACACAAATCGCGCACGACCGCAGTGACACATCCAAACCTGCAAAATACTCCATTCGAAATCTCCCATTTTCACAGTTTCCCTGTGAGCCTATCGGGAGCTCGATCTCAGTTCACGGTCAGCCCAATTACGCATGCTTTGGGCCGTTCCCAAACTTTTCGATTTAGATGTAGAATTTTGAGATATTCCCTGCCAAGTCGACGTTAAGTCGTCGAAGCACGCAATCAGCACGCCGCCCTACATAGCCTCCAACGTGTGGGTGAGGCCGTTTCGGATGTGATCTTCCAACAGTTTCTTGGCCGTGTCGGCGTCTCTGGCTAGCGCAGCATCGAACATGCCCTTGTGCTCCTTGACCGCCTCTTCGCCGCGATATGTCAGCACGAGCATCTGATACCGCAGATACTTGTCGTAGATGATCGAGTGTAGAGACAGAAGATTCCTGGAGTTGCAGGCCGCGATCATCGCTTGGTGAAACTCCCAATCATATCGCTTCCAGGTTTCTTTTTCAGACTCGTCGCCCTTAAGAAGCTGCTGTTCCATCAGGTGCAGTTTGTGATGTGCGGCAACCAGGTTACCTTCCCAATCGGTGTCGCCGTTCGCGATGGACAACTCCAACGCGTGGCATTCCAACAGGACGCGCAGCTCTGATATCTCGGTCAGGTCTTCTCGGGAAACTGGCGTAACCAGGAATCCCCGTTGCTCGGGGGCTTCGACAAATCCGTCGCTGGCAAGCCTGTTCAGAGTTTCACGAAGTGTCGAAAGGCTTGCCGAATAGCGTTCCTTCAAGGCGTCCAGCTTCAGTTTGGCACCGGGCTGCAACTCACCGAAGATGATATCCCGCTTGATGCGCTGATAGGTGCTAGCGCCTATTGTAGACGGCTGCTTCGCCATGCATTTCACCCGATATTTTTGGTTTCCTCGTTCAATTAGCATTTTCCAGAGACATCAGCAATCCAAACCGATGTATGGTAAAAATAAAAATATCATACATTATTGCGGAATCGCGAAAAGCCCAATACGGTCGTAACCAAGCGGAGCAGTTTCGCTCGATTGAAAAAAAAATGGGTCCCGGAGAGCACCGGAACCACCGGAAGGAAGCAAAGTGTCAAAGAACTTTCGCGTTGCCATCGTTGGCATTGGTCTTGTTGGACGCCGCCACGCAGATGCAATCCGAGCGTTGCGTCATGTCGACCTGGTCGCAGTTGTTGACCCCAGTGACGAAGGCCGTGCCTATGCCGTTGAGCATGGTGTGGCGTTTTACGAAACGCTCGATGATATGTTCGCCCATCAGTCACCGGACGGGGCGGTGCTTGCGACCCCAACGACACTGCATGTCGAGCAAGGCCTTGCCTGTATTCGCAACGGTTGCCCTGTTCTTGTTGAAAAACCAATCGCCGTCGGGGCCATTGCGGCGTTGGAACTTGTCCAAGAGGCCGAGAAAGCAAACGTGCCGCTCATGGTTGGGCACCATCGGCGGCACAACCCTCTGATCAAGTCGGCGAAAGAAGCCATTGCAGAAGGCAGGATCGGGGATGTCCGTGCAGTCCATGCGAATTGCTGGTTCTACAAACCCGACGGGTATTTTGATGCTGCGCCCTGGCGAAAGAAACCGGGTGCAGGCCCTATTTCAGTTAATCTGGTCCATGACGTTGATCTGCTGCGGCATCTGGCTGGCGAGGTTGTAACCGTCCAAGCTCAGTCGGCGGAATCGCAACGCGGATTTGATAATGAAGATGTTGCCGGGGCGTTATTGACGTTCGAGGGTGGGGCGATCGGGACCATAAGCGTATCCGACAGTATCGTCGCCCCCTGGAGCTGGGAGATGACGTCTCAGGAATATCCGATCTATCCGTCAACAACGGAAAGCAGCTATATGATCGGTGGTTCGCATGGGTCATTGTCCGTCCCCGATCTTCGACTGTGGAGCTATCAGGGACAGCAAAGGGATTGGTGGACCCCGATCTCGTCGACAGCGTTGAAGAAGGGGGCGTCGGACCCATTGGTCAACCAACTCCGGCACTTTGTCGAAGTGGCTCGGCACGAAGCAGACCCGATAGTGTCCGGTTGGGAGGGTTTGAGGGCGCTGCAAGTTATTGAAGCCATTCAAAATTCCTGCCGAACCGGAGAGACGGTCAGGATAAATAGCCTGCAACGAACTCTACCGGCAAAAGCCACAGTTGTATGAAATATCAGATATTTTGCAAAAAATCTTGCAAAATGTCCAAAATAGGTCAAAACTTGGAATCGTCAAAAAGAAGCATCAATGATGTCTCAGGGAGGAAAAAAGTGACTTTCAAACTTACACGCCGGGCTGCTGTATCAGCCCTGGTTGCAACCGGTGTTCTGTTCAGCGCAACAAGTGGTGCGCTTGCAGACGACAAAGTGCAACTTCGCCTCGCAACGTCGGGGTCGGAAACTGATCAACGTTCGGTCGCAATGGCTGAGGTTTTCGCGCCGATGGTCGCTGATTTCGCAAGCTACGAGCCCAGCTATAATGGAACCATCTTCGCCCAAGGCACCGAGTTGGACGCCATCAGCCGGGGTAACCTGGAAATGTCGATCACCTCGGCGCAGGAACTGGCACAGTTCTTCCCCGAGTTTTCGATCTTTACCGCAGGCTATGTCCATCAGGACGCCGCGCATCAGGTGGCGGTCTTCAACGATCCCTTGATGGATGCCTTCAAGCAAAAGGCCGAAGAAGAATTGGGCGTCAAACTGCTGTCGGTCATGTATCTGGGCCGTCGTCAGGTGAACCTGCGCCAGCCCAAGGATGAACTGACCGTCAGCACTCCGGCTGATCTGGAGGGTGTGAACCTGCGGATGCCGGGCACAGATGCGTGGCAATTCCTTGGCAAAGCGCTGGGTGCCGCTCCGACACCAATGGCGTTCTCAGAGGTTTACACAGCTCTGTCGACCGGTGCCGTTGACGGTCAGGACAACCCGTTGCCGACTGTGGTCGATGCCAAATTCTACGAAGTGACCAATCAGATCGTCCTGACATCGCATCTTGTTGACCTGAACTATATCGCCATCGGCAAAGAGGTTTGGGACGGTCTGACACCGGAACAGCAAGCCAAGGTTCAGGAAGCTGCCGACGCAGCGGCTGAAGCTGGTCGTCAGAAGCAGCTTCAGAAAGAAGAGGACCTTGTCAGCTTCCTGAAAGAGCAGGGCATGGAGGTCTACGAGCCCGACCTCGCGGCGTTCCGCGATCAGGTACAGTCGATGTATCTGGAAAGCGAGTTCGCCGGGTCATGGCCGGACGGTGTTCTGGAGCAGATCAACGCTCTGGGCAACTAAGCTCATCTACACAAGGGAGGGAGAACCACAATGAAAGGCTTCATAAAGGGGTTCTCCCGGCTGACCGAAGCGATTGCCGGTGGTATGCTGGCGGCAATCTTCCTAATCTTCCTTCTGCAAATTCTTCTGCGGTACTTTTTTACCCCCGCCGGTTGGACGCTTGAACTGATCGGCATCCTCTGGGTCTGGGTGATCTTTTTTAGCTGCGCGTTCATCGTGCGCGAGAGAGATCACGTAAAGTTCGACATCATCTACCTTTCGGTGCCGGTGCGCGTTCGCCAGGTCTTTGCGATGCTGGCAGCCGCGGCAATTGTGGTCGGGATGCTCTACAGTTTCCTGCCAACGTGGGACTACATCGACTGGATGAAAATCCGCAAAACATCGACCGTGCGCAATCCGTTCTCGGGTGAGAAGATACCGCTGCGCACTGTGTTCTCAATTTATGCGGTGTTCATGCTGGTCGTGGCCGCACGGTATGGCTGGCTGTTCTTCGACATCATGCGGAACGGCCCGCCCAAAACCGAACTTGAAATGGTCGTGGGATTTAACGTGGTCGACGATCACCCCCGGGTCGACGGTGAAGACGACGAGGACGCAGACAAATGAGTTTTGAACTTCTTTCCTGCCTGCTCGCTCTTTTTCTTCTGGCAGGCATAGGGACACCTATCGGCTATTCCATCCTCTTGGCCTCATTGGTGTACCTTGGTACCGCCGGATTGGACGTCGCTCTCGCAGGCGAGAAGATCCTGCAAGGGTTCTACAAAAGCACGATCCTGCTTGCGGTTCCTTTGTTCATCGTCGCCGCGAACATCATGAATGCGGGGTCGATCACCGACCGCTTGCTGAACTTCTGCGTCGCTGCTGTCGGTCGTTTCAAAGGCGGCCTCGGGCACGTCAATGTGGTGGCGTCGCTGATCTTTTCCGGTATGTCCGGCTCGGCTGTCGCGGATGCGGCAGGGATCGGCAAGATCATCATTGAGATGATGACCAAGGATGGCCGCTATAGCCGAGGCTATGCGGCGGCGATCACGGCGGCCTCGGCGACGATCGGCCCGATCATTCCGCCCTCGATCCCGATGGTTCTGTATGCGCTGGTTTCAAAGGCGTCTATCGGGTCGCTGTTTTTGGCAGGCATTTTGCCGGGTCTGATCATGGGTGTCGTCCTGATGGCGATGAACTATTATCTGGCCGGAAAGCGGAACTTTGCCTTGGAAGAACCAGTTCCGCTGCGCGAGTTGCCTGCTAAAACCGCCAACGCGTTCCCAGCACTGCTGATGCCCGCAATCCTTCTGTACGGCATATATGGTGGCGTCACTACTCCGACTGAGGCTGCAGCCGTGGCTGCATTCTACGCCCTGCTTCTGGCAGCGTTGTTCTACCGCGCACTGACCTTCCGTGGCCTTTATCAAGTGTTCGTCGACAGCGCGCGCTCTTCCGCCGCCGTCGGGGTTGTCATTGGCGGCGCGTTCATTCTGAACTTCATCGTCATTCAGGAGCAAATTCCTCAGTCGATCTCGGCACTGCTGGAGGGTTCTGATGTAAGCCCGATTGTGTTTCTGATCCTCGTAAACCTGCTGATCCTCGCCTTGGGATGCGTGTTGGACGCGACAACGATCATTTTGGTGATTGTGCCCCTGTTCATTCCAACCTGCGAGGCGCTTGGGATTGATCTGGTGCATTTCGGAGTGCTGGTCGTGGTGAACTCGATGATCGGTTTGATCACGCCACCCTATGGGATCCTTCTCTTTGTGATCAACGCCGTGACGGACATTCCGCTGCGCGAAATCATCTCGGAAATCTGGGCTTTCCTCGCGGTGCTCATATTCGCTTTGGTGATCATGATGCTGATGCCGGATCTGGTCCTGTGGTTGCCGCGTATGTTTGGATATCAGGGATAATGTGCCTCTCGGTTTCGACAACGTCGATCCCCGGTGATCTGGCCGAAAAACTGAGTGCAATCGCCGACGCGGGGTTCGGAGGTGTCGAGTTACACGAACCGGATTTGACCGCTTTTGATGGGCCGCCATCGCAAATTCGGAACATTGCATCAGATCTCGGCCTTAAGATTTGCCTGCTGCAGCCCTTCCATAACCTTGAAGGCCAGTCCGGCGGTGGACGGGAGCGCGCCTTTGATCGGCTGAAACGCAAACTCGACCTGATGAACGAGTTGGAAACGGAGTTGCTGCTCATTGGGTCCGCGTTCGAGGTCGATGCTGCTGCGACCGAAGAACGGGTAATCGCAGATCTTGGCGAAGCGGCCCAGATCGCGAAAGAGATGGGGTTGCGTCTGGCCTATATGGGCTTGCCATGGTCGGATCTTATTCACTCGGATGAACAGGCGTTAGGCGTCGTTGAAGCCATCGACAGCCCTCATTTGGGGCTGGCCTTGAATTCCTTCTTCTCGCTTGCCGACGGGTCCAAACCCGCCCGCCTTCGGGATATTCCCGGAGAGCGGCTGTTCCATGTGCAACTGTCCGATGCACCCCGGCTTGAGATGGATATACGTCGGCTCAAACGGCACTTTGGGCTTCTGCCAGGGCTTGGGTCGCTGAACCTTGAGGGCTTCGTGCGGGTGTTGTCCCGCGCCGGATACAAGGGGCCTTGGTCCATTGCGCGCGTCAACGAAGCAGCTCCTCAACCCGGTGGCCGCACACTGGCCCGAGACAGCTACAGGTCGCTGGTGAACCTTTTGGACGAAGTGTCGCGGACCGAGCCGGGAGCGGATTTCGGCATCCCGGACCTGCCGGAACGCGTCTATGCGTCAGGCTTCGAATTCGTCGAATTTACAGCTGATGAGGAAAGCGGCGCGCAGCTGGCAGACATGCTTTCAGCAATGTGCTTTCGAATGGAGCGAAAGCACGTCACCAAGTCCGTCGAGCTGTGGCGGCAGGGCGCGATCAACATCGTTGTGAACACTGAAAAGGAAGGTTTTGCCCATTCGGCGTTCCTGGGTCACGGCCCCTCGGTTTGTGACATGGGGTTGCGTGTCAAAGATGCGGATCAGACGGTTCAGCGAGCGACCGCGTTGGGCGCGCCGAATTTCTCACAGCCGGTGGGGACAGGGGAATTGGATATCCCGGCCATTCGGGGCGTTGGTGGCAACGTCGTTCATTTTATCGATGAAAAATCCGATCTGCATCGGGTGTGGGACATCGAGTTCGAGCCGGTCGTGAAAACCAAAGCGACCCAGCCTTCCGGTTTGCGCCGTATCGACCATCTGGCACAGACGATGCGCCATGATGAGATGCAAAGCTGGCTGCTTTATTACATTTCGACCTTTGAGATGGCAAAATCCCCTATCGTGAACGTCGCCGACCCGTCCGGCGTCGTGCAAAGCCAAGCCATCGAAAGCCCCGAAGGCGAAGTGCGTCTGAACCTGAACGGGGCTGTTGGGCGCCGAACACTGGCGGCGTCATTCCTTGAAGATGGTTTCGGAGCGGGCGTTCAGCACATCGCCTTTCAGTCAGACGACATATTTGAAACCTCAGCCCAGTTGCGCAAGTTCGGCTTTCCCAGCCTGACGATCCCGGAAAACTACTACGCTGATCTGCAAGCGACTTTCGGATTGGATGACGATCTGATCGCCAAAATGCGCCGTGGCAACATCCTTTACGACCGGGCAGCGGGTGCCGAGTATTTTCAGATATACAGCCGCCCGATCTTTAACGGCTTCTTCTTCGAAATTGTTGAACGCCGCATGGGCTATGCCGGTTACGGTGCGCGTAACGCGCCCATTCGCCTTGCTGCGCAAAGCAAAACACAGTCGGTGAAAGAGGTGCGAACGCAATGACCGCGCAGATGACGAGCGATGAGCGCGCGGTTCGCCAATGGTGGCGTACCTCCATCATCGACATGAAACCCGGACAGATCGCTTTTCGCGGCAACGCCATAGAGGACCTGATCGGGAACGTTTCTTTCCCGCAGATGATATGGCTGATGGTGCGGGGCGATCTGCCCAGCGACGCGCAAGCGCGCCTGTTCGAGGCCGCCTTGGTCGCAGGCGTGGATCACGGCCCACAGGCCCCTTCGATCGCGGCCGCGCGTATGGCCGCCACCTGCGGGGTCGGTCTCAATAATGCGATGGCGACTGCGGTGAACATGCTGGGCGATGTGCATGGCGGGGCAGGAGAGCAGTGTGCAGAGCTATACTATGATATCGCGGTTCGCATGGATTGCGGAGCATCGTTGACCGACGCTGTGAGGGACGGTCTGGATAGCTGGCGCGAGACCTATGGCAAGATCGTCTCGGGCTTTGGTCACAGGTTCCACAAGCCCGTCGACCCACGCGCACCCCGGCTGATGCAACTTGTTCGAGATGCGGCGGCAGAAGGCACAGTTTCTGGCCGGTTTGCCGATATCGGAGAAGAGGTGCAGGCTGAACTCGGCCGCCAACGCGGCGGTCGTCCAATTGCCATGAATATCGACGGCGCGACGGCTGTGATCTTCTGCGAACTTGGCTTTCCTGCGCCCTTGTCGCGAGGGCTGTTCTGCCTGTCCCGCTCAGTCGGAATACTCGCCCACGCCTGGGAGCAGATGGGGCAGGGCGGTCGGAACAAAGGGCCCATGCCCCCGAATTATTTACCCCTCTACAAAGACAGGAATGATGACACGTGAGACATCGAAATCCTTCCGGGTCGGCCTTATCGGCTGTGGTCGTATCAGCGATATCTATCTAAAAACACTATCCAAATTTTCGAGCGTCGAGGTCGTGGCTTGTGCAAGTCTTGATCCTTCGGAAAGCCGCGCCAAAGCGGATCAATACGGTGTCGCCAAGGCCTGCACTCCAGATGAAGTGTTTGACGATCCGACGATTGACTGCATTCTGAACCTGACAATTCCGGCGGCGCATGCGGAAATCAGTTTGCGCGCGTTAGAGGCGGGCAAGCACGTCTATTCCGAGAAGCCGCTGGTTATGAATCGAACGGATGGTAAGGCGATCCTGCACATGGCCTCTGAAAAGGGGCTACTGGTCGGTTGCGCTCCTGACACATTTCTGGGCGGTCGCTGGCAGACCGTTCGGCGCTTGATCGACGAGGGTGCCATTGGCAAACCGACAGGGGTTTTTGCCCATGTCGGGACCCACGGGACGGAGCGCCACCATCCCAACCCGGATTTCTACTACCAGGCCGGTGGCGGGCCCTTGCTGGATCTTGGCCCCTATTACCTGACCGCCATGATTTTTTGCCTTGGGCAAATTGACCGGGTCGCCGGAATGGCTCGGCGCACGTTCGACAAAAGGATGATCGAAAACGGTCCTCGCAACGGCGAATGGATGGATGTCGAGGTCGACACGCACTCCCTAAGCCTGTTGCAGTTCTCATCCGGTGCCATCGGGTCGATGACCATGAGCTTTGATGTCTGGGATAGCGAAACTCCGCGGTTCGAGATCTACGGTGAGAACGGAACCATCAGCATCCCTGACCCTGACCCGGTTCATGGGGCCAATATCTTTCAGGGGGATGTCTGGCTGAAAACGCGAGATACCTCGCGCTGGTCTCATCAGCCTCGTCCAACCGGTCGTGAAGGCTGGCAGGTGGTCGAAAACAAACACGGGTTCAATGAGGACAGCCGCGGGCTCGGCCTTTTGGATTTGGCTCTGGCGGCACAAGAAGGACGCCAACCCCGTGCAAGTGGAGCGCTTGCCTACCATGTTTTCGAGGTCATGGACGCAATCGAGCGGGCGCCGAAATTCGGTGCCTACCAGACGATAGAAAGCCGTTGCGAGGCGCCGGTGCCTCTGCCGTTCAATTTCTTACAGGATGAGAGGAAGGAGTTGGTCCATGCCGATTGAGACACTCGACTTTGCCCAGCCATTCTTTCGTGTCCAGCACATCGCCAATGAAGACAGAATATCTGTCGAGGGTCGCGCCATCGTCCTTAACCTTGGGGGGCGAAATCTCTCTGTCGAGGATCAGACCGTTGCACCGCTTTCTTCCGTGATCGTGCAAGACAGCACGGTTGGCGGCGTGGAACGCGCAGTTATTGTCTACGGTTTCGATGCGCATGCCGATGAAAACGAGCTGTTCGCATGGGTGAAAGATACTTGGCCATCTGCTTTTGATGTTCGCCAAGAGGAGCGTCTGCGCGGTGTAAGCCACTACATGTCGCCAAAGGTCTTCGTGGGCAATGTTGGGCTGACCATGTACCACTCGGGCTTGGTTCCGCTGAATGTCGGATTGCATAAGGATCATCCGTTCTGCCCGGTGCCGGGGTTTCGCGAGGTGCATACGCAAATCGTTGGCTTTGGCAAAATGCAGCAATGTCGAGAACGGGACGTTGAGACGCTTTATCTCGAAGAATTCATGGCGCCGGGCACGACACACAAACCGATGTATGACGCTGAAGGCAACTATCCCTGGCATCAGTACGAGACGATTACCCCCAGCATTTTCATGGCGGTGGAAATGCTGCCGGAAGGCGCACGGGTCCCGGATATGGAGGTTCAGAATGGCTGAGAGACTTTTACCCGAAGACCTGAACTTTGACGGACCTTTCCCCCGGTTGTCTCGCCGTTTGCGGCTGGGCGTTGTTGGCGGCGGACGTATCTCTGTCACGCAGGCAACGGCCGCGCGGATGACCGACCGGTTGGAGGTCGTCGCAGGAGCGCTCAGTTCTGACGCCGCGCGAAGCAAGGCGCGGGGGGCCGAGTGGTATCTGCCAGCAGACAGATGCTATGCGTCATTCGACGAGATGGCACAGGCCGAGGCGGCGCGCCCGGACGGCGTAGATGCCGTAATGATCACCACCCCGAACCACGTTCATTTCGATGCGGCCAAAGCGTTTCTAGAAGCAGGCATTGATGTGCTGTGTGACAAGCCCCTGACCAACGAAGTCGCCGAAGCCGAGAGGCTTGAGGAGATTACCGCACGCACGGGTCAGGTCTTTGTTGTCGGCTATGCGATGTCGTGTTTTCCAGTAATCCGTCAGGCCAAACAAATCGTGGCGGAAGGCGGCATCGGTAAAATCAACCAAATCCACGTCGAGTTCATGCAAGACTGGATGACGCCCGATGATGTTGCTGATGCGCCCCATGTCAAATGGCGGCTGGACCCAAAGATTTCTGGTCCGACCAGCTGTGTCGGCGATATCGGAACCCATGCAGCGCATCTCACCAGTTTTGTCTCGGGCCTGCCCTTGACCAACCTACGGGCCGAGTTTCATGTCTGCGGCGCGCCAAAGCCTTTGGAAGACACAGCATTCATGTTCACCCGCTATCAAAATGAGGTTCCGGGCACCCTCATGGCGACGCGCCTTGCCCCCGGAAATCGGGGAGGGTTGCGGTTACGTATATTCGGGAGCGAAGGAGGCCTCGAGTGGGACCTAGAGAATTCGGAACAGCTGAAGTTCAATCGGTTTGGTGAGCCAGATCGTATCATCAGCCGAGGTCACGGGCACGGTATTGGCCCCGGCGCGGAACGTCTGATCCGGACCGCGCGGGGCTTCCCCGAAGGGATTATCGAAGCCTGGGCCAATCTCTATGCGGAATTTGCCATGGCCATCGCCGCTCGTCGGGATGGCGTTACCGTTCCGGCCGATTGGCTGACCTATCCCAGTGTCAATCAAGGCGCAGACGGTGTCCGATTCATTGATGCCTCCGTGCGCTCTCACCAGTCTGGAGGTGACTGGGTCACTCTCTAAGGCTCCGCCATCACGATTGAAAAACACGCCCGGGCCGTTGCCTGGGCGCTTTCATTTCCGGCTAACTATTAAAAGTTGATATTTTTAAAAATATCAGATATTTTTATCTACGTGTGATGAAATAGAGATTCGCAGACACGTGGAGCTGTCGTTCATGGTGAAACCCGAAGAGGCTGGCGCAAGCCCCTCTCTCTATTCCTTGGCGCATCTGACGCTGATCGGCTGTACGCCGCCCGAGCTGGTCTATATCGCCGCGCGGGCCGGTTACGATGCCGTCAGCCCCCGCTTCATTCCGATGCATGTGCCCGGTGAATTCACTCAATCCCCAATCGATAAGGCTCAGGTGCAGGCCACCAAAACGGCTCTCACTACCACCGGCTTGAAAGTCCTCGATGTCGAGCTTGCGCGCATCACCGAAGATGTCGATCCGCGCAGTTTTGAGCCTTCTCTTGAGATCGGTGGGGAATTGGGCGCTAAACGCATGATCATGAGCGCGTGGACCAACACCCGCGACGATCGTGACTTTCTGATCGACGTCTATTCTGAGACCTGCGAACTGGCCGCGCCCTACGGGCTAACAGTGGACTTGGAATTCCCAAGCTTCTCTCGCTTGCGCACTCTGGATGAGGCCCTGGATATTGTCCGCGCCTCTGATCAACCGAATGGCGGTATTCTGGTCGATACGCTTTATCTGCACCTCAGTCGCGTTGATCTCGGAGAGCTTTTGCACGTCCCCTCTGACCTGTTCCACTTCCTGCATATCTCTGATTGCCTGCCCGGCATCGCCGATACGCGTGAAGGCATGATCCAACTGGCCCGCGATGCGCGGCTCTATCCCGGCGAAGGCTGGATTGACTTCACCGGCATCATCGAACGGATGCCGCCCGTCGACTATTCCATCGAACTGCCCAACCAAAGTCGCGTTGCCGAGTTGGGGTATGAAGAACACGCGCGTCGCTGTCTCAGCCACGCCAAGCGAACATTCGGCGAGGCGCGGTCACAGCGCCGTATGCCCGATGCAGCAATTCCAAAACACCAAGAGGATTATCATGGGCAAAGAGCTCACTGAAAACGACCGCAATATGGCGGCCGATATGCTGGCACGCGCCCGCGCTGCCATGGCCGAGATCGAAGATTGGGATCAGGACAGACTGGACCGCCTGTCTCAGGCCATTGCGTGGTACGCAGGAAACGAGAAAACCTTCACGCGTCTGGCCCAGCAAGGCGTGGACGAAAGCGGTATCGGAGATCGTGCGGGACGTCCGGCAAAGCGGTTCAAGATTCACATGGTGCTGCGTGATGTCTTGCGCATGCCATCGACCGGTATCGTCGAGGTGGATGAGGAAAAAGGACTGGTGAAATATGCCAAGCCTGCTGGCGTCATCGCATCCCTGATCCCGATGACCAATCCTGCGATGACACCACCGGTGACCGGTGTTTCCGCCGCAAACGCCCGGAATGCAGTCATCTTCAGCCCGCATCCACGCACCGCTCACACGACTTATGAAATGGTCGAGGTCATGCGTGCAGCCTGCCGTGCCGCCGGTGCGCCCGAAGATCTGTTTCAATCAATTCGCAAACCGTCGATCCCGCTCACCCAGCATCTCATGGAAATCTGTGATCTGACGCTGGCGACGGGTGGCAAGCCCATGGTCAAAGCGGCCTACAGTTCGGGTCGTCCGGCTTACGGCGTTGGCGCGGGTAATTCTTCCATCGTCATTGATGAGACCGCAGATCTGGACATCGCCGCGCAGAATACGCGTATTTCAAAGACTTCTGATTTTGGGTCCGGTTGCTCCGCCGACGGCAACATTATCATCCAGCGCTCGGTTTACGACGATATGGTCAATGCTCTTGAAGCCGAAGGCGGGTACCTGTGCTCGGACGATGAGAAGGCCATGCTCGAAGCGGCCATGTGGGACGAAAAGGGCATCCGCACCTTCCCGACCATTGCCTGTCCGCCGCAGCAAACGGCCAAGGTCGCCGGATTTAGCATCCCCGAAGATCGCAAGTTTCTGATGGTTGAAAACCAGGGACAAATCGGGCCGCAGCACAAGTTCTCCAAGGAGAAACTGACCACGCTGATGGCGCTTTATCACTTCGACACGTTCGATGACGCGCTGGAAACGGTCAGCCAGATCTACAGCACCGGAGGCAAGGGTCATTCCTGTGGGATCTATAGCCATAACGACGATCATATCGATCGGCTTGCGCGTCTGGCTCCGGTCAGCCGCATGATGGTTCGACAGCCTCAATCCAAGGCCAACGCGGGTGCCTGGACCAATGGCATGCCAATGACCAGCAGCCTGGGCTGCGGCATCTGGGGCGGCAACATCACCAACGAAAACGTCACCATGAAACATATGATGAATTACACTTGGGTCAGCCGTCCGATCCCCGAGGATCGTCCCTCGGAACCGGAGCTGTTCGGTGAATTCTACGGGCAGGAGGTCGCGTGATGGACGGAGCGAAACTGGACGGCAAAACCGTTGCCGAACATATCGTTGACTTTCTCGAACGCCGTGAGGTCAAGCACGTTTTCGGCCTGTGCGGGCACACGAACATTGCGGTTCTGGCTGCGCTGGCGGAAAGTCCCATCGATTTCGTCACAGTACGACACGAACAAATCGCCAGCCACGCGGCGGATGCATATGCCCGCGTGACTGGCAAGGCCTCGGTGGTCTTGTCTCACCTCTCCCCAGGTTTGACAAACTGCGCCACTGGGGTCGCCAACGCGGCGCTGGACTGTATCCCCATGGTCGTGATCGCAGGTGACATTCCCACGCATTACTACGGCAAGCATCCGCATCAGGAGGTGAACCTGCACGCTGACGCTGCCCAGTGGGAGATCTATCGCCCCTTTGTCAAACGTGCATGGCGGGTGGACCGGGCAGACTTGATGGCCGAAATCCTGGAGAAAGCATTCCATCTTGCCGAAAGCGGCCAGCCCGGACCGGTGTTGGTCAACGTGCCCATGGATATCTTCTCTGAGGTGATCCCCTCGGACAGTTTCGACCGTATCCGCGACAACACGCGCGCGCTCAAGAAACCGTCGATTGACGACGAGACCGCGCGTGAAATCATTGAAGCACTGGCGCAGGCCGTAAACCCGGTTGCTTATGTCGGCGGGGGTATCCTTCTGGCCCAAGCTAGTGAGGAATTGCGCGAATTCGTCGAACATATGGGGCTGCCCGTTGCGCATTCACTGATGGGCAAAGGCGCTCTGCGGGATGACCACCCGCTTGTGCTGGGAATGACCGGGTTCTGGGGCACCGAATTGGTCAACCAATCTTGCCTGAACGCGGACTATATCTTTGCTGTCGGTACAAGGTTCAAAGAGGCCGATTGCTCCAGTTGGTATCCCGGCTACACGTTCAATATTCCCGGTTCCAAGGTCATTCATATCGACATCGAACCGCAGGAGATCGGCCGGAATTATCCCACCGAGATCGGGGTCGTTGCGGATGCCAAGGCCGCGTTGCGCGTCCTCAACCGGGTTGCCCGTGAGATGTATCCGGGCGGTTTCAAACGCCCCGCGCTTGAACAGAAAATTGCTGAATTCCGGACCAACTTTAAAGAGCGCAACGTGGAAATGGCGACTTCATCGGCCTTTCCGATGATGCCCGAGCGTATCCTGGCAGATACCCGCAAGGCACTGCCTGAGGATGCCATCATCACCACGGACGTTGGGTGGAACAAGAATGGTGTCGGACAGCAATTCGATATCCTGACACCCGGTTCAATACTGACGCCGGGCGGGTTCGCGACGATGGGTTTTGGCCCTCCGGGCGCGATCGGCGCGAAACTGGCAGCCCCGGATCGCGTGGTGCTTAGCCTCGTTGGCGATGGCGGGTTTGGTCAAAACCCGTCAATGCTGGCGACAGCGGTCGAGCTTAATCTGGGCATCATCTGGCTGGTTATGAACAACAACGCCTTCGGAACGATCGCCGGCCTTCAAAAAGCGCACTATGGTCTGACCTATGGAACCACGTTCCCCGGATCAGCCGCAGCACCCGCAAACGGACCGGGCTATGCCGACATAGCGCGAGCCTACGGCGCGGAAGGGCACAGACTCAGCGCTGCCGACGAACTGTTGCCCGCATTGGAAGCGGCAATCGCCAGTGGCAAGCCAACCGTGCTCGATGTGCCAATGATCAACAACCCAACACCAACGACCGGACACTGGAACATCTTGGACATATACTCGCCGGACAAAGAGGCATCTCACGTCGCGACTTGACGAAACTGGGCGCGTTCAGACGCGCCCAGTTTATTGTGTCAATGCACATCCATGCTCGAGCAAATACCCGTCTTAGTGTTGCAAAGGTTGCCATGGCAAACCGAAGGTTAGTCACGGTCCGACATCAATTGGCTTTGGCTGAAAGAAAGACAGAAAGAAAACCTGAGGCAAACCTCTTCATTGAACATGTCTATCCAAATTCTGCGGAAAACCATCGTATTTTTTTGCTTATCCGGCGCACATGCTCTGGATCACGACATGTAATGTTATGCCAGTTGGGCAAGGTTGCGTGACCGGCAGGCAAAGGTTCTGGGCGCGATTGACGGAGCATGATCCAAGTACTGCGATCTAATTGGCGACAAACTGGGACTCGAACTCGAGATTTTCGTGCCGTAAAAAGACAGATGGGAGGTGTTTCCTCGCCACCGGTCAAAAACAAAAAATTGCTGGATTTTAGTTCATGGTGCCAAATCAATAAGCTTAAATAGCGAGCGCCACGTCAAATCGGCATTCACCAGTGCTTTGGCACAGTATGTTGCAGGAGGTGGTAAGTGTCAGCCTGGTTGTTTATTCCTTGTTCGATAAAAGATCTTCGAGAATGTCATATGGCGCGGTGTCCCTAAACTGTTTCACGAGTTCAGCGTCGTTTGAATGATCCCGCTCGCAAGTTTTTAGTAGCTGCCATAGATGAAGAAGAAGAACGCTTGTCGCTCCCACGGCCGCAATATTGAAGGCGATTTCCCACACTGTCATTTCGATATTCCCACAATTGATAAGTTACCTTTCCGCAACCTTAGATCCAACCATAACACTTGACGAAAACCGGAACCTGTGGCTCCGAGCCCAAACTGCAACTGAAAGATCATGTCTCAGGATGACCTGGAAGACCTGTTGAACTCAATCAGCCGGCCGACGCTGGAAGAAGAAGCATTTTTTCGGCAAACATCGCGCTCTTGGTATCGGTGTCGGGCTCGATGAGCATGGGAAAATAGTCTATGCGAATAAGCTCGTATTCATCGACTTCGATGCATCCTCGTTGAGCCCTGAAAGGTCTTGTCAGAAGAACTTTGGTTGAGCGGGGCAGGGGTGTCGCGTAGCTTTTGTCCAGGACCAGCTCTGCCTCATTCAAGTACTTCAAAACCAGCCTAGAGATCATCCGCCTTGCGGTGATGCTTTACATCCGTTTCCCACTCTCGCTTCGGAATGTTGAAGATATGCTGCACGAGTTAGGCAACGACGTGAGCTGCGAAACTGTCCGATATTGGTGGAACAGGTTTACCCCGGTGTTTGCTGCTGAGATCAGACGCAAGCGTGTTCAGCAATTGAGAGCATACTCCAAATGGAAGTGGCACGTGGACGAGGTTTTCGTGAAGGTCAATGGCAAACGGCATTATCTTTGGCGGGCCGCTGATCACGAAGGTGAGGTGCTGGAAGCCGTTGTCACCAAACGCCGAAACAAAGCTGCAGCACTGAAATTCCTCAAGAAATTGATGAAGCGGCGCGGTTGCGCCGAAGAGATCGTCACAGATCACTTCGCTTCTTACAAGTCTGCGATCAGAGAAATTAGCGCGCTCGAAAAACAAAGGACGAGAAGGTGGCTAAACAACTGCGTCGAGAATACGCACCTACCGTTTCGACGACGCGAACGCGCGATGCAGCGTTTCAGGCGCATGCGAAGTTTGCAGAAATTCGCATGCGTCCATTCCTCTGTCTACAACCAGTTCAATCAGGAAAGATCGCTAGCCAGTCGTGACACCTTTAAGTTGACCCGCGCCGTCGTTTTTAGCGAGTGGCGTCAACTTTGTTCGGGATAGGTTCGCGGTTTCCGCAGCAAACCGAGACGTGTTCGAATTAGTCTGACAGCACTCTCTGTCAGGTGCTTGTCGACGTATTCCGTTTCTTTTCCGGCCAGAACTCATCCACCACGACATAAGCAACGATCACGAAAATCGCAGCACTGGCGACTTGCAGAACGCGCGTGATGCTTTTGACGTCGGCCTCATCCGAAAACGGAGAAATCGATCCACCATAGACAATCAGCATCGTCGTCAGGGCCGAGCCGGCCGCCGCAGCGAGCGAAGCCTGAGATTTTCCGAGTGCTCCAAGCGTTATGCAAAAGAAAAAGCACAGCAGAATTGGCGTCAGAATAATCGGGGCAATGACGTTGATTTCGTAGCAAACGATCGACACTGCCGCACCCAGTAGGTTTGCCGTCAGCATAGCCTTGGCCACGGTTTTGCCCGCTGCAGGCATCGCCGCCAGCTGCTGGCTGAGAAGTGCCACAAAGAACAGAACCAGCAACGCCGATGCGCCGGACACGAAAAACGCCAAAGCAAAGGGAACCGTGACAAGTGACATTCTGACAATCCGGCGGTGCGGGTCAAAGTCTGGTGGCGATGCTGCTTTTTTCTCGGCAGCTGTCAGGGGTGCGGCTGGTATCACCACAAACATCAGTGTCGAAACGAACCCTGCAAACAGCAGGTTCAGTGGTATCCAGAATACTAGCACCAAGGCCAAATCCTGCGATTGCAGCGCAAGGTTCGGGATCATCAATGCCCCCATCAGGGCGATGACTCCGGGCAGAACACCTGCGCCGGATACCGACCAAATGAACGACAGGATAATCCCAATGGCCACCAGAATGAGGAAAACCACAGGATAGGGCGCGAAGGTAGATGACAGCAGGAAGGAAATGAACATCAACCCAATCGAGAACACAAACAGCTTCGCGAAGGCTGCCAGTGGTAATGCGGCTGGGGCCTGAAGAAACAGGGCCGTGAACACTGCTCCGACAACGGCCAGAGGCCACCCCAGAAACAGCCCTAGCCCGAAAACGCCAGTTACACCCAGCGCAAGCCTGTGTACTGCGCGCCGATCCTCAGTACGCATAGGACAGAATCGAAACCACGCGAATGTAGGCGCGGCCTACCGCGTTCAGCAGAGAACTGTCGCTGAGGTACATGATCACGTCGGCTTGCCCGTTGAGCTGAAAGCGCAGATCATCCTCGGTGCTTCCGGCCTCGTAACC
Organism: Ruegeria sp. CE9; assembly: GCF_056537425.1. NCBI lineage: Bacteria > Pseudomonadati > Pseudomonadota > Alphaproteobacteria > Rhodobacterales > Roseobacteraceae > Ruegeria > Ruegeria sp. CE9. Next base: position 358,025 of record NZ_JBQFRO010000003.1, on the reverse strand, counting down.
CGGCAGCACGATACGGACCGGGAAACGCTCGGGTTCGCGCAGAAATCCTTTGGTGCTTGGTGGGCTGGCCAATTGGCCGGGTGTGTCGCCGCCGCTTAGGGAAACAGCTGCGCTAAAGCTTTCGATGACGCCAGGAACAATTTTGCCGGGATGCATGTCCAGCACCACATCCACAGGAGACCCAACCGACGCCCGGCCCAGGTTGTTTTCGGTGAAATACGCCTCGATCCAGACATCCGTCGCATCCAAGAAGGTCAGCAGGTCCTGCCCGGACCGGGCATAAGTTCCGGGTGCGATCAGCAGGTTAGAGATCACGCCCGTTGCCGGGGCGCGCAGTTCCGTCCATTCAAGGTTAAGCTCTGCATCCGCCAATGCTGCCAACGCGCGTTGAATCTTCGGGTTTTCAATTCCCTCGTCGCCCAGCCTCTGCTTGGCTTTTTCCAGATCTGCTTTGGCGTTTTCAAAATTTGCCTCGGATTCCGCCAGTTGACCCCGCGCGTCATCTGCTTTTGAGACGGCAATCAGCCCTTTCTTTTCAAGCGCAAAAACGCGTTCTGTCTGTATGCGCATGGTGTCCAGATCACTCTGCGCCCGTGCCAGTTTGGCCTGTGCCGCGCTGACCTCTGCTGACGAAGCGCCAACCTCTTGTGTTGCTGCTTCCAGGTCCGCTTCGGCTTTGTCGCGGTCAATTTCGTATGGCCTGGGGTCGATCCGAACCAGTACATCACCGGCCGAGACGACCTGACCATTTTCGACCAAAACCTCGATCACCGTTCCGGTGACTTGCGGGACGATCTGGGTTGCCACGGCCTTGACCCTGGCATTTCCCGTAAATGGTGTTTTTCGATCAGCAACCAGATACCAGACGAGAAGAACCAAAATGACTGCCAGAGTAGTCCATATTGTTTTCCTCATTGCGCCGCTCCGTCCTCAGCGTCATTGCCTCCCGGCGTGGCATCGATCCAAACCTTGAACAGTTCGTAGAAAACGGCAAACAGAACCGGTCCCATGAAAATGCCGATCAATCCATAGGCCATCATACCGCCGAGAACGCCGATCAAGATCACCAGCATTGGCGTTTCGAGGCCTTTTGAGATGAAGACGGGCCGCAGGAAGCTGTCCATTATCGTTGTGGGAATGGCTAGAATGGTGAATGCCAGGGCCGCACCGCCTGACATCGAACTCCATGCGTAGATAATGACCGGTAACAGAACCAATCCCGGCCCGATCTGGATGATCGAGAGGATCAGGCAGATGAATGCCAGTGTCGCAGCAGATGAAATCCCGAACAGTGCCAGCAATATCCAGACAACCACGGCTTGAATGGCCGCTACACCGATGACACCTTTGGTCACATTCCGGATCGTCGCACCTGCCAGCATCACGAATTCGCCGCCTCGCGGCGCGAATACACGGTTGGCAAAGCGCTGAAGACCTTGCACTAGCGTCGGGCCGGGGCTGAACAAGCCCCCCATGATCAACACCGAAAGGGCAAGACCCAATAACCCGATTCCGATGCCCAGAACCTTTCCGAATAACGACTTGGTGATCTCAAGAATCTGCGCCCCGTATTTTGCAAGCGCACCATCCAGATTCCTTTCAAACAATCCCCATACTTCGGCAATTCTTTCTCCGACCAAGGGCAAGTCCTTGATGCGGTCCGGGGCAGGTGGAATTTCCAATTCGCCGCTGTCAGCCTGTTCGGCAAACTCGGACCCAAGTTCAGCAGCCCCCGACACTGCAGTGGCAATTGGCCCCAAGGTCAGCACAAGGCCCAGCAAAACTAAGATCGTTGCGGCAAGCGACTTTCGCCCGCCCAGCTTGGATTGAAGCCAATCGAATACCGGATAAAGCGCCACACAAAGGATTGTGGCCCAGATCACCACACTTGCCAGGGGGGCGACCATTACCAATGCGCTGTAAAGGAATAACCCGAGAAAGAGCAAACGTATTGCGAGGTCGACGATCTTGGCGTCCTGTGTCTTTTCCATTCCATCCCTCCGTTACTTTATTAACAATACACTCAAAAATCCTAATATGAATATATTTTGTGTATTCCGGGCTTTGGTCTTCGTTTGGACCCTTGCGTCGTCTTGGACGGTGATCAGCCTAGTCATTTAGAACTCAACCTTATGGCGATCTCGCTGCACGTGAGTGCTTTGGTGTTTTCGTCGGTGACTATTCGTCGCCCTGAGACAGGATCGTGTTTGCGATTGTGGTCGCTGCGGCCACAAAGATACCCAGACCCACGATGATGTAGACCATCGTAAAGATCTTCCCCGCTGCAGTCTGAGGGGAAAAATCACCAAACCCTACGGTCGAGATTGTCACGACAGAAAAATAGATGGAATCCAGCCAGCTCCAGCCTTCAACATAGTGGTAGAAAACGGATGCCCAGAGGATCATTCCGAGCGTGAAAGCGAGCAGGCTTTTGACCCGGCCGTCCCGAAAGGCGACACCCATGCCCCGTGTAATTCTTTTCAGTGAGTTCATTGATTCCTCATATATATTAGAAATCGTATATATCATTAGTTTGATGATATGAGAAACCGGGACGGGTTGGCCGTCAGAACCGTCAGAAAGATCACGGTAAAATGACTGTTCGTTTTCAAAAATCCCAAAAGGACGGGTGTTTCCGGTTTTTGGTACTGTGCTGCCCGGCATCACGACAGGGCAACTGTTCACACCGGCCGAAGTTGATTACTGTTTGATTAAGTCACTGGAAATTGGCAGCTTATCTTTCAGGCGCACCCAGTGCTCAGGACATCCGCAGAGCCGCGTATTCAAGTGTCGCAATTGGAATTGGCCTGGCCACACAGTGTTTCGAAACCAAAGGAGTAGAACGTGCGTTTGATTTTCAAAGGCGTTTTGACTTGCTGCGCGATCGCGTTTGTTGCTGTTTTGGCGGCTTGGCTGTTCCTGTCCTCGGCTTTGTTTTCTTCGCTTAGGACCGGTTTCGTTGAAAACCTGATCTCTGAAAAAATTGGTCAGGATGTCTTGATTGAGGGCGAGGTGCGTTTGGGTCTTGGTCGGAAACTGCAGGTCTCGGCGGCGGGGCTGGTGCTTCCCGGTTCGTCTGGGACTGACATGAATTTGGCGGCCATCGACGCGATTGAGTTCGAAATCTCTGCCCGCGATCTTTGGAACAGCAAGCTGTCGCTCAGCAACCTTGCCATATCGGGTTTTCACCTGAACCTGATCACCGACAAAGACGGAAATGAGAACTGGCAGTCGCTTTCTACGGTGGAAACCGAAAAGCCTGAGAATTCTAAGAATCCCTCTTTCGGCGGAATTCTGGCGGATCGTCGAGTTGACCTGACCGACGTCACCATTCTGTACCAGAACGGCCTGAACGGACTTGATCTGGATCTTCAGCTTAAGGATCTGGTTCTGGCGCGTGATGAGGAAACGAACACCGCGTCTGCCGTTGGGACCGGTTCGCTAAATGGCGAGCCTTTTGATCTGAACGGGACATTCCCCGCGGAAGACCCGTTTCAGATGATGATGGACTTCGAACAGATATCGATTACGGCTGAACAGATCCCCCAAGAGAACGGGTTGCAGGCCAAGGTGACTGTAGAGATTGCAGAACTTGGACAGCTTCTGGACGTACTGAAACTTGATCGCGTTTTGGAAGGGTCGGGCAATGTGGCGGCAACCTTCAAATCGGCTGATGGTATAGCCCGGATCGAAGATCTGAGTGTATGGGCTGAATTGGATGGCGGGCAAAGCCTTTCGCTGACGGGCCAAATCGGAGAGTTGGGGAACCCCGCAGATGTGTCGCTGACAACCCGTATTCGAGTTTACCCCGAAGATGCGGAACCGGCCCCTGCGGCATCTCGCTATGACCTCAAGCTAATTGCGGTTGATATGGTTATGGACAGCGTGCCGGGGCAGGTGCCTCAACGGCAAATGGTCATAAAAACCAACGGGTTCACACTGGACACTGCTGGTGAAGGGCCACCGCCGGTCAAGTTTTCGGAACTTTCCAGAACGGCGGACGGTGCTTTGCGGGTCGGAAACATTAATCTGCGGATCGGGAACCCGGCTGATCCATTTGTCATTCTGAATGGATCAGTTGATGACGCGCTGCAATTGCAAGGCGTATCAGCTGAAGGTCTGATGGATATTCCAGCTAGCAGCTTGATCTCCCCCGAACTCATGGGGCCAGACGATCAGCTTGGTCGGTTTTCGGGCGACTTTCATTTGAACGGGGACATCAATCAACTTTCACTGACCAACCTTGATGGCAAGACGAGCGAAACGGATGTCTGGTCCCTTGAGGTGCACGGCACGGTCGAGAATGTCCTCAATTTCGAAAACCTGAATCTGGCAATAGATGTTGACGTTCCGTCCGGTGCAGAACTGATGGCCGCATTGTCGCTGGACCCAGTTGAAACGGGGCGGGCGCGCTTTGGGATCAATTTGGAGAGTGAAGGCACCGATTGGAATGCAAACGCCAATGTCGAACTCGCCGAGTCCGTACTGCTCATAAAGGCCGATCTTGATGATGCGACAAGCGATCCTGTGCTGCGGGGCACGATTGAAAGTGACCTGATTAAGATCAATCAACTTCGTGATATCGTTCAGGCCGCAGCGCAATTGAGAAAGCTTGGCGGCTTAGAGGACAATGTCGAAGACGCCAGTGGCGAGGCCGATGAACCCGGCGCATTGAGGGATGTGACGCTGAAACCCATTGGGCGTTCCATTCTTCTGTCGGGTATTGATGTCGATGTTGATATTGACCTTCGGCATATCGAAGGCGCCAAAGGTATCAGCAGCTTACACAGTGAACTGACACTCAACGACGATGAGTTGCGTGCAGGTCCGCTGGCATTTGAATATGGTGGGGCCCAGTTTGAATTGAGCGGGCAGATGGATCTCTCTGATGAGGAGCATCTGCTGACTCTTTCCGGCAAGGCCGGTGGTTGGCAGTTGGACGACATCCTTCACAACCTGAACTTCAAAAAGAGTGCAAGTGGAACGATCTATGCGGATTTTTCGGTGACCGGAGGAACCGATTCCGCCAAACACTTTGCCAGTACCATGAGTGGCAGTGCCACGGTTTCTATGCGTGACGGGTCAATCGAAACGCAGTTGTTGGATCTGGCGGGGCTGGGCGTTTTGCCCTGGGTTTTTTCCAAGGAAAAGCAGAAGGTGGCGCCAATCGTATGTATGCGGGCACCCCTTAGCATTTCCAACGGCAACATTACGACCAAGCAAACCACGTTGGAAACGGATCAGGTGCAGGTTGTCGTCTTTGGCGGTGTTAACATAGCCGACAAGGCCTTGGACCTGAACCTGCAACCGCGCAAGATCGGTAAGCCGCTTTCGCGCAGCCCGTGGCCGGTCACGTTAAAAGGCCCTATGACTAAGCCGAACGTCAAAGTAAAGGAAGGGCCAAAACGGCTCAAGCGTTCGGACGGTGCGGATCAAATGCCGGCACAGCGAAAGCTGTGCATTCCGGATATCCTGCAATTAAAGTAGCATTGCGGTCGCAACGTCAGCTGGGAGAGGACGCGGTCGAAATCACACGATTTCCACAAATTGCCTAAGGTTTTGTACCCAAAAAATTTGTTGCCGCTGTCCCGGTCGCATACTGCGAAACTCTGAGATTCAGAGGTGTATCACAAACAATCTATTCTGGTAGATTTACGAACAGATGAAGCTCTCCAGCCTTACTTTCCGAAGAGCCATGGCAAGCCCAGGGTCGACAACCGACGTGTTCTGAGTGAGATTATTTTATCAATTGCAATGGGTTGCGGTGGTCCGACGACCATCGTGAATGTGGGCACCCAAAGACGCTTGCAACCGTTGTAAGCGGTGGAGCAATAAGGGTGTGTTTGCGGCCATGAAGGATGGTGCCGACAGCATCTACACGGCAAGAGGGCCGCACATTGTTGAACTTTTGGCGCGCGAAGATATCCCCGTGATGTGTCATCTTGGCCTACTTCCTCGCAAATCCACTTGGCGGGGCGGCCTGCGTGCCGCTGGTGAAACAGCAGACGAGGCTATCGCGCTTTGGAATGCGTTCCGCACAATGGAAGATGCCGGAACCTTTTCGGTAGAGGCTGAAGTTATCTGTGACCGAGTAATGGCTGAGATTTCCGCCCGCACATCTCTGATTACACCCTCGCTCGGATCGGGCCCCAGTGCAGACATTATCTATCTTTTTCAAAATGACATATGCTGAGAGCAACCCGAAAGCCCGCGCCATGCACGCGCCTTTGGCGATCTCGATTCACTATATGAACAGATAAAACACCACCGCCGAGTTGCACTTTCGGCGTTCAGGAAATCTGCTGAAGAGGAACAATTTCCAGGCCCAGCGAATGCGCAAACATCTCAGACGCGGAGTTTGCAAGTTTGATTGCACGACTAAAACACCTATTTGAATAAGGAAAGTTGCACCCAGAACCACATTTTAAGAACCGGAATTCTCACCCAACGATGACCGATGTACGTTAGTCTCCATTCGCGACGGGTAGCAAAGCATCTTGTAATCGCAGTGCAAGTACCTTTCCCGCCCGACCAGCAGGGCGTTGTCGTCGCAACCCGCCAGCAGCTGTCGTTCGAGCAACCGCAGCGAACTCGGACTTTGTCCGCTCCTCGATGTTCAGACCCGTTTGCGGCAAAAGTGAGGTTTGAACTTTGCGGGATTTTGCGCCGATGAATGACCGCAAACGAGGAATCCTCTGCGATGCTACAAATGGCGTGCCGCACCTGCGAGAGGTTTCTGCGTCAGCAAGGGCGGCGTGTGCAAAAGTCGGCTCCGTCCCGCAAAGTAGACGTTCAAGCAAGTCGCAACAAACGACCGCAATTCGGACACCGCTGCTGCCAAAGTTGTCCAGCAGAACGTCCGTTTTGTGCACTTTGTGACCGAGGCAACAAACACGGCGGACCTAAATCTGTTATTCGCTAGTGATGCCAAAAGTAATTGGCAAGGGAGTGATGTGAACGTTCACGGGAAGATGACTCTATGAAATGAAAGCTCCCGGCTGCCAAGACCAAATCGGACTTTCGCCGCGACCGCGCCAATGGCTCTAGTCATTTCCCTAATATTGGCCTTAGATTGGTCTGCTGTTGTCTCGGTGTTCATGCCGCCAATAATAAGGAGCTCCGACGGTTTTCCGCAAAGCTCGACGTCCTTGGCAAAGCAGAAAGATTCTCCTTGAGTTCTTATTTCTCGAAATGCCGCAGTACCGCCAAGAGGTAAATCAGTTGGGACAGGTCGTTCCTGCCCAGTCAAGTTGGCAATCCATCAAAGGATCGATTGCCCAGTCGATTTCCAGTCATTGAGAAACTTCCCGATGCCGATATCGGTCAATGGATGCATGACCAATCTCCGGATAACGGATGGGGGGATTGTGGCTATATCTGATCCAGCCAAGGCCGCTTTTGTAATATGATTGGGGCTTCTGATGGATGCCGCAATGATCTCAGTTTCAATGCCATAGTTATCGTAAATGCTACGGATATCACGGATCAGATCAGCTCCGTCCAGATTTATGTCATCTAATCTGCCAATGAAAGGAGATACATAGGTAGCGCCGGCCTTTGCCGCCAATATAGCCTGATTGGGTGAAAAGCAGAGTGTGACATTTGTTCTGATACCTTCTCTTTTGAAATGAGCACAGGCCCTGAGGCCATCCAATGTCAGCGGCAGTTTGACAACGACGTTGTCTGCGATTGCCGCCAGGTGCTCGCCCTCTGCGATCATCCCCGTGGTATCCAGGGCTGCAACCTCTGCCGACACGGGTGTATCTGTCAGGGTGCAAATTTCGGCGATAACTTCTTTGAAATCGCGGCCAGACTTGGCAATCAGGCTTGGATTGGTGGTGACACCATCTAGCAATCCAAAGCCTATGAGGTCTTTGATTTCGTCTACTTCTGCGGTGTCCACGAAGAATTTCATGAGCTTTCCTCATCGATTATGGGGTGGATTTGGTTGCACCTGAACCCGCCCGGAGTAGCTGCTTTGGCGGATGGGTGTATCCAAAGCACGGCTTCAGAACGCGTAGCGCATCCCGAATTCGGTGTAGTTCTGGCTCAGTGTGAGATCCGCTTTCCTGCTATCACGGATGATGCGTTCCGCGTTGGGCAGATCGTTCGTTCTCGCACGTTGCAGCGCGGTTTGCGGGTCAAAGCTATGCTTGATCCAGCGATGCTGTAGCCGGTTTTCGAGTTCTTCCAATGTGGGGCAGACAAAAACCGTTGCGGCGTAAACATCTGCCAGCGTCCTCCACGGGTCGCTATTCATCAAAAGGTAGTTCCCTTCTACGACCAAAGTCTGAGTTTCCGGGTGAACGGCAATCGCATTCGCTATGGCCAAGTCCATTTGGCGGTCGAATTTAGGATGAAAGGACTCATACTGCGCGGATTGCAGCCCTCTGATTGCAGCGCAGAACCCAACTGCATCGAAGGTTTCCGGCGCGCCCTTTCGGGACAGCAAGCCTCGCGTTTCCAACACGCGATTGTCCAAATGATAACCGTCCATGGGTACTAACGTGGCTAAAGGAATCGCAGAGCTTTGTTGCGCATTCAGCGATTGCACGACGGTTTCTGCCAAAGTCGACTTTCCGGATGCAGGGGGGCCGGCGATTGCGACAATCGCCCGAACCCCAACCTGCCTCCGAGAGAAGATCAGCTCGCAAACCCGTTCCGCATCCTGTTTGATCACGCTGCGTCCTCTTTTGGGGGTTCTTTGGCGCCGGTCATGAAGGCCACCGCGTCGGACATCGTATAGTCCTTTGGATCAATCGTACAAAGACGTTTGCCCAGCCGATGCACATGGATGCGATCAGCGACTTCGAAGACATGCGGCATGTTGTGGCTGATCAGAATGATCGGAATACCACGCGCCCGCACGTCCTGGATCAGCTCAAGTACCTTGCGGCTTTCCTTTACGCCCAAAGCAGCCGTCGGTTCGTCCATGATGATAAACTTGGTTGCAAACGCAGCAGCACGAGCGACCGCAACACCTTGGCGTTGGCCACCAGAGAGAGTTTCAACCGCCTGATTGATCGACTGCACAGTCATCAGCCCAAGCTCGGTCAGTTTTTCACGGGCGAACTTCTCCATCGCTGGACGATCAAGTTTACGCATGTATTTGCCCATGAAACCCTGTTTGCGGATCTCGCGCCCCATGAACATGTTGTCTGCAATTGATAAGGCAGGAGACATGGCGAGCTGCTGATAGACGATCTCGATACCCATGTTCCGGGCGTCGATTGGAGAGGTGAAATTGACCTTTTTTCCTTCGATCAGGATCTCGCCCTCATCCGGGATTGTTGCCCCGCAGATCGCCTTGACGATGGACGATTTGCCTGCGCCGTTGTCTCCGATCACCGCCAGGATTTCCCCCTGGCGCAGTTCAAAGTCGGAATGGTCGATGGCGGTAACGTGGCCATAGCGCTTTACGATCCCGCGACCCTGGACGACTGGAGTTGTGTCTGACATTAGCCCGATACCTTTCTGATCCACTGGTCGACTGCGACCGCTGCGATGATGAGAAGCCCGATAAGCAGGAAGGTCCACTGTGCGTCCGCTCCCAGAAGCCTGAGACCCAGAGTAAAGACGCCGACGATCAGTGCCCCAAATAGGGACCCCAGAATGGAGCCACGCCCACCGAACAGTGAGATACCGCCAATCACGACCGCAGTGATGCTTTCGATATTGGCCAATTGACCGGATGTAGGTGAAACCGACCCGATGCGCCCGATCAGGGCCCAGCCTGCAAAGGCACAGATTAGTCCAGACAACATGTAAACCGACATCAGCGTTCTGTGGACGTTCACACCGGATAGTTCGGCGGCCTCGGGGTCATCCCCCACCGCATAGACATGACGGCCCCAGGCCGTGTGTTTGAGCGCGTAAGCCAGCACGAAAATCAGAACGAGCATGAATATCACGCCGACCGTAAAGGTCGCGCCACCAACGCTGAATTTCGTGCCAAAGAACTGCAGGAACGGGGCGTTGGCCTCGATATCCTGACTGCGGATTGTTTCGTTGGCGGAATACAGGAAGTTTGTCGCCAGAACGATCTGCCACATGCCGAGCGTTACAATAAAGGGCGGCAGCTTGACGCGGCTGACCAGCCAGCCGTTGAGAGCCCCGATCAGCGTTCCCATCGCCAGTCCACACATGACCGCAACAGGTACGGGGATGCCGTATCGAAAGGTGAATTGACCCATGATAACGGATGAAAACACCATGATCGCTCCGACGCTTAAGTCGATGCCGGCGGTCAGAATGACAAGGCTTTGCGCTGCGGCCACGATGCCCACGATCTGAACCTGCTGCAGGATCAGCGTCATCGCAAAGGGGGAGAAGAATTTGGACCCCAGCAGCAAGCCGAAAATTACGATCGCGCCAACCAAAACGATCAGTGGCACAAAGGATGGATTGACGTGGAGAAGATGCTGCAACTTCCCCAGAACACCACGCCGGTGATCTTCAAACTCCGCAACGGTTTCTGACGCGTTGGCGGCAGCTTCGAATTCCTGGGCGTTTTGGTTTGCTTCAGACATATCTCCCCCTTTTCGTGGCTGGCATCGCGTCCACGAATTTAGTTTACAGGAAGTTTCGGTTTGTTGGTGAAAGGATTGATGAGGCGCTGCGGCGCGCCTCACCTAAATGGGCTGCATTTAGCCCCAGCAGAGATTCAGGCCTTCTGCGACCGAAAGCGATTCAACCCCATCAACCGGTTGGTCGGTGATGAGCGCGACGCCTGTGTCATAGAAGTCTTTACCGGGTGTGTTTTCAGGCTTCACGCCCTCTTCGGCCCATTTCTTCACGGCCTCAACACCAAGCGAGGCCATCAACAGCGGATACTGCTGGCTTGTTGCACCGATCACACCGGCCTCGACGTTTTGGACACCGGGGCACCCGCCGTCGACCGAAACGATTAGTACGTCGTTTTCACGCCCGATGGATTTCAACGCCTCATATGCGCCAGCAGCGGCCGGTTCATTGATCGTGTGAACAACGTTGATGGATGAATCCTTGGCTAGAAGGTTTTCCATGGCGCGGCGGCCGCCTTCTTCGTTGCCGTCGGTCACGTCACTGCCGACCAGACGCGCATCAGTTTCGTCACCGATGACGTTCGGGTCCGCCAGGTCCACGCCGAACCCGTCGAGGAAACCCTGATTGCGCAGGACGTCGACTGTCGGCTGGCTGACGTTCAGATCCAGAGTCGCGATCTTGGCATCGGCTGCGGCATCGCCCATTTTGGCTTTGGCCCATTGACCGATCAGCAGACCCGCCTTGTAATTGTCTGTCGCGAATGTCGCATCCGCCGAGTCAATCGGGCTAAGTGGCGTGTCCAGCGCAATGACCAAAAGCCCCGCATCCCGCGCCTGTTTGACCGCAGGAACGATCGAACTGGTATCGGATGCTGTCAGCAGAATGCCTTTTGCGCCATCAAGAATGCAGGTTTCAATGGCCTGGACCTGAGTTTCATGATCTCCATCAACCTTGCCAGCAAACGCCTTGAGCGTCATGCCCAGCTCTTCTGCCTTGGCGGTCGCGCCCTCCTTCATCTTGACAAAGAAGGGGTTGGTGTCGGTCTTGGTGATCAGGCAGACGGTTTCACCAGCCGCTTGTGCGGATGCGGCGGCCAAAGTCAGCGCAGTCGCGGATGCGGCGAGCTTGAGTAGATTTCTCATATTGTCCTCCCAGAAAAATGTTGTTGCCCTGCGCGGAATAACGCCAGGACGCACCTCCATCCTCCAATGAAGGTCCTATTCAAGAAACTGTGATTCTAGCCTCTGTGTCAATAAATAAATAAAGTTTATTTATTAATTTACCCACACATCTTTTCATAAGAAAACAAGGTGTTTATGTTTGGTGTCATGGAAAGAGAGGCGTTGAAAATACTAACCGGCGGGGTAAGCCAAAGCGGTGTTCGCGACCACAACGAACGCCTGATTTTGACAGTTTTACAACGGCATGGGCCTGCTGCAGGGGCTGATGTTGCACGGCTGACAGGCCTGTCACCACAGACCGTGTCGATCATTCTGCGTAAGCTCGAAAAGGACGAGATTCTCAAACGTGGGACGCCTTTAAGAGGCAAGGTAGGGAAACCTTCGATCCCCATGCAACTCAATCCCGAAGGCATCCTGTCGGTGGGAATGAAGATCGGTCGCCGCAGCGCCGATCTTCTTTTGATCGACTTCACCGGTAAGCCGCGCCATCAGCTCTCGACGACTTATGACTACCCGCTGCCCGAAGCAGTATTCGGGTTTTTGGAGGAAGGATTGGAAGAGCTTCTGGCCAATGAACCCCAGAAGCTTCGCGACCGTGTATGCGGGATCGGAATCGGAACACCGTTCGAGCTGTGGAAGTGGCACGACCTGTCTGGGCTTGCGGCCCAAAAATTCAGATCCTGGAGAAACGTGAACTTTTTTTCCGAAGTCGCCAAATTCAGTGACCTTCCGGTTTTTGTCGTCAATGACGCGACAGCCGCGTGTCACGCCGAACATCTTTATGGCCGCGGGTCCGAGTATCGAGACTATTTCTATTTCTTCATCGGCTCAATGATTGGCGGAGGCGTCGCGTTGAACGGTACCGTATTTGAGGGCAACCAAGGCAATGCCGGTGCATTAGGTGCGATGCGAACAACGGGCCCTTTGGGTGAAAGTCAGCAACTGATCGACACTGCCTCGCTGTTTCTGCTGGAGGACCGGCTGATCGAAGCGGGCGTCGAACCAGGTATACTGTGGAAGAAGCCGCAAGATTGGAGCAGTATTTCTCGCTACGTCGAACCATGGATCGGTACCACAGCACAGGAATTGGCCAAGGCCGCACTATCCATTTGCGCGGTTATCGACTTTGAGGCGATTTTCATTGATGGTGCATTCCCGCCTGAAATACGGGAAGAGTTGGTCTCACGGGTTCGGCGTTACCTCCTCAACCAAGACAAACGCGGTTTGATTCCCCCAGTTGTAGAAGCTGCAGATGTCGGGGAAAACGCCCGAGGTATTGGTGCGGCGAGCAGCCCAATTTTCCGCCAGTTTCTATTGAACACCAATGCTGGGCTTTCTGGAATGTAGCCTAAGCTCATAGGGTCCAAGTCTTAATCAATCAAGAACCGCTATTACTCAAATTGGAGGCCTTACAACAGCCACTCTGACGCAGCTGCAGGTAGCATCAAAATTGGTAACTGTGGACTGCTTTAGGCCACCTCGAAAGCGGCCAACGTCGACTTTCTGTGCATTGGTGACATTGGGGCATCGCGCAGCATAGGTTAAATTGGGCCCGGCGCTGCCATTTTCTGCGATGAGCATGATTGACTGCTCGCAGCCCAAACCGGACATTTCAAACTAGACTTTGCAAATCCCCAGATGCGGACAAAGCAACCGCTAATCAAATGGCAACCAGCTTGGTCGAATGCTCGCTGGCACAGCTATACAAGCTCCGTCAGGAAAATGGCGATTTCCGCGGTGGGCCTGCACGCTCTTTCATCCTTGGTCTGGGTTAGCAGTACCGTTGGCTGGCCATTGTTTATGCGGAAGTGAACCCCGATTACACCCGCCGTCCAGAACCTGCGGACCTGTTTCCTGTTCTCGACAGTCTGGCAGCAACAACCACCGCCTAAATTGGTCGCACGTCTGGCGCTCTACGGTGCCATCACCATGCAATGGTACATCCACATCTTTTCGAACTATGGCCGCAAGCCAAGCGCCGCCATCGTTAAAGGTGAAGCGCTGCCCGAACTGCCGCTGCAACGTTTGGATGATACCAACACGACATCCGCGACCTACGCGGGGTAAAAGACGCTGCTGGTGTTCTTCCGAGCCTATTGGTGGCCATTCTGCATGAACCAGCTCAAAGAGGTTAAAGCAAAGGCTGATCAACTGGCGAAGACAGGTGTGAAGATTAAGTTCATCTCAAATCAGGGTATCAAGAATTCTACGAAGCTCGCCAAGGACTTGGACCTGCCTACGCATTTCGAGATTTTCCAAGACAACGATCTGGCCGCAGCTAAGATCTTGGGTATTGAGGACTTTGGTGGCGCTCCTTCCGGTATGCCGGGCTACCCCATCGATACTGTCAAAGCGACTGTTATTGCACTTGATGAAGACGGCAATGTGATCTTCGGTGATCAGACGGACAACTACCGCATTCGCCCTCATCCCGATACTTTCCTACATGTCTTTGAACCGCGAGGCAGCGTTCGGGCCTTTTCAGCAGCGTAATTGTCACAATGTGTCGAAACCAAGTACCGCGCGCTCGTGCGGTACTTCAATCGTCCTCGACGACCCGAAGAAATGGTCCGTATTGGCAGAGGTTCCCCCAACTTGCAGCATTGGTCAAAGAGGGTTTTATACTGACGGTGGCGCGATCGAGGCGTCTCTTTGACTGCCCCACTTCGCTCAGTTGTGGTCGGCCAATGCGGACATTGGCCATCGGGTGGTATTGCTTCGGTCGCAGCCCGGATAGCCGCTATTCGCTGCACCCGTTTGGTTTCGTTAGTGACCAATATCTCAAGTGCGGAAAAAAATCTTCGAATTGCTACCGAGCGGCATTGCTGCAGAAAAACGTCACAAAATACAGGACGCAAAAACTGCAAAAAAGCGTTTTAGACGAATCTGTCCCGCCATTAGCGGAAGCTCGCGGATTTGCCAGCCTTTGAAGTTTAACCTCACCGAACCAACCATGCGCTACGCCGACCATATTGATATCACGTCCTAGGTGCAGACTGCAGAACTGGCCGGACCTTTTCTCTCGCTCAACGCTTTAGACAAATTTATTTTCTTTATCGCCTGAGCGCTGAGTTGTGCGCTCGATCAGGTCAGATACCTGTTTCGGCGTTTCGATCGATGAAGAATGACCCGCACCTTTGAAAATGGCCAACTCTGAGGTCTCGATAGCACGGTGTATGCGTTCAGCCTTCTCTGGAATCGTAGCAACGTCTTCGTCCCCAACTCCTACGCCAACGGGAATCGTGATCTTGTCAAGAAGATCCATACAGTCTTTGCGTTCAATCACCCCTTTGACCGCGCGCGTAATCCCGATCCGATCATTGCTCACAATGGCTCTGGACCATCTCTCCTTTTCGTTCATTCGTGCTGGATCATGTAGGAACGTGTTTCCGAACAGGATCGGCATAACCCTTCCTATCACGGCCCACAGTCCGATCCAGCGCGCCACAAAGTTGAGCATACGATACTTCGGGGCATTTTGGGGATCTTCCGGGTCAGCGCTGGTCTCAAGCAGTGTAAGCGATTTCAATAGGCCTGGCTCCTCGGCCGCCAACCTCATTCCAACAAATCCGCCCATGCTCAGGCCCACAAAATGACAGGGTACGGTGTTAAGTCTCTTAATAAGAGCCGCGGTATCTGCGGTCAGTGTGTCAATGTCATAGCCATGACCGGTCACACCGCTTTGTCCTTGCCCCCTGTGATCACGCGTGATGCAGCGAAACCATTTCTAAAGTGTTTAACCTGACTCTCGAACATGGCCCCGCTGAACAATAAGCCGTGGGAGAATATGATCGGTTCGCCATCACCTCCTGTGTCTTCGAAGTGGATTGTTGCTCCATTCAGCTCGACCTTCGGCATGTGGTTCCCCCCAAATTCAGATGGTCTCAATCTAGCACGGGTCTGTTGCGAATGAACTTAGCGCTTCCATGCAGCAGCAAGAGCACTTGCGGTTTTTCAATCTGTTGACCACAGGCAGCACTAAGTTAGCTATCAATGACGGCCCTGCCGGGTGACAAGCCGGTTGCTAGAATCAGCAATCTGGCCAAAATTAAATCATTAAACTGAGCGTTTCCGAACCGCGAACTTACAGTTCTTTGCCTTTAATCAACCTGAGAAGACGCAATGCCGACACGTCGAATTTTTCTAAGCCAAGTTGGAGCTGCCGGAGCGTTTACGCTGGCGTCTCCTGCACTTCGTGCGCAGACGGGAACAACCGATCTGGACGTCGCAATCGTGGGCGGAGGCGTGGCCGGACTGTTTTGTTCGATGCGGTTAAGCGAGACGCACGGATCACGCGTGGGTGTTTTTGAAGCGACGGACAGGGTCGGAGGGCGCCTTCTTTCTCTACATTTCCCGAACCTAGAAACCCAGACTGCCGAAATCGGCGGAATGCGGTTGCGCCACACCGACAAACACGCGATCAAAGTCGTCGATGAAATGGTTGGGCGCGAGAAATTGCAGGATTTTGCGTACCCGATCACGGGCTATTACCTTCGTGGTCAGCATTTCTCGGAACTTTCTGAAGCCACGGGCCTTCCTTACAGGTTGAATGAACGGGAACGAGCGGTCATCGCAGGTGGAGATGACCTTCTGACGCACGTGATTAACGATCTAAATAAGATGGTTGCAGAAGGCGCTCTGTCTTTGAGAGACTCCGGGTTGTGGGAGCTCTTGCTTCAACAGCGAAGCCGCGAGACCTATAATTTCATGCGCGATGTGCTGGGCTATAACTCTCCCTTATCCAATTGGGACAGCAAAACCGCGATCAGTTGGTTCGAACGTGATTTTGCTTACAAAACCAAATACCTCAAACTGGATGGTGGTCTTGAACAAATCCCCAAAGCGGTTGCCACAGCCTGCATGTTGAACGGTGGGAAGGTTCATCTAAAACACAAACTGATCGATCTCAGGCGTCGACCGGATTCAGGCTTTGATCTGATCTTCCAGACAGATACCGGACAGACAATAGTGTCGGCTGCGCGTGTGATCCTGGCGATTCCTCCGAGTGCTTTTCCCACACTGATCAACACCCAGTTGTTCTCAGGCAATGCCCGTTTTGCACGCGCAGTGAATAGTGTTCACAAGGTGCCATTAGCCAAAGTGCATCTCGCATTTGATCAGGATTGGTGGACGCCCCGAAACCTGTCTGTTGGTCGCGTCATAACAGACCTACCGGCACGGCAGATTTATCGCTGGGGCGTAGACGATATGTCAGGCCACGCTTTGTTGATGGCGAGCTACCATGACGGAGAAATGATCGAGTATTGGGAGGCTCTATCCGAAGGGTCGACTTTTGGTGCGCTTGACTGGATAGAACAGGCGACCGGACCCGACGGAGACCCTATCGCCCCATCAATGCGCAAGCTTCTGCCAGCTTCCGACCGACTTGTGAAAGAAGTTTGGAGCCAAGTCCGCAAGTCCCACAATCTGAGTGACGACTTGCCCGAACCCGTCGCGGCAACCTACCAGAATTGGGGCCGCGAACCTTGGGGCGCTGCCTATCATTTGTGGGGAATTGGGGCGAACCCAAAAGACATCATCGCCTACATGCAAGAGCCGGTCCCAGGCGTTCACATTTGCAATGAAGCGTGGTCGGTATCCCAGGGCTGGACGAATGGAGCCATGCAGTCGGCAGACAGCTTGCTAGTCGCGAAATTCGAAAAAGAGCCCTTTGTGTGAAGCAACTCATGCGGCTTTTATGCAGCTCATTTGCAACTCAGATTGAGCAGCCTAGTGCCCCGGCTCCCGCGTATCAATCGCGAAGTAGGAGTAGATGAGAACCATCAGAGACACGAAGGTAGCCAGCCAAAATACCGCTGCATGTGACGACGTCATCGCTAGTATAGTGCTGCACAACGCCATGCCGACGGTTCCCCCAATCAATTGGCTTGTAAGCACAATCCCGCCCGCCTGTCCCTGCATTTGGGGAGTGACCGACATCGTGACAGCGCGCTGAGACGGAACAAACATCAGCGAGACGGCAACGCCGAACAAAGTAAAGCCAATAAATACAATGGCCGTTGTTTTGATCATCATTCCCGCCCCAACTAGGCTGAGACCAATGGTGATGAGCACCAATCCGACAAGTGCAGGCCAACGGGTTCCGCGCTCATCAGAAAGTTTGCCGGCAATTGGCGCAACGAAGGTTGTTGGAACGACAGCGGGCAGCAAAGCCATCCCGGCCCAGAACGGCCCCCAGCCCTCGACCGTTTGCAGGTACATCGACCCAAATACGAAGGTTGCAATCTTGGCATATTGGGCGACTCCGACGATCAGGTTGGAGGCCGTGAAGGTCGGATTTCTAAAGAGAGCGACCGCGACAAGCGGGTCCTTTCGCCGGTTCTCAGCAAATACGAAAACCGCAAGCGCAAGAACGCCAATGACCAGGGAGGCGAGTACGTTGCCTTTTTGCCAACCAACGTCAGGTCCCTGCATTATTCCATAGACCAAAAGCGAGAGCCCGAACACCAACAGCACCATACCTGTCAAATCGAAACGCTCTTTGATGTGTCTTGGAGGATCGCGCCAAAACCGCCAGACAACAAAAGCGACGCAAGTGACGACCACGGGATTGATCCAAAAGATCCACCGCCAGGAGAGACCAGAAGTCAGTGCACCGCCGACCAATGGTCCGGCAGCCAAGAAACATGTACCGATCGCACCGTAGATACCCAGAGCTTTGCCGCGCTCAGCGCCATCAAATGACAAGGCTATCAACGTCAGAGACAATGGGAAAATTGCGGCGGCGCCAACGCCCTGAATACCGCGCGCTATAAGCAGCGTAAGCCCGTTTGAAGCAAATCCTGAAGCAACTGATGCCACTCCGAAAACGAAGAGTCCTGCGGTCAGAAGAACCCGAATTCCGACTATGTCCCCTATTCGACCCGTTGCGGCCGCCAAACAAGCCAATGTCAGAAGATAAATATTGACCACCCAATGTGCAGATATCTCTGAAAGCCTTAGTTCTTCGCGTATTGTTGGAAGCGCGACGCCAACCGCTGTTTCGTCCAACAATATGACTCCAAGGATTGCGCCCATCGCACTCAGAAGCCACCAGCGATCATTGTTGGTAGTACTCAAAACAAATCGCTCCTACAAAACTCTGCGATACGCACCGGTCGGTCTAGAGTAATCATAATACATGATCGAAGGGATTGCGTCGCAAACCTTTTGGCAACTCATAGATTGCTTTCGTCTGGTACAAGTTCCTTTCGGGAAAACGTTTGGAAGCAAGAACGCCTGGCAACGTAGACCTTTGTTTTCGAGATTTGATCAAGAACTTCGGTCGGCCTTTAGCCGACATTCAGCACGGCATGGAAATTCTGCAGTCGCAGCACGCATAGCCGCCATGCGCCGCTAACCCGCAATACACTGAAAGATAGCTTAATCAGCATCATAGAAAAAGCCGAGTTCACACAGGGTATTTTAAGCCCAGAGTACGTTTGGAAGCTCGACCAATGATACCAAACGGGTGCAAATAAATAATAATCTTAAGCTAGCACTGTCATGAGGTAAGGAAGTATGGTCGCTTTTGCGTGGACCATCTACTTGAGCTTCTGGCCAGATCTTCGCTAAAATCGGATATCTGTTGTGACGGTAAAGCTCTACCGGTAACGCTGGATAACTTTTAAGGCGGGGTATCCGTTTTTTGGCGATTTTGGATTTTGATAGGTCAGTTTGGGAAAATGCGCTGGGACGTTCACTTGGTAATGTTCCGCATGTATTGATCCTTGAAGGGACATGGTGGCGGGCGCAAGCATGTGAGAACCGGCTGGGGCGGCTCAATGACGTTGAAGAGTTGCCTTTTCCCGATATATTCACGGGTACTTTTGGGGGCGCGCGAGTAGCTTATTGCTGTGCGTACGGTGCCGCTCGGGCTGTCGAACCAAGCCAGATTTTTGCGCAGCTTGGCACCTCCTTGATCATCCAGATCGGTACCTGCGGTGTTATGACGCCTGGAATTCCAGCGGGTGCTGTAACTGTCCCGCGCCACGCGAAGGCGCGCGATGGAGTTTCGCAATATTACGGCGCAGGCGACGAGGTCGAGTTCGATGCGGACTGGTGCACACGGGCTGATGCGATTTTGCGAGAGGCAAATTGCAATGTCCTGAGCACACGCCACGTAACCTGGCCCAGTCTCTTTGCACAAAGCGAAGAGATCTGTTCCGGCTGGGCGCATGAGGGGTTGCAAACGGTGGATATGGAAGCCAGCGCCGTAGCAGCCGTCGCGGCACGGTACGGTTGCGCCAGTTTGGCCCTTCTTTGCACATGGGATCTGCTGTCGGACGGTCGCACCTTTCTGGACCCGCTGCCAGATCACAGTCAGGCAGAACTTAAGCATGCAAACACCGCCACTTTTGACGCAGCTTTGCAGCTTGCCTTGGAGGTCGCACGTAGAGGCCTGAAATAGAGGTGACCAGCGCCTGCTATTCCGACTGAGGGCTAGTGGGATTCCTCCGCGCCTCTTCAGCCTCGCGCAAAGCGCGGCGGCTAATCTTGCCAGAAGACGTCATCTTGAACTCGCTGACGAATTCGACCTCGCGGGGCGCTTTGTAGCCCGCAAGGCGGGTTTTCACGTGCTTCTTCAACGCATCCGCCAACGCCTCATCCGCCGTTACATATACACGGGGCTTAACCACCGCTTTGACAATCGACCCTCGGTCCGCGTCTGGTTTGGCAATCACAGCAACCTCTGCCACGCCGGGATGCGAAAGAAGGCATTCCTCGATTTCCGCAGGTCCGATCCGAAAGCCCGAAGACTTGATCAAATCGTCGGATCGTCCCTTGTACCAGAAATACCCTTCCGCATCGCGCACGGCGAGGTCATGAGTGCGCCAGTAAGATCCCAGTTTCATCTCTTGGGTCTTTTCCGTGTTGTTGAAGTAGCCAAGGAACTGGGTTGGTGAACCCAGAGGCGTCACAACTTCACCCGGTTCGCCATCGGCAACCTCCTGCCCGTCGCCATCCACCAGCAGGACCTGATGGCCGGGATAGGCCCGGCCCATCGATCCCGGCTTGCGCGCAAAAAGCGCGGCGCAATTTCCAATCAGATGGTTGACCTCGGTCATGCCGTAGAACTCGTTACAGACCACACCCAGCCGCGTTTCCGCCCATGTAAGGGTTTCAGACGCCAGTGCCTCGCCCCCGGTGCAGATCACGCGCAGGGCCAGATCAAAGTCGTCCCTTGGGGCCGGATGCTGCGCCAGCCGTTTGATCGCGGTCGGGGCCAGAAAGGTATGCGTGACCTTGTGGCGAGCCATGAAGCCATAGGCATAGTCCGCCGTAAACCGTTCCAATGACGTGGCGACGGGACGCCCGGCCATCCAGGCGGGAAACAGCATATCCAGAAGGCCACCGACCCAGGCCCAATCGGATGGCGACCAGAACACGGCATCAGGGTCGTCCAGCGACAGGTTGAAGAACAGGTTGATCGACGGTGTATAGGCGGCAAGAACCCGATGCCCGTGCATGATCCCCTTGGGCTTGCCGGTCGAACCTGAGGTGTACATCAGCAGCGCGGGATCATCCGCGCCGCCGAACTCTGGTTCAAAAGCGTCGGGCACATTACGCATTGCTGCATCCAGATCGATGTCGCTTGGGCCCGGATCACGCATCAGCACATGGGCCAGATGCGGAAAGGCCTCATCGCGCAAAGGCTCCCATGCGGATCGGCTGGTCAGGATCACCCGGGCCTGACAGTCATTCAACGCATGGGCCAGTGTGTCAGGCCCGTAAAGCTGCGACAGCGTGACCGCGATCGCACCGATTTTGGCAATCGCCATGTGACCGATCGCCGTGTCGGGATGTTGGCCCGTGTGCAATGCCACCGGGTCGCCCTTACCATAGCCAAGCGCGCGCAGAGCGGCGGCAAGACCCGTGGCCGCGACGTCCACCTCGGCAAAGCTTATCCTTAAGGTGATGCCGTCGGGCGCTTCGTAGATGATCGCAGCCTGGTCCCTGTCATTGGGTCCCAGAAACCGGCCGACTGTCGCGCGATAGATGTTGTAATCCGCAGGCCAGGTGATCTTGTGTCCGCCGTCCTTGATTGGTGCCAGATGAAGGGCAGCCAACTGACCCGGGTCCAGGGATTGCAAATAGTCGCTCATATGTCCGGCTCCGGTTCAAGCTGCAGGATAGGCGGGCCCTCGGGGCACGCGCGCAAACGCCCCTGCGTCGCATCGGGTGGCAGTTCCGCGCTTCGCAGCACGGTTGCGCGATGTGCGCCCTCAAATCTGACCATGGCAAAATCACCATCCGTGCCCGAGGTCCGCCATTGGATCACAGCCCGCCCCGACAAAGTGACCCAGCCATCCGACGGCGTTCGGCAATCAGGGCAGACCCGCAGGGGTGGGAATTGCGCAACGCCGCATGCTTTGCAATGCGATGCGACGGCTTTGCCCTGCCGCATCCCGTCGACCCACGGGGCAAGCCATCCTTCGGCCAGGGAATACTCAAGCGACACCTGATGTTTCATGCCTGCCCCCCTGCCTGCAGCACGGTCACGGCGCAAATTGTGCCGACGCCGCCATGCGTGTCGGCCAAGGCATGGCCCGGCGGACGCTCTGGTTGCAGCCCCTTATGATATCGGCCCTCCAACATCAGTGCACATGTGGCGGCTTGTCCGACCCCGGTTGCCCCCACAGGCGCACCTTGCCCTAGCAGCCCGCCGGAAAGGTTAATCGGGCACGCTCCCTCCGCATCAAACCGGCCATCCCACAGATCCGCGATCGGGTTCCCAGACAGGCCAAGCGCCGCAATCGCTTGCAACTCAGCGCCTGCATAGGCGTCATAAACCTCTGCTAGATCAATATCCGAGGCACCGATGCCCGCCATTTGAAACGCACGGTTTGCCGCAAGCGATTTGGCCTCGAACCGACCCGGAGATTTGCGATGGCCCAGACCGGGCAAATCGGATGCGGCCCCGATCCCGATGATCGATGGCGTACGGGTTTGCCGCGCGGCAGGTGCTGCTTCGGGCGCAGACAGGATCAGCACCGCCGCTCCGTCACTGAGAGGCGAGCAATGCAGGCGTTTGTACGGCGATGCTATCACCGCTGAACTTTCAAACTCGTCCGCCGTGTGTTTTCGAGGCAAATGCGCACCGGGATTTTCACAGGCGTTCAGACGGTTCTTTGTAGCGACGCGGTCCAGATCGGCCCCTGCAGCACCATATTCGGCCGCAAAGGCCTGCCAGGACAAGGCATAGAGGCCTGTGGCAGTGACGCCCGAAAGGCCATCGGTCCAGAAATCGAAAGAATAACCATAAAGCTCCCGAATGCTGTCGCCGCTCAACGCACTGGCTGATGGATCCACGCCCAAAACAGCGACCCTCTGCGCCCGTCCGGACAGGATGCGTTCCACACCCGCGTGAACCGCGTATTGACCCGAGCCTCCACCGCCCTCAACCCGCAGCGTCGCCGCGCCGCATAGGCCAAGGTCCTGTATAAGAACAGATGCCGGGTTGAGTTGGAGCGTGAAAAAATCGCTTTCCGAAGAAACGATCAGTGCGTCAATATCGCCTGGCTCCAGCGCGGCCATCTCCAGTGCATCACTGAACGCCTGCGCGGCCCAATCGCGAAAGCCCGACCCGTCGCGCCGCCGGTTGAAGGGCGTCAATGCTGCACCGATGACCAGAACCAATAGGTGATCCTCCCTGGTGGAAGATTGACTCAGTAAATTTGTTCATACAAGTCTGTAATAGCAAATTGTTGAAAGGGCCGCGCGTTGACGACTCGGAATGTCCATTGGCTTAGCCAGGCCCTGCCGGTTTTGGGATGTTTTGGCGGCGGCAGTCTTTATGGCTGGTCCGGCCTGTTGCCCGCCGTTCAAAGCGCGTTTGACGTCGGCAACGCGTCGGCATCCATGGTGTTCTCGTTTGCGCTGGTCAGCTTTACGTTTGGTGTTCTGATCGGCCCGGCCCTGTTGGCCAACCTGCCAACGCGCGCGCACTTGCCTGCTATCGCAGGCTTGGCGGCTGCAAGCCTGACGCTGTCGGTGCAGGCGCAAGCTTTTGAGGCGTTTGTGCTGGGCTATGGCATCGGCTTTGGGTTTGCCGCGGGGGCGCTCTACAATCATGCACTTGCCATTGCGGCAGCTTCGCGACTGCCAAAGCTCCTTGTTCCCGTCAGCGTCGCCTCGTTCGGATTGGGCGGCGTTGTCTTTGGCCCCATGAATGTCTGGCTGACCGGGCTGGGCTGGTCGCTAAACGCGTTGCTGCCTGTGTTGGGGTGCATGGTTCCTGTCGCTGCAGTTTCGTCACTGACAAAACCCGCGTTCAGCGCCAATACGATCCGCACAACCGCGCAGTCAGGAGTCATCAAACCAAACCGCGTGATCCTTATGCTTTGGGCTATCTTCGCCACCAGTTCCTGCGCCGGTCTGATTGTTCTGGGCCTTGCCCCAAAACTGCTGCCATCTGGCGCACAGGGTGCTGGAATGGCGGTTTTCGGTGTTGCAACGGGCAATACGCTGGGGCGTCTTTCGGCCGCCGGTGTTGCAACCCGCTTTGGGCCGCTGCACGGCTTTGTCGGTGCGGTGCTGCTGTCAATGGCGGCTTTGTCGGCTTTGCTGGTGCCTGGCGTTTCAGAGATGCTGATGACGGTGCTGATTTTTCTGGTGGCCCTGTCCTATGGCCAGATCGCCGCACAAATTCCTTTGTTGGTGTCCGCACGGGTTCCAGCCTCGGCGTTTTCGGGTGCATTTGGCTGGGTTTTCACCGGGTGGGGCGTTGCCGGCCTGCTGGGGCCATGGAGCGCGGGCTGGCTGTTCGACCAGACTGGCGATATGCGGCTGACCCTTCTGGCGTGCATCGGTTTTTTGTTTCTCAGCCTGCTGCTGATCACACGACTGGCTGCAACAGACCACGGCTAGCGATCTGTTGACATGATCAATTTGTTACTACTAATGTGACTGCAACACTGGGGGAGGAGTTGGCGTGAAGTTCGGTATCCATTCGGGACTGTGGATGAAGGCCTGGACCGACGATCCGGACCCGATCTTCGAAACTGTTGCGCAAATCGGCTACGACATTGTCGAACTGTCGCTGCTTGGTGTGGGCCTTGATCGTGCCGACACGATCCGGGCAAAGGCCGATGACTGCGGGTTGACCGTGACGTGTTCCACGGGCCTCGGGACGGATGCGGACCCGACCTCGGAAGACCCGGATGTCCGTGACAACGCGGTTACCGTCCTGACCGATGCGATCCGAACGACGGCGCGATTGGGCTCCCAAAGCCTTGCTGGTGTGGTTGCCGCACCTTGGGGCGTTTTCGATCCCGCCAACAAACCCGCCCGCGCGGCCCGGTCAGCGGAAACTCTGGCGCGTGTTGCCCCGGTTCTGCAAGCCGAGGGTGTTTTCCTCGGAATCGAGGCGCTCAACCGGTTCGAAAGCGACCTGACCTCGACCGCGGCAGAGACCTGCGCCATAGCCCGCGCGACAGGATCGGATCACATCGGCGTACTGCTCGACAGTTTCCACATGAATATCGAGGAGAAAGACCCACCCGCCGCCATCCGCGCGGCCGGCGACACGCTGGTGCACTATCATGTGTCGGACAATGACCGGGGCCAGCCGGGGTCGGGCCGCTATGATTTTCCCGCTGATGCGCAGGCGTTGAAAGACATCGGGTACAAGGGCTGTATCGTTGCCGAAATGTTCGTGATGGCCGGACATGCGTCAAGCCGCGATCTCAACATCTGGCGTGATATCGAGCCCGACCCGACCCGCGCCGCGGTGAACACACTGGCCTATCTGAAAAAGGTCTTTGGCGATGTCAGCTGACCGTTTCTTTCAGCTGCTCCAGGCCCGTTATGCCCGTGAAGCCGACCATCTCAACGCGCTGGATGCGGCCATCGGGGACGGCGATCACGGCACGACCATGCTGCGCGGTCTGACAAAGGCAGCGATGGTAGCGGATGGCAAACGCGCCAAAGCTTTCATGCGGGCCTCGGGCGGGGCATCGGGCACACTATTCGGCCTGATCCTGCTTGAGATCGAGGCACATCTGGACACGGGCGCCCCCCTGAACCTGGCGCGGGCATGCGACCGGATTTGTGACTTGGGAGACGTGGCCCCCGGTGACAAAAGCATGGTCGACGCTCTGTCCCCGGCACTTGCCGCGCAAGGCAGCGGAGTGGCGGCAATGATCTCTGCCGCGACAGTGGGACGTGATGCCACTGTGGATATGTCCGCCCGCAGGGGCCGTGCGCAATATGTCGAAAACGCTGGGCGCGGGCATATGGATCCCGGTGCGGCCTCGGTTGTGATTTTTCTGGAGACCCTTGCAGAGGTGTCGGCATGAAAAAATTGTTCAACAGCCCTGAGACGATGGTCGACGATATGCTGGACGGCTTTGTCAGCGCCTTTCCCCAGGTGCAGCGCGGCCAGAGCGATCCGCGCGTGATCATTCGTGGACCGGTAGATCGCAAGAATGCCGATGAAAAGGTTACACTGCTGATCGGCAACGGCTCGGGTCATGAACCGATTGCCATGGGTTTTGTCGGGGCTGGGTTGCTGGATGCCAATGTCGTGGGCGATGTTTTTGCTGCACCGTCTGCGGATCTGATCCTGGATGGGATTTCCGAAGTGACCGGAAAAGCGGGTTCAATCCTGCTGATCTCGCAGCATTCCGGCGACATGATCAACGGGCGCGCCGCCACCATGATGGCCGAGGATTTGGGCATCCGCAGCCTGCCCTTACCGATGTATGACGACATTTCCGCAGCACCGCCCGAGCGCAAACAGGACCGGCGCGGCGCCCCGGGAACGATGTTCATCTACAAAATTCTGGGCGCCGCGGCCGAAGACGGCCAACCGCTCGAAGCGTTGATGGCCCTTGGCAAAGCCGTGCGCGACCGGCTTGTGACGCTGGCTGCGGCGATCACGCCGCCCGTGTCGCCCCTGACGGGGAAACCTATGTTCCAATTGCCCGAGGACGAGATTTTCCTGGGCATGGGCGTTCATGGCGAACCCGGGGTCGGGCGCGTCAAAACCGGCCCTGTGCGCAATCTGGTCCGGCAGATGGTTGACGCTCTGCTGGCCGACCGCCCCATGCAAAAGGACGTGCAGGTCTGCGTGATCGTCAACGGAATGGGCGGCACCACCTTGATGGAACAGCTGACCGTATGGGAGGAAACCCGCACCGCGCTGGCCGAACACGGCATTCGCGTGATTGCGCCGATGATCGGCAGCTATGTCACAACCCAGGAAATGGGCGGATTCTCGATTTCCTTCCTGGAACCCACGGACGAGATGTTGCGGTATTGGCTGGCGCCCTCCGACACGCCATTTTTCCCGCAGATCAGGATGGAGGCCACATGAGTATCTTCGATGGTCCTGTTTTTGGTGTCGCCGTTGATCAGGGCAGTGGGCTCGAGGCTGCCCTGCACGAGGCCCGCGGTGCTGACGCACGTCCTGATGATTTATTGGACTTCAAACGCATCACCGTTGAAACGCTCAGCCCGTTTGCCACAACGATGCTGGTCGATGCCTCGCTGGGCCGAGAGTTATTGCCCTCTTTTGACGCGAACTGCGTCAAGATGCTGGCCTATGAGGCGGACGTGTATCACATCTCGGATGATGACCGGATGACCAAATTGCCGGATAACCTGAGCGTTGCTGAATATCCCACTCTGGGTGCTGAGATATTGAAGTTTTTTCTCTACTACGGACCAAACGATCCGGCAGACCTGAACCAGCGCAAGCAGGATCTGGTGGCGCAGATCGGGGCTGAGTGTCGCGAACACGGGGTGACCTTTCTGTACGAACCGCTCGTTTATGATCGCGACATACCCGACAGCGGCTCTGCCGAATATGCGATTGCCAAACCAAGGCTCGTCGGATCGGCCATCCGAACATTTGCCGCACCGGAATTCAATATCGATGTCCTGAAGGTCGAAATCCCAATCAACATCGCGAAAATCGGCTCCACCATGTCCCAAGCCGAAGCCATGGCAGCCTTCCGCGAAGCCGCCGCAGCGGCGGGTGATATCCCGCTTTTATACCTCAGCGCAGGGGTCACATTTGAGCAATTCCGCGACGCGCTGACCTTGTCACGCAAGGCGGGCGTAAATGCCAAGGGCTTTATGTGCGGGCGCGCAATCTGGAGCGATGCAATCGCCATTTTTGGCGCAGAAGGCCCTGCCGCGATGGCCCGATGGATGCGGTCAACCGGCCGTGAACGTCTGGATGCACTGAAGGACGCGCTGGCATGATGGACGTTGTGAAATACAAGCAGGTCCACGATGAGATCCTGAACCGGCTTCAAACCGGACAATATGCCATCGGCATGCGGCTGCCCACCGAAAGCGAGCTGTCTAACGCCTTTGGCGTCAGTCGGGTCACCATCCGCAAGGCGTTGGAAATTCTGGTTCGTGACGGATACCTCACGTCGCGCCAGGGCAGCGGATACAACGTCGCGACGTTGTCGCCGCCAACCTCGACCTGCCTTGTATCGTTCACCGACAAGGTTCTGCGCGAAGGCCGTGTGCCCGGCGCGCGGCTGCTGCGCCTTGAGGTCCAGGCCGACACCGTGCCGCCTGCCGTCAGAGAATTCTTCAATGAGCCGCTGGCTCTGGTTGAACGGCTGCGTACAATCGATGACGTGCCAGGAATGCTGACCCAGACATGGATACCCAGTCGGCTGGTGCCGCATATCTCGGCCGATCATTTCCCGGAAACCGGGCAGAGCCAGTCCATTCTCAGAATATTGCAGCAGGTTTTTGATCTGGCCTGGACCAGTGCGTGCGAAACGTTGGACAGCCTGCTTGCCGAACCGGCAATTGCCGAGTTGCTGAACATACCCGCCGGTACCCCGATTCTGTCACAGGCCTGTACTGCCTTTGACGCCGACGGGGCCCCGGTTTTCTTTGATCAGGTGTTCCGTCAGGGACCCATCAGTTTTGATCTGGCCGGGGCTGCCCCGCGCCAGACCGCATAGTGGAAGGGCGATACGCATGTCGCTGACAATCGGTCTGATAAACGCCTCATTGCCAAGCTACTTCCCCGTCAAGCACGGCGTGTTCGAGGCTTGCTCTGATTGGCTTAGGAAATTTTCCGCCTCTTACGGTACCTCGGTGGTGGTGGCCGAAACCATCCCTATGAACGGGGTCGAAGCCCGCAAGGCGGTGGATGAGTTGCGCGCGAAAGGCGCGGATTTCCTGCTGCTTTTGCACGGGGGCTTCACTATGGGTGACGTGGTGCGGGAAGTGGCGCGGGAAAACCTGCCCATGGGGGTCTGGGCCACGCCCGAACCCACGCTGACCGAGGACATACAGCTTAACAATTTTGTATCGCTGAACATGTCGATGTCGATCCTGCGCGGTGTGCGGGACACGCGTAAATTCCCGGTGCAATGGTATCTGGGCGCTCCCGACGAAGAACATCTGGAACTGCGTATGGGTCAAACCATCCGCGCGTTGAGTGCGCGCAAGGCTTTAGATGGTGTGCGCATCGGCGTTGTCGGCGGATTGGCCATGACCTTCTACAATATGGAGGTTTCATCCGACACATTGCTCCGCCAGCTTGGCGTCTGGACCGAACATGTGGATATCCACCGCATGACAGATCTGATGGCTACGCAATCCGACGGGGATGTGGCCGCAGAGTTGTCAGCCATGACCAAAGCTGCCGAAGTGCGCGGGGTTTCGGATGATCAGATGACCCTGACCGCCCGGGCGGTGTTGGCCTTACGGCAAATCGCAGCAGAGGGCGGCTATGATGCGCTTACCGTGTCCGACTGGCCCGCCTTGCAGGATCATCCCGGAATGCATCCCGGTGCGACCTTCAGCTGGCTTGAGGAAAATGATGCGCTACCCATCGCGTCGGAGGGCGATGTTCTGGGTGCCGTCACCCAGCTGGTGGTCAAGTCCTTGACTGGTCGGGTGGGTTGTTTGCTGGACATGACCTCACCCGATTTCGACCGCGACCAGATCCTGATGTGGCATGGTGGTGGTGGGCCGCTTTACATGGCGGACAAAGGGGTTGCGTGGATCAACCACCCGATGATCGGGCGCGGCACCGAGGCCGGGCCAATTCACGGTGCCATCGCGGATTACGAGTTTGCCTATGGCGAGTGCACGATCCTGCGCGTTTCGCGCCACGGTACGGCGCGTTTTGCGCTGGAAGGCGCAGTGGCCGAAGGCCCCGCACCGGGCTTTACCGGGTGCCGCGGCTGGATCGGTGATTTTTCTGACGCAAAGGGCACCTGGTCAGCCCGCGACGTGGTGACCACGGTTCTGGAACACGGGCTCGAACATCACTTCATCCTTATCCTCGGTCGTCACCGCGCCGTTTTCGAGGAATTCGCCCAATGGTGCGGCATGACCGCGCTGCCGATAATTCCGTCCCATGACGGCCTGCCGCAAGGAGCTGACGTTTGACGGCCGTTCACCTCAAAGGTGTCCGCAAGGACTATGGCAGTTTCACCGCCATTTCCCATATCGATCTCGATATCTCGTCCGGCGAGCTGGTGGCTCTGCTGGGCCCGTCTGGCTGCGGTAAAACCACGACGCTGCGGATGATTGCAGGGTTGGAAATCCCGACCGCTGGGCAAATATGCTTTGACGGCAAGGATGTCTCCGAAGTGCCGGTGCAAAACCGCAATGTCGGCATGGTTTTCCAGCGCTACGCCCTGTTTCCTCATATGTCCGTGGAAAAGAACATTCTGTTCGGGCTCAAGGTGCGCGGAACCGACAAGGCCGAGGCCGAAGACCGGTTGGAGCAAATTCTGGACGTCGTGCAACTTCAGCAATTCCGCCATCGATTTCCGGCGCAGCTGTCGGGCGGGCAGATGCAGCGCGTGGCCATCGCGCGTACGTTGATTACCAACCCGTCGGTCCTGATGATGGACGAACCGTTGGCAAATCTCGACACCAAGCTGCGTGGCGAAATGCGTCGCTTTATTCGGAACCTGCAGCAGCGGCTGGGAATAACGACAATTTTTGTGACCCATGATCAAATCGAGGCCATGGAACTTGCCGACCGGGTTGCCGTGATCTTCGATGGCAATCTGGCCCAATTTGACGAGCCGGATGCCTTGTACAAGCACCCCAAAAGCGTTGAGGTTGCTGATTTCATGGGGGCCACAAACGTCTTTGCCGCGCAGATCAAGGACAAGACCGCAACGCTGGATTTTGCCGTGCTGAGCTTTGAAGCCCCATCGCAGAATGGCACTAGCACAGTCATGTTACGCAGCGAGGCGATCGACCTGCATCTGGATGAACCAACGGATATGCAAAACGTCTTTCGGGGCACGATCGCGACCCGAGATTTCTTTGGCGCCAATATCACTTACGGGGTCACCTGCGGCCAAGAGACTGTTCAGGTCACCGAACAATCCCGCCGCATTATCGATTTAGGGCAAGACGTCTGGCTGACCATCCCGCCCGAGCGGATCTGGGTCATTCAGGAATGCATTTAAGGGAAAGAAATCAGAGGAGGAGACCATGAAGAAAACACTTCTTACGTTATCCCTGCTTGGAGGGTTGGTAGCCAGTGCATCCTATGCGCAAGATGTCGAGGCGTTCCGTGACGCCGTGACATCCGGCTCTGCGACTTGGGAGGATATTCAGGCCCGCGCCAAGGAAGAGGGTGAAATCAACCTCTACTATTGGGGTGGCAGCGATCAGATCAACATCTGGATGGATCGTTTCGCCGCGCCGGGGCTTGAGGCCGAGGGCGTCAAGCTCAACCCGGTTCGCATCACTGGCACCAAGGACGCGGTTGACCTGGTTCTGGCCGAACTCGGCTCGGGCAAGGGTCTGGGCCAAGGCAGCGTTGATGCGATCTGGGTGAACGGGGAGAACTTTGCCACGCTCAAACGCCAGAACGCCCTGTTCGGGGCCTTTGCGGACAAGCTGCCAAACAGCGCGAATATCGAGTGGAATGCCGATGACCCGCGCGCGTTGCTGAACCTACGCGACTTTGGTGTCGAAACCAACGCGTCCGAGATGCCGTGGTCAGGCCAGCAATATGTGTGCTCGGTCAATACCACGCGGGTCGCGGAAGGTGACATCCCAAGCACGTTTGCGGACCTCAAAGGGTATCTTGAGGCAAATCCCGGCAAGTTCGCCTATGTGAAGCCGCCCCATTTCATCGGCAACACTTTCGTTCAGGCCGCGATCTATGCGCATAACCCGGACGGCAATGGTGCGGTTCCGTTCCAGAATTCGGTTGAAGATCTGGGCGCCGCAGAGCTGGCGCGGCTGATCACGCCGGGCATGGAATACCTCAAGGAACTGGACGGAATGTTGTTGGGGGCGTCAGGAAGCGGCGCAAGATATCCTGAAGACCCGTCGGCCCTGAACGGCTTGTTCCTGAACGGCGAGATCGATTTCTCATGCCAATTCGGCCTTTACGGCGTCGCAATCGGTTTGCGGGACGGTACTTACCCTGAGGGGGCGGAACAGTTTATCTTTCCCGAAGGCAACATGATCAAGAACAAGAACTATCTTGTCATCCCCGCGAACGCGCCAAACCCGGCCGCCGCGCTGGTCATGGCCAACTACATGGCCTCGGTCGAGGCTCAGGCGTCCAAGCTTGAGGTGGCTGGTATGCCTCCTGGCATCGACCCCTGGCGTTTGTCCGATGACGACGTTGCTAAGCTGACCGCAGCCTCACCCGGGTTTGTCGGCATCACGCAGCAGGAGTTGGACGCAAACACCGCGCCCGACACCAATGCAACGCTGGTTGATGTGATCGAGGCCACATGGCTGGAGTACATCGAACGCAAAAGCACGGACTCGATTGATGTGATCGTGGAACGTGCGGTTGCCAACCTGAACCAGTGACACCCAACCAGAGCCCCCGCGCCTTGCGGGGGCTCGAACAAGGATTTGACGATGGGTGGTTCCGCATCAAACGAACTTGCAAGGCTGCGTCGGGAACGACGGCTGATGCTGTTGCAATTGCTGCCGGTTGTGCTGGTCCTGACGGTGCTGTTTGGCGGCGCCCTTGTGCTGGGCGTGATGCAATCGCTGGGCTTTGCGCCCTGGTTCGGTGTGAACACCTTTCCCGATTTTTCCTATTTCGGCGCGCTGTGGAGCCAGGCTTCTTTTTGGCAATCTCTCTGGCTGACGCTGTATTATGCCGTGGCGGCGACCATTCTTTCGCTGGTGCTAGGCATTTTGCTGGCGCTTGCGCTGGTGCGGACCTTTCCGTCCAAAACGCTGTATAAATACCTGTATAAACTACCGCTGATGATCCCCTACACAGTCGGGATTGCGCTGGCCGTAATTATGTTGGGTAACGGCGGAATGCTGTCGCGGCTGATGGCTTTCGCGGGTCTGATCGACGACCCGGCGCAGTTTCCACAGATCCTCAAGACGCATATGGGCTGGGGCATTATCGCCGTCTATGTCTGGAAACAAACCCCGTTTGTTGCCCTGACCATCTATGCCGTTCTGCTGGGCGTCGGGCGCGAGACGGAAGAGGCCGCGGCGATCCTGGGGGCCAACAAGCGGCAGATTTTCTTTTTGGTAACGCTGCCACAGATCCTGCCGGGGATCATTTCATCGACACTCATCATCTTTGCTTTCAACATCGGCGCGTTCGAGGCACCGTTCATCCTTGGCGGTGGCTTCCCTGACACGCTGCCGGTGGTTGCCTGGCGATATTTCAACGACGCGGATTACACGCTGCAGCTGCAGGGGATGGCAACGGTTGTGTCCATCGCCCTGATCGCTGGCGGTATCCTTTACAGCTACCTTGCGATTTACCGGCGCTATGAACGCCGTATCGGGAGGCAATGACAATGGCGCGTCGGAATGCCAAAGCCACAGCCCTAAGCGAACGGCTTTCACCCTTTCAGAAAGTCTATTTATGGCTTATCGCAGGGTTCATTCTGGGCCCCTTCATCCCGCTGATCATCCAGAGTTTTGCGTTCCGCTGGGCCTGGCCTGATCTGTTGCCCAGCACATGGTGGCTGGAGCAACGCGAGAAATCCGTGCTGCCGCTGGCCTGGGACTACGTGATCTCACCCTATAGCCAGGTGTGGGAGGCGACGCTGAACACGGTCTTCATCGGATGCGCGGTAACGGTGATCTGTCTGATTATCTGCCTTCCTGCGGCCCGCGTTCTAGCGCGCGAAAGCTTTCGCGGCAAACCGGCCTTTGAGTTCTTCCTGTCTATGCCCCTGATCGTGCCCGATGCCGCCATAGGCATCGCGCTACTGATGATCTTTATACAGATCGGGCTCGCCGGGACATATACGGGAATCATCATTGTCCACCTCATCCCGACGATCCCTTACATGATCCGCATGCTGACCGCTGTTTATCAGGGACTGGGACGTGACTTCGAAGAACAGGCGATGATCCTTGGCGCATCGCGCTGGCAGATTCTGCGCATGGTAACCTTGCCAATGCTGCTGCCGGGCGTGGTCGCAGGGGCGCTGTTCACGTTTCTGGTCTCCACCAACATCTTCCTTCTGACCTTTTTCATGGGTCAGGGCAAAATCATCACATTGCCAACGCTGCTATTTTCGAAAATCGCTGGCGGGACGCTGGATGCATCTGCGGCGGGCATCACGCTGGTTGTGACCGTGCCCGGTATCATCCTTTTGGTCATAACCGAGCGGTTCATCAAAGAAGAGGCATTTGGCAAAGGCTTCGGCAATTAGAAAGGCAACGACATGATGACTTTGAGAGAGGCCGTAGAACGGTTCACCCCGCTTGATCCTGAGTTGATGAAAGCCCGGCTGGACCGACCGGGCCCAATGCCACGCGTTATCATCGACACCGACACCGCCAACGAGATCGACGATCAATATGCCGTGGCCTGGGCGCTGTTGTCGCAGGACCGCCTGAACCTCGAAGGTGTTACAGCCGCACCCTATTCATTCCTGCACCATCGAGATGGACTTTATGATGCGGTCGCTGCCCTGCAAAAGGGCGGCGGAACAGACCACGACAGCAAGTTTGTGGGCCCTTTCGCAGGATGGGCGCAGCGATTGCTGGCCGATGGGCGAACAGCGGATGACATTGAATTCGTGACACCAGACGTTGGCGAGGCGCGCTCGTACGATGAGATCATTCGCGTATTTGACGCTTGCGGTGCCTCCCACAACGGTCGCGTGTTCCATGGCTCGACACAGCACTTACCGTCCTATGACGCGCCGGTGGATTCCGATGCCGCCCAGTTTATCATCAAACAGGCGCGTAATCGCGAAGATGGGCCGGTTTACGTTCTTGCAATGGGAGCGTTGCCAAACATCGGCTCGGCCTTGCTGATGGCGCCTGACATCATTGACAATATTGTTGTGGTCTGGACCTCTGGCTTTCCCAGCTATGCCCCGTTTTGCAATGAACCCTCACTGAACCTTGTGCAAGACCAGCTATCATCGCGCCTTTTGTTCGAGTGTGGCGTGCCGCATGTGTATCTGCCAGGCTATCATGTCGGCGCGCAGCTGACGATTTCCAAGCCGGAAATGGAGGCATTTGTTAAGGGCCGCGGCGCAATTGGTGACTATCTTTGGCATCTCTACACCAACAATCCGTTGCACGTGAAATACGCGATATCAGAGCCGGATACAAAAACATGGGTGATCTGGGACATTATCAATGTGGCCTGGATGCTTGATGCCGCCTATGTACCGACCCATCTGACAACCTCACCTCATCTGAGCGCCAATCTATACTGGGAAACCGACCCATCCCGCCACCTGATGCGCGAAGCCTATGACGTTGCGCGAGATGCAATTTTCGAGAGTTTTTACCACGCGCTTGCAAAAGGCAGTTCCGATTGATTGCTGCCCACAGGCCGGCTGAGCAATGTTGATCATGTCACACGAACTCGGCCACAAAATACTTCACTACTGAAAGCGTGAGATCCACCTTTCCCGGCTTGTTCAGCGAAGATCGCGATCCTCGTCGCTGGCCAACTGAACTAGGTTTTGGTTCTCCTGAAACAGGAGGCACACATCGGGTGGCTACCGCGTCAAAGACTTAAAGAGCGGTCTTGGTGAATCCAAAAGGGTTAATCGAATGTCCGCTCGGAAGGTTTGTTCAATTGTCTTTAGCATTCGCAGCGAACTTCCGCTTCCCGCCCACTTACAGTAAACAACTGGACTTTGGCTTGTACGGAAGCGGTACTGACGACGGTTGAGATTCGCCCGGGGCACCCGGGCTCCACTCAGTACAGGGCGCAGGATGAGCCTGTGCCCGCAAAGTGGAGAAGAAAATGACCAAGGCAGTCAACCTGGAAATCAAAACAACGCCCGCCAAACCCGCCCGGAACAACCTGACGCGACAGCAACAGTTGCAGAAACTGTTGTCCCGCAAGGCTGGTGCAACCATTGCGCAGTTTCAGAACGCCTTTGGATGGCAACCGCATTCCGCGCGCGCGGCGATTTCGATGTTGCGCAAGGCGGGACATACTGGTGAGCGATCTGGATCTGGCAAAGGTACGCTCTACCGGATAGTGAAGTTGGTGTGATCGCCGTGGATCCTATGCGCGCGGATCGTGACCTTTCGAAGACATTTGACGACATTGAACACCTGGATCGCCCCGGCTGTCTTGACCGATGGCGGGAAGTGTTCGGTCGGTCGCCGCCAAAATACCTGTCCCCGCAGTTCATGAAGCGGGTACTAATCTGGGAACTACAGAACCGGGAATTTGGAGGGTTGTCTGCGAAGGCAGAACGCTGACTGCAGAATATCGCGTTGGGAAAAACGCCGCCTCCTAGTCTGAAGCCGGGGTCACATCTGGTGCGGGAATGGAACGGACGCACCTATCAGATTGACGTGGTTGATCGTGGGTTCGTCATGGACGGCAAAACATGGCGTTCCCTGTCCGCCATAGCAAAGCACATCACCGGAGCGCACTGGTCCGGGCCGCGGTTCTTCGGGGTTCAGTGATGCGACGCATCCGCTGCGCCATTTACACTCGGAAAGGCTCGGAGGAGGGGCTGGAGCAGGATTTCAACTCACTCGATGCCCAGCGGGAAGCCTGCGTAGCATACATCGCGAGCCAGAAGCATGAGGGTTGGGAGTTACTGCCGGATCACTATGACGATGGTGGCATCTCGGGCGGTCATTTGGACCGCCCCGCACTGCAGCGGCTGATGCAGGCCGTTTACCAGAAACGCGTGGTTCAGATTGTTGTCTACAAGATTGACCGGCTGACGCGCTCGCTGGCTGATTTTGCAAAGCTGGTCGAACGTCTCGACGCGGCCGACGCATCGTTTGTGTCCGTTACCCAGTCCTTTAATACGTCGACCAGTATGGGTCGCCTGACACTCAACGTGCTGCTCAGCTTCGCTCAGTTCGAACGGGAAGTCGCCGCTGAGCGTATCCGGGATAAAATTGCTGCCTCAAAATGCAAGGGTCTTTGGATGGGCGGGAACGTTCCACTTGGGTATCAGGCTGACGGCCGGACACTCAAAATCGACGAGGAAGAAGCTGAGATCATCAGGACGCTTTACGATCTCTATCTGGAGCATCACACCATTCTTGACGTGAAAGAGCAGGCGGAAGAGGACATTTCCAAACGCCGCGTTCCGGATGTGGTCGATCTGGCCATGCTGGCGCCTGATGTTCTGGATGCCATCGCTGCAGGCGAGCAACGTGTCGGCCTGACCACGAATTTCCTAATCAAGTCCGGCTTCCCAGCGATCTGGTCAGAACAGCGCCAGCAGTTCGCTGCGCTCTGATCTAAAGACTTTTCAAAACACACTAAACTCGTACCGTCGGTTTCGCGAACTGAGACTGCGGCCGGAAATCGGCTATTGTTGTGCTCACGTTCGCGTCTCAGCTCAAATCGTCAAAAACTAAGTCCCTTAAAATTGGCCACATTCGGCGACCAATTATTCAGTGTGTGATTAAATGGAAAATCATGGCTGGGGTGGTAGGATTCGAACCTACGATACACGGTACCAAAATGTAAGTATACGTGACACGAGGCGAGAATCCCTTGCCTTTTTTTACTTTAAGTTCAGTTCCTTACGATCCACTAACCTGCGACATGTGCGGATTTGCTAACACTTGCGAGCATTGTGCAAGCTTTCTCTTTCCTTGAACATCATGGCGCATCAGAAAGCATCATCTACTGTGGTAAATTTCCACAGTAAATTGAGGTAGGCGACGATCCGAATCATGCGGGATGTCGCTCAGGTTTCCTGCAGCCAATCAGCAGCACCGAAGGTGAGCTTCGGTTTTCAATCCCTCTTACCGAGTTTAGGTGATCTTGAGGCTGCGGTTCGTCCAACTCGAGCAAAGTAAATCCTGCTGAAACTACGGCTGAAATGACCTCCGATATAGTGCGATGGCGATACGGTACTTCGTAGCCAAGCCAACGATAGGTTCTTGGACCGATGTCAAAGTAGCCAGAGACGTTCCAAGACGGCTCTTTACTAGATTCATCGCCGCCGGTGGGATTTGCTGTTCGAATTGGATGCCTTTGGCTAAACAAAAAAACACCACCCGGTTCCAGCCACTCATATACTGAAGCGCACAACCTGTTTAAGTCCGCGACTAAGTGCATCGCCATTCCCGAGACAACCATGTCGGGGCTTACTGTCGGTCGGAAGCTCTCAAATGGCTCACAAAAGAGTTGAACATTGCTTTTATTGATGGCTGCGCGCGTACGAGCAATCATGGCGGGTGATTGGTCAACTGAAACAACTTCAGAACACAACTCGGCCAATGCCGACGTCAGACCACCAGTTCCGCAGCCAAGCTCAACAACACGTCGAGGTGCGAACTTTTGTACTCTCGCTATGATAGCGGGTTCATCTATACAAGAGTTCACGCTATCCTCTTCATTGCGCCTTCTGTTGAAGCGTCCCACGAATGCCTCGTCCATGAAGGGATCATCCGACGTCATTGCTTAATTCAACCTTTCCAAACTGTTAATGTCAGACTCCTATCTAACATTGGCCGAGAAGGCCATCAGACACTCGCGTAGGCCGCTTCATCCGAAAGAAATTCTGGATGTGGCGTCGCAGCAGGGCATTGTGCCTGAGCATCTGTACGGCAAAACGCAGTATAAGACGCTTGCTGCTAGACTGAGTACAGAGATCAGGGAGCGAGCTGCCAAGTCTCCGTTTTATCGGACTGCAGCAAATCGCTTCTTTCTGCGTGATCTGGAGACAGAACAGTATGCAGAATACGAAGCACCTCGACGAGAGAAGACGCTTCACAATGAGCACGTGCTTACGCTTCCGGAGATATTCTTAAGAAAAGAGGAAGCTGATGGGTTGTTGCTGGAAATTGACTCGGTCATCGAAAGTGCAGATAGGGAGGAAGCCTTTCGCTATGTTGTGAGGAAAGACGCCGAACGCCGGTTCGACATCAAACAAATCATATCTTACGCAATCATCTTCCAAGACGGAAAAGTTCTGACCTACCGGCGCGGTGTATTTAATACTGCAGCGGACGAACTGCAGGGGATGAGGAGTATTGGTTTTGGGGGCCATGTTTCCGATCAGGACCTAAATCTGTTTGACTCTTCCGGTCATGGGATCGTTGAGAATGCAAGGCGTGAGCTTCGTGAAGAACTTGTTTTTGATCAAGACGAGACCGAAAGGTTGGAGCGCCCAGATAGTTTCAAAATTCTTTGCGGGATTAATACGTATGAAACATCTGAAGCGCGCAAGCACATTGCTGTAGTGATCGTCTATTTTTGTTCGCGCGAATTCGAGCCAAAAAAGAACGAAATGTCCATCAACGACCTCCGGTGGACTAATCTTTCTAATCCAGAAAATGACCTAAGCTCCTTTGAGCCTTGGTCGAAAACGATTCTATCTGCAATTTACTCAGGTGAGCTGTCTATTGAGAGAAATTAACTCTTCAGAATACACGGATCACCCGATATTCCTTCACATTCTAAATCGAGAACTGCACGATGCAATTGGGAAGCCAATAGACGTCGATGAAATTCTTGCGACTATACAGATATTTTCGGTCGTATCTGCCCAAACCATTTTTTGCAATGCCTCTCAAATCCACGAAGTGCTGTATAATCGTGCGGACATGCTTCAGGAAATCTTACAACTTTCTAAGATTGGACGGTTCGTAGATCACTCGGATTATGGTTCCTACGAGGAGTTTCGAGAAAGCCGCAAGGAGAAGTTTTCTCACTCGGCTCACTTACATCCTGGCTTCTTTTTGGCCCCGCAGCCAGAGCTAAAGAAACTTCTGCATGGTTCGATGGGTAATGCAGTTTCTACGACAGGTCATATAGAGAAGAACCTGAATCTTTGGCTCGAAGATAAGCCGATTAGCGCGTTGAGCAGTACGCTGTCGCAAAACGATGCGCGAATATTAAGGGCTAACGAGGAGTGGATCGGTCGTACTCTAAGGCAGCGCGATCAGAAGGCGTTGACGTTCGATGTATTTGAGCAAACTGCGTCGCGTACAATCGAGCCGAGATCGGAAGGAGCCATACGCCGTTCGTTGACTGAGCTCTACATAGATAGCTACGTCAACTCCTTCGATGCCCGTTGTATTTGGGGTTATCGTGGAAAAAACCATTTCGAGAGAACCAAACTTCTCGCTGGGTTACACATACAATTTGCCGTTACGGTTCTCGAACAGGTTGGGATCACTGAAAACCTGAAGAAAACGGATGCGTTCGGGCGGATTAAGAGGATCACGTCAGATAAAGACGACGCTGCCGCATACTTCCGTCAAGGGTACGCAGAGTATGCTGCCTCAATAGACTCACGTTTCGACGATCCACTGTCTTGGCATAGCTGCAATGCAGTCATTACTGCTTCAATTCATCAAGCCCGGTCCAGTGGAATACTTAGACCACAGCGTACGTCACACTCCTACAAGGACCTGTTGTCTCGAGGTGGAGATATTCTCACAGAAGCTGCCCGCAAAAGTGCTGGCTCTGTTCCCGCGCAAGTGAACCAAACCTATGCTTCTACCGCATTGCCAGAAGTTCAGAATGTAATGCCCAGCACGCAATTCAATGTGAACATACAGGTGTCTGCACCACACCAAAAGGTCTTGCCGCAACAGAACCATCCTTGGTGGCAGAGTTATGTAGTTCTCGTCTTAGTAGGAGGACTTCTTAGCGGGGTCGCGAGCTATTTGGCCTTGCCGATGTTTTTTGAATGGTCGAGTGGCGGGCGCGCGATTGCGTCCATTTTGGCTGCACTGGCCGCAGGAGCAGTTATATTTTGGTTCCACCCCGATAACTACTATCGGAGAATGGCGCTATTAGGTTTGGCTGCCGCCGCTGCAGGTGGTTTGAGTTACCGGCTCGAGTTTCAGAGCTGGCTTGATCAGGTGACTGGTAGCTTTGAGGTTGGAAATCTTCCATCAAATCTGTTGATTGTTGGCGGTCTACTTTTTGCATGTTTGAATATAATAATTGATGCAAAAACTCGTTGGAATCGTGAAGGCGGGCGGTGATCAGGGATGAGCAAAAGTCGTACAGCGTCTCCCGAAAATCCCAAACTCATGCCAAAAATAGCGATTTGAGATTTCATTTTTTCGAGCTGAAGAATCGCCGCATTCTAAAGTCAGTTTGAATTGCTGATTTTTGGCACGTTTCCATTGCCAGATTTTCGCAAATTTTTGTCAATTCTGCACTTGAAGTATCTTTTTTGTGCAAAGTGTAATTCTAAATGACATTGGGCGACGTATTGCATCGAATTCTGGTGTGTTGATATTTGGAATTTTATCATATCCCTTGGGTGTTTAACAGACTTTAAATCTGGATATTTCTCCTCAATGTAGCGCTCCTCAACGACAAGGAGAAACAGATGGCTGCGCTTTATAAGAGGAAAATGGAACAAAGAACGGTTTATCGGGTAGTTGGTAAACCAGTGGGTGGAAAACGGAAAGAAAAAACTTTCCGGTCGCGAAGTGAAGCTAAAAAGTGTTTAGCGTCTCTAATCAGAGCTGAAGAGCGAGGAGAAAGTTGGATTGAGCAAAAAAGTTTCTTGGAATTGGCAGATGAGTATATGCAAGCGTCTGCTGTCGGCCGAGATGGGAAAAGACCGTTAGAGGTTTCGACCCTGCATGCTTATAATCATTATCTCAATGCGTTCATTTTTCCAAAAATTGGAAAAATTCCAATTGGTGATCTGAATCGGGACAAATTAATTGAGTTGATAATTCTGTTGAAAGCTGAATGTAAGTCCGTCAAGACAGCAGAGCACGCACTAAACCTTGTAAAAGCAATTCTTAATTGGGGTGTCGACCGCGACTTGATCCCCAAGCATTTTGCTCGAAACCTAAGCGTTCAACCGAATACTAGAGGGCCAAGGAAAACTCCGGGCGCGTTTTCAGATGATGAAATGCGGAGGATATTTTCCAGCCTTCGCGACCTATGCACATATGGTACTCCGCGCGACGTGGACAGGTGGCGTGGTTACGCGTCGTTGGTTATGCTGCTGGCTACAACAGGAGTCAGAATTTCAGAAGCCTTAGGTCTGCGTTGGGAAGATTTCACAGAGAACTATTCTCACGTGTCAATTTCGCGGCGCGTCGACACCTTGAGAAGAGGGATGACACAAGAAGACCGAATAGGGGACTTGAAGACCGCGAACTCTTACCGAAAACTAGCAGTAGTTCCTGAGCTGCGCGAGTTATTGTTATCAAAGCTGCGAACAAGTCAGAGTCCTTGGGTCTTCGCCTCGAAATCTGGCTATCCAAAGCACTACCATTCGGTCCGCAATCACTGCTGGGTTCCGCTGCTTAGACACGCTCGTGTGGAGCACAGAGGGTTTCATTGTCTTCGGCACTATGTTGCGTCGTCGGTGATGTTGGAAGGGAAGTACCTAGAAGCCTTCAAAATGCTCGGACACCACACCGCAAGTTTTACGATGACTCAGTACGGTCATGTAATCGATGATGGCTCAGATCGCTTTTGCGAAATCTCTAGTGGTTTGCTCGACAAATTTAAGGGGCAACGCTCAGAGGCGATCCTTTGATGGTATTTGCTAACTACAAGAAGGATAGCGGAACCGTGATCCGCTATCCAAATCCGAACGTCGAAGGCTTGTTAAACGAAGCGAATTTCTGTGGATTGGGCGTTGGTTGGAGGAGAATCTACCACAAAAAACGTGGCAAACCTTGTCCCTTACTGCACGCATCGACAGAGCGAGCCGCGATTAAATATCAGAAAACATTACAGAAAATTGGCTGGGGTGGTAGGATTCGAACCTACGATACACGGTACCAAAAACCGCTGCCTTACCACTTGGCTACACCCCAACGGTGAGCGGCTATCTACGACTGTTGCTTGCGGGGTTCAAGGGCTTTTTTGGACAAAAACTATATCGATCTACAAAAAAATTTCTGAGGTCAGATGGCGGTCTTTGATTTGCTCTTACAGGGTAATAAGCGAGAGGTTCATTGGTTTCCAATGTATGATGTTCTTCAGCGTCTATTGGTTCTCCGGATATTGCGATGCCACATTAATCCCGCAGTGGAATTTTGCATGTGTTTTGGCTTTGGCGATGCCTGATCTCGCGTAATATGCTGATAGGTATCGAAAATTACTTGCGAAGATTGAATTTTTCAGATGTGAAGTTAACTTGGACACAGTCATAATCCGGTAAATAGGAGCGAGCCATGAAACTGAACTCATCGGTCGCAGATGCCCTGAATCGGCAGATCAACAGCGAACTTCATGCTTCATACACCTATCTTGGAATGGCAGCATATTTTGAGGCGCAGGATCTGCCTGGTTTTGCCAGTTGGTACCGAGAGCAGTCCGCCGAAGAGAATACGCACGCGATGCGCATTTTCGACTTTATCGCAAAGCGTGGTGGGCGGATTGAGCTTGACGGTATTGCAAAGCCGCGAACGGAATATGACTCACCCGTTGATGCGCTTGAGCAATCCTTGGCGCAGGAGCAGGCGGTAACGGGGCAGATAAACGCACTGTTTGAGTTGGCACATGAGGTCAAGGAATTTGGCACACAGAACATGCTGAACTGGTTTCTGAACGAGCAAGTTGAAGAAGAAGATCTGTTCACAACGATTCTGGATAAGGCAAAAGCCGCAGGTAGTGATCGTTGGAACCTTTTGCTGCTGGATCAGGAGCTTGGCAATCGCGGCGGTGGTGAGGCTGACCCCGAAGCTTAGGGTTGCTAGTCGGCGCTGCTTTTCACTCGCGAATTTCAGCAGGATCGACGCCCCAAAGATTGCTTTTGAGAGTCCAGCCGCGATAGCCACCGGCAGAGATGCGACACCAGTCGGGCGAGCACTTTTCTAGTCGCGCGACGACACCGGTCTCGAATTGTGCGTTCACTTGTGATTGCGGGTTGGGCATGGCGTATACCGGCAACAGATCGGATTCGATCAGAACGGTCCGCACACCAGAGAGCAAGGCATAGTGCACCCAGCCTCCGGCACCATCGCGGTCCTGCACTTTGCGCCAGTTTCCGTATTCGGCTGTGATCTGCAAGGGCATACCACGCCGCTTGAACACCCAATCGATTCGATGAGTCAAAGAGGGACCGCGCCGCACATTGCCTTCAGCCGCTTTCATTGACACGTACCGGGGAAGCGGAAGGTTTGTGACTTGCCCACGCGTTTCTTGCCCATAGGCCGCCAAGGCGCCGAACACGGTAAGGAACGCCGAAATCATCGCCACAAAACGGCGGTTCACTGAAAAACTAGCACTCACTGCCTGTCTGCTCTTATGCCTGTCGATCGTACGCAAAAAAAGGTTGAGACGATGCCTCTGGGGTTCTTGTGCCCCGTGTAATCCTGCGCCACGATGCCATGGAGCGCGACTGTTTGCAAAGCGGTAGGAGGGTCGAGGTGCCAAGAGAACGTCTGAGTGTTGTTGTTACGCGACGGTTGCCCGAAATGGTGGAAACACGGCTGAGTGAGCTGTTCGATGTCAAGCTACGCGACACCGATGACCCCATGACACGAGAAGAGCTGGTGGCGGCTGTTAACGAGGCGGATGTCCTGGTTCCGACCATCACGGATACCATCGATGGCGGTATTCTGGGGCAGGCGGGCGATAACTTGCGTCTGATCGCGAACTACGGAGCGGGCGTCGATAACATCG
Source organism: Ruegeria sp. CE9 (assembly GCF_056537425.1). Taxonomy (NCBI): domain Bacteria; kingdom Pseudomonadati; phylum Pseudomonadota; class Alphaproteobacteria; order Rhodobacterales; family Roseobacteraceae; genus Ruegeria; species Ruegeria sp. CE9. The sequence goes on along the minus strand of NZ_JBQFRO010000003.1, from coordinate 313,340 downwards.
ATGTGGCGACGGCGCGACAGCGGGGCATTCTGGTATCGAACACTCCGGGTGTGTTGACTGATGATACAGCAGATATGACGATGGCGCTGATCCTGGCGGTTACACGGCGTATCCCCGAAGGTCTGGGCGTAATGCAAAAAGGTGATTGGGCCGGTTGGGCCCCGACCGCATTGCTGGGTGGCCGGGTAAGTGGGCGCCGTTTGGGTATTCTGGGGATGGGTCGGATCGGACAAGCTGTTGCTAGGCGTGCCAGCGCCTTCGGGATGCAGGTGCACTATCACAATCGCCGCAGACTCCGCCCGGAGACCGAACAAGAATTAGAGGCAACCTATTGGGACAGTCTGGACCAAATGGTGGCACGGATGGACGTCATTTCGATCAATTGCCCGTCCACGCCTTCGACCTTTCATCTGATGAATGCGCGGCGATTGAAATTGATGAAACCCTCGGCCGTGATTGTGAATACGTCTCGCGGGGAAGTTGTCGATGAAAATGCCCTGACACGCATGATCCGAGCGGGGGAAATCGCAGGCGCAGGCCTTGATGTCTATGAGCAGGGAACGAACGTAAATCCTCGGCTTCGGCAGTTGCCAAATGTCGTGCTGCTGCCTCACATGGGCTCGGCCACGCTCGAAGGGCGGATCGAGATGGGCGAGAAGGTTATCATCAACATCAAGACATTCGAAGACGGTCATCGCCCGCCTGATCAGGTCGTGCCCGCAATGCTATAGGTTCCGGTCTGGGAAAAGGAAAAGTTGATGGTGCAGGCAGCCGCTTTGCCGCGAAATGAGGCCGGGATTGAAACGGCGATCGGGATATTAAAGCAAAGGTTCGGGGATCGGTTGCACACCGGGGCCGCAATCCGTGAGCAGCATGGACACACCACAACGTGGATCGAGAACCAAAGCCCGGATGCGGTCGTGTTCGTTCAATCCACTGAAGAAGTGGCAGAGATTGTTAAAACCTGTGCGGCGCATAAGGTGCCGGTCATACCGTTTGGCACAGGCACGTCGCTTGAGGGTCATGTGAATGCCCCCGCCGGCGGCATCTCTGTCGATCTGAGCCAGATGAACAAGATTTTGGCGGTCAATGTTGGTGATCTGGATTGCGTGGTTCAGCCGGGCGTCACTCGTGCCGATCTGAATACCCACCTTCGGGACCAGGGTCTGTTCTTTCCGATAGATCCGGGTGCCAACGCATCACTGGGCGGCATGGCCGCGACGCGCGCGTCCGGCACAAATGCTGTTCGGTATGGGACGATGCGGGATAATGTGCTTAGCCTTGAGGCGGTCATGCCAGATGGGCAAGTGATCCGAACAGGTCATCGGGCCCGTAAATCCTCGGCCGGATACGATCTGGCGCGTTTGTTGATCGGCGCAGAGGGCACTCTGGGCATCATTACCGAGATTACACTGCGTCTGCATGGTATCCCCGAGGCTATCAGTTCGGCCCGGTGTTCGTTCCCAACGGTGGACGCGGCCTGTCAGGCGGTGATGATGACCATTCAATACGGCATCCCGGTCGCACGGATCGAACTGCTCGATCAGATGTCGGTCAGGGCGGCGAATGCGTATTCCGGGCTGGATCTTCCTGAGACACCGCTGCTGCTGCTTGAATTTCATGGCTCGGAAAGTGGTGCGGTAGAGCAGGCAGAAACCTTTGGTCAGATCGCTGAAGAGTTCGGTGGAAACGACTTTGCGGCGACTTCAACAACCGAAGAGCGTAACAAGCTTTGGCAGGCGCGACACGATATGTATTGGGCTTGCCTACAATTGCGCCCCGGTTCCAGCGGAATTTCAACCGATGTCTGCGTTCCAATCTCGCGCCTGGCCGAGTGCGTGTCGGCGGCTCAGGAAAAGGCCACTGAATTGGGCCTGATAGCCCCGATTGTGGGCCACGTGGGTGACGGAAACTTCCATACCCTGTTGTTGATCGACATGGATAATGCTGCCGAAGTTGCGAATGCAGAGAACTTTGTCGGATGGCTGAATGATCTTGCGATATCGATGGAGGGGACCTGCACGGGTGAGCACGGGATTGGGCAGGGCAAGCGCCCTTATTTGGTGAAAGAGCTTGGCGCGGCGACGGATTATATGGCGGCGATCAAATCTGCGCTGGATCCTGATAACATCATGAATCCGGGTAAGATTCTCTGAATTCATCTTATCGCGCAGTCATAACAACGCCTCATTTTTGTGTGAACAAACTGGGTCAGAGCAGTATTTGATTCCGAGGTTGAGTTATGGGCGCGTTGCGATTCATTGGATTCCTATTGGTTGCCGCCGTAGTTATCGCAGGTCTGGACTACTACCAGCAGGATAAGAAAACCGACAGCAGGTTATCCTTCAACGGGTATGTGGATACCATCAACGATCGGTTCAACTTATATCAGGCTGAACTCGCTGCCGAAGAAGTTGAGCAAGCGCGGCAGAAACGCTGGAAGGAAGGGCCCAAGCCGCATCTTCCTGCTTCGGGTGAAACCTGGGTGCGTCGCGCAATCGTTGATGCTGATTATGCCCGGGATGCACGCGAGGGGGTTCTGCAAGATGGTATAAGCGAAGCCGCCCAGCCACTGGCTAAGAAACTTGCCGTACAGGAAGCCCAGCAATTGGCCATCAAACTTGATCGCACCAGCGCAGTCTATGAAGATGGCAAGCATACAGTATGGTTGCAGATGCGTTTCAGACAAAACGCCAAGTCCAATACTCTGGTCGGAAACATATCGATGACCATGGACGGCTTGGGTACGGGAACACGAGACTATACGCCATTCGGCCTGATCGGTGGCGTCGCGTATTTTCAGTTTGCGCGGAACAAATACAGCCCCATCACAGTGGATGATCGTTCTTTTTGGTCGATGGTCACCGCCGGTATCACCGATCTGAAAGAAGAGCCTAGCTTTGATATCTACAAAGCGACAATTGGATTGGGCGAAGAAATTCGCCTGCAACTGTATTCAGATGCACCGGCATCAAAGCTGCGCGGTTTTTTGGAGCAGTTGGACTATGATCAACTGAACGCTTTGCTCAGCATGCCAGTGCCCGGGGTTGGCAATGGGGCAAATTCTGACCCGGAGCGCGAAGGGGAACTGGCCGCAGAGATGGCCGGATTGCGCAAAGAATTCGTCAAATTGCGCCGCGAACTGGCTCAGCTGCGTCTTGAGAACATGGATGAGCTTTCGCTGATGGCAAATACGCTGGCCGGTCAATATGGCCTGCCGAATGACGCGTTCGATCTAACCGCAAACAGGATCGATTCATCAGAAGATCTGGTTCAGGTTGGATATCGGAAAGGCCTCGCAGATATCCTGGAAGGCGAGATTCAGAAGTCCGAGTCTGATGGCGGTGGCGTACTCGGGCGGCTCTTTGCGAAGATTGGCAGAGATTCTGAAATCGAGGGTGAAGCGCCAGCGGGCGAGGGCGGCGGGTTTCTAGGCGGGCTGATGTTGGTATTTTCCGGATCGGGAGGCGACACAGAGACAGTGGTCCGCGTCAACAAGGGCGGTTCGGGGTCAACTAGCGAATGCCAGTCTAAAGGGGTATTCAAGCGCTGCACACTCGGAGGGGGCTAAGACTCTCTGTCAGAGGGCTAAAAACGATCCGGTACAATTGTCGGGTCGTTTTTCTATTATCACTGGTCGGATGAATGTCGCGGCGGGTACCGCAAATGCGCCATATGGTGTCAACAGAATCCAAGGGGAGACACCCGGCTATGAAAACCCAAGTCAAAGCACTGGTCGTTGGCGGCGGCGCCGTTGGGACCTCGATCGCCTATCACCTGGCCAAAGCAGGCTGGGACGATGTCATGCTGATCGAACGGGACGAGCTGACGTCCGGGTCCACATGGCACGCCGCTGGCCTGCTGCCGCTGTTCAACATGTCTTATGCGACGACCCATATCCACAAATACTCGGTCGATTTCTACAAAACGCTTGAGGAAGAAACAGGCCTGAACGCGGGTTTTGCTGTGGTCGGGAACCTGCGCATGGCACAGACGCAGGATCGTATGGACGAATACATGCTCTATGCGTCGACCGCTGAAACCTGCGACGTTGCCTATGAATGGCTGACCCCGGATCAGATCAAGGAACGCTGGCCGCTGATCGAGACCTCGGACCTGAAAGGCGCGATCTATCACACCGAAGATGGCTACATTAATCCCGCAGACGTGACCCAGGCGATGGCCAAAGGTGCCCGTCAGCGCGGTGTTGAGATCGTGCGCAAGCTGCAGGCCGATGCCTTCCATTGGAACGGCACCCACTGGGAGGTGACCTGTACCAAGATGGTGGAAAAAGGCGGCAATCTGGTCGAAAGCGACGAGCAGGTGGTGATCACCGCTGAACATGTCGTAACCGCATCCGGCAACCACGCGCAGCGCACCGCCAAAATGCTGGGCATCAAGATGCCCGCGATCCCGGTCGAGCATACCTTCATCGTCATGGACAAAGACCCTGAACTGGTCAGATGGCGCGAAGCGGGCAACCCCGAGCACCCCGTTGTCCGTGACGCCGACAACGAATCCTACGCGCGTGAAGAGCGTGGCGGCTGGATATTGGGCATCTACGAACACGGCGCGCCCGCGCGTTTTGAACATGGTGTGCCAGACAGCTTCCGCGCCGACCTGTTTCCGCTGGATCTGGACCGGATTGCGGATCAATACATGGCGATGGCCGAACGCGTGCCGTCCTGTGCTGAGTCCGGTCTGAAAGACGATTTCAACGGCCCGATCTGCTACACACCTGATGGCAACCCGCTGGTCGGTCCCGCTCCGGGTCTGCGCAACATGTGGCTTGCTGAAGGCTTCAGTTTTGGCATCACCGCTGCGGGCGGCACCGGTTATTATCTGGCTCAGATGATGGTCGATGGCGAAGCCGAGATCGACATGGCTTCGCTGGACCCCAAGCGGTACTCGTCCAACTGGATGACCACCGAGTTCGCGGCACGCAAGAACGAAGAGTGCTATGAGCACGTCTACATCCTCCACCACCCTGACGAAGAGCGCGAAGCCTGCCGTCCGCTGCGTACCGTTCCGGCGTACGACCGCCAGAAAGCACGTGGCGCACAGTTCGGCTGGGTGAACGGATGGGAACGTCCGAACTATTATGGCCCGCTGGATGCAGCGGACAATTTCGATAAGGAAAGCCGCAGCTTCCGCCGCAGCGGTTGGTGGCAGTATGCGGTCGAAGAGGCCAAAGCGATCCGCGAAGGCGTTGGCCTCATCGACGCCTCAGCCTTCACCAAGCACGTTGTCAAAGGGCCCGGTGCGACCCAGTTCCTCGACTGGTTTACCTGCAACAAACTGCCCAAGGTCGGACGCATCAACCTGACCTATGCGCTGACCTCGCACGGCACCACTCGCACTGAATATACCATCGTTCGTAACGGCGAGAACAACTACTACATCGTCTCTGCCGGTGCCTGGACCGAGTACGACGCGGACTACCTGCGTAAGGCGGCCGAGGACAAGATGGAGGAGTTCGGTTACATCGAATTCCAGGACGTGACCACTCAGTGGGGCGTCTTCGCCATCGCAGGGCCTAAGTCGCGCGACGTTTTGAAAGAGGTCATCAAGGACGCCGATCCGGAAACCGCGCTGTCCAACAAGCGCTTCCCGTGGTTGTCGGCCCGTCAGATCGAACTGGGTATGTGCCCGGTCAACGCGATCCGCGTGGCCTATACCGGTGAGCTGGGTTGGGAACTTCACCACCCGATCGAGATGCAGAATTACCTGTTCGATCTGTTGGAGAAGGCCGGTGAAAAGTACGGCATGAAGCTGGTCGGTGCACGCGCCCAGAACTGGCTGCGGCAGGAGAAATCCTATCGTGCCTTCGGCACCGAACTGGGTCGCGACGCGACCCCGCTGGAAGCCGACCTGCCGCGCTTTGTCGACCTGTCCAAGGACTTCCACGGTAAGGCCAAGCTGGAAGAGACCGGCGTGCGCGTGAAATGCTGTACTCTGCTGATCGACGGACCGGGCGACGCCGATCCGTGGGGTCGCGAGGCGCTGTATACGCCAGAAGGCCAGCGCGTGGGGCGTCTGACCTCAGGCGGATATTCTGTGGCGTTCGAGAAATCCATCGGCATGGGCTACGTCAAGCCGGAGCTAGCGGTCGAAGGCACCAAGCTGCAGGTCAAGATGCAGGATAAGTTGTGGGATGCAGTCGTCACCTGCGACAGCCCTTATGATCCAAAAAACGAAGTCATCCGCAAAGACGGCTGATGTTTAGACAAGGCGGTGCTTATTCGGACCGCCGCTAGAAAGCCCGCCAGTGGCGGGCTTTTTATTGCGCTCAACACATAAAATAATAAGCATAGTTGTCGAAGCTGGGGGCCGACGATGACCTTAATCAGGATATCGAATTTTGCGCAACAAATGCCAAATTATTCGCTGGCATCTGGACGATTTCTATGAGCTCGAGGCCATTCTCGGCCAATAATGCCGTGATCTGGGTATCATCCTTGTACCCAATCTCTGGGTCCTGTTGAACCAAGGCGTTGTGAAACTGTAGGTCCCCCTTGCTGGTCAGACGTCCATCTCGTTTGAAGGGGCCATACAGAACCAATCTCCCGCCCCGATTCAGGACGCAGGCAGCTTCGGCAATCAGGGTTTCGGCCTCGGGCAAGCTGATCAAATGCAAGAGGTTGACCAGAATAACCAGATCCTGCCTCGACACTGCTTTGTCCCAACCAACCGCGGTTGCATCCAGGTGAATCGCAGGGGAAGTGTTTGCCAAGCCATCCGTATAGGCATCAATACTCGCACGCCGTTCAGAAGTGATTTCGCTGGGTTGCCAATGCAGTCCGGGTATTCGCCGGGCAAAGGCCGAGATATGTTGACCTGTGCCGCTGGCCAACTCCAACGCACGGCCCGACGATGGCGCCACGCGCACCAATAGTTCACAAAGAACTGCTGCATTTCTGCTCGCGGCTGGGGCGATCAGTTTGCTGCCAGCGCCTTCGGTCGCGACGCTGGCATTTGGGGGTAGGTTGCGTTTGGTCATCAGCGCAACCTTTCCGGGGTTAACGCCTGCACGCTTGCTGCATCGAGATCAGGGGCCGCACCCGTCATAAGATCAGCAACCAGTTGTGAGGCCGCTGGAGCGGTTTGAAATCCGTACCCGCCCTGACCAGCCGACCAAATGAACGAGGGCTCAGATGGATCAGGCCCAAGCACCAATGTACCATCCGCAACAAAAGAGCGAAGCCCGGCCCAATTGCTTTCAACGCGCGTCACGGGTTCGCTGACCATCGCTTCGTATCGGGCTAATCCTTCGGCAAGCACCATGTCATCCGCGAAGCTGTCGTGCGGAGTCGTCGGGTCTGCCTCACAAGGCGAAACCAGCAGCATTCCGGCGTCCGGTTTGGCATACCAGGCTTCGCCAACGCCCAGCATCATCGGCCAGCTTCGCAAATCATGCCCGCCCGGCGCCGGAATGCGCGCCATTGATCGACGATACGGCGTAATACCAATCGGTTGTATCCCCGCCATCCGTGCAACTTCATCAACCCACGCCCCGGCTGCATTCACCAAATTTATGGCTTCAAAGGTTTCGGAGGCTTCCACAATCCAGCGATCAGATTTTCGGATAGCTTGAACGCTCTGGCGTGTCAGGACTGTCCCACCATTGTGCCGGATGGTCCGGGCAAAGTCCTGAAGCATGCGATCCGTGTCGATATCCAATGCATTGTTACTGAGTGCCGCATAGCCAACGACTTCAGGGTTCAGGATCGGGATGCGGCCAAACGCGTCATCCACCGAAATCTCTTGGACTCCAAGGTCATGGGCGTCCTTAAGGAACAATGACCGTTGATCTTTCCCGCCAACAAGCATCAGACCCCGGTGTGTAAGATATGAACTTGCCTCAAAAAAATCGGCACTTGCTTCGTTCAGCGCTTTGACCGAAGTCGGGCCATACCCTTTTTCGAACAGGGCAGCCGATCGGCCTGATGCGTGATATCCCAGCGCATCCTCAGCCTCTAGAACCGCGACCGTACCGTGTTCAGAAAGGCGCGCTCCTGCGCTCAGCCCAGCTATTCCGCCGCCAATCACCAGAAAATCAATCATACGTTTCTTCCAATTTCGATCATCCAATGAACGCTGCCGCGAATTCTAGATCTGACCCTCAGGGCGGACCTTCGCATGCGCATCGCTGAACGAAAAGGCACAAGCTGCAAGCAATGGAAACTTGATCGCAGGCGACCAGCCTGCTTTTAGTGCGAACGACGCAAGATTCGGAGGCGGACGTGAACGCGGCAGACATTCACCCGATGGCAACGGGGCACATACCCTCGTATGTTACGCAGGCAGACGGTAGCGATTTCCTTTTCACATTCATGGTTGTTTTCACCGTTGGGATGGTCGTGTTGATCGGGGTCGCTTACTTTACGCTGCACTCGATCCCTGAAAAAATGGCGCATGAAACCAACCACCCGCAATTCCAGCTTGTTGGAATTCTGGCACTTCTGGCTTTGTTTACGCATAACGGTATTTTCTGGATCGCGGCTATTTTGGTGGCTGGCTTCCAGTTTCCGGATTTTGCCGCACCGCTACGCGCGATTGCAGATGCCATCCGATCGTTGGCGCCAGGGCAGGACAAGGAAGAGGTCTCAATCCCGCCTGAGCCGGACAGCGATCCCGAACCGTCTGATCCTTCCAAACCGGCAACACAGGGGCACTGAACCATGATTGAGACAATGCTGTGCGCCCTGATCACCGTGTTTCCCGATTATCTGTTCCGCCGCTTTGTTCAAGGCAAACGGATCGGGCATGAAATCACGCTGTTCACCATGTGGTACGAATTGCGTTGGGGGCTGACGACCTGCGCCATACTGGCACTGACCGTGATCACCACGCTGTTCTACTTTCACCCGGCCAGCAGCACTGCTGCGTCCTATTTTCGTACCGTGACGATCCTGCCGCAGTTGGGGGGGCGCGTGTCCGAAGTCTATGTGCGCAACAATGAGCAAGTGACAGCAGGGCAGCCGATCTTCCGAATCGAGGATTTTACGCAAACTGCACAGGTTGAGGCGGCCCATGCGCAGATCGCGCAGGTTCAGGCTTCGTTGAAAGTGGCTGAAACTGATCTGGCCGAAGCCGAGGCCGGGATCGCGGGTGCGCGCGCGGCTCTGGATCAGGCGCTGGAGGATCTGGAGCGCAATACCACGCTACGTGACGAAGGCTCCAGCGCGGTGCGTTTGGCCGAGATTGACCGGCTGGAGAATCTGGTTGCTGAACGTGAAGCGCAGGTCAATGCCGCTGTTTCCAAACGCGCAGCCGTCGTGCAACAGATTGAAGAGCTGATCCCGGCGCAGCTCGCCAGCGCCAATGCGCAGCTGGATGCCGCATTGACCGAGCTGGACAAAACCGTTGTCAGCGCAGGGGTGACGGGAAGGGTTGAACAATTTGGTCTTCAAGTCGGCGACTACGTCAGCCCGTTGCTGCGCCCCGCAGGGATACTGGTGCCGTCCTCTTCTGGACATGATCGGTTCCAGGCGGCGTTCAGTCAGCTTTCGGCACAGGTGATCAAGCCCGGCATGATTGGCGAATTGGGTTGTATGACCAAGCCGTTTACCGTGATCCCCGTGGTTGTGGTCGAGGTGCAGGATGTGATCCCGTCGGGGCAAATTCGCCCGTCGGATGAGTTGCGGGACGTACAGAACAACACCAATCCGGGATCGATCCTCGTCTACCTTGAACCGCTTTATAAAAGCATGGCCGATGATGTTCCGCCCGGCAGCAACTGTCTGGCAAACGTCTATACGGACAATCATGCCAAGCTCGAGGATGAGAACCTTGGCTTCTGGGAAAAGTCATTCCTGCATGTGGTGGATACGATTGGCGTCGTCCACGCGGCGGGTCTGCGCTTGCGCTTGATCCTGATGCCGGTGAATACGCTAGTGCTGACGGGGCATTGAAGCCTCTCAATGCTCTGACCGGCGACGTTGCCTTTCGAACGACGTTCATTCTAACGTCTTGTACCGCGACCCCGATCGGCCGGTGCAAAGCGAACGCGTGCCTAAGGCTGTTGCAGTTTACGTTGCTAATGTTCTGCCGGTCCGATTTGTAAGGCGTAGTTGTCTCTGTTCCGAACTACGCGACGTGGTGGCGGGTGCGCACGGCTAACGTCAACGCAGGGATGCAAATGGGAGGAAGGCAAGATGTCAAAAATGGACGAAGTTCTTAATGGCGCAGTCGCTGCGGGGGATGTGCCATTCGTTGTTGCAATGGCGGCCAATTCCAATGGAGTCACATATTCTGGCGCTGCTGGCCAAGCGTCCGAGAGTCGTGCCGCAAGTGAAGACACCGCGTTCCGCGTCTTTTCGATGACCAAAGCGGTCGGTTCGGTTGCTGCGATGATCCTGATCGATCGGGGAAAACTCTCTATGGGCACATCTGTTGCAGATATCTTGCCCGAGTGGAATGACCTGCAGGTGCTTGATGGATGGGACGGAGACACGCCGATCCTGCGGCCGCAGCGCACAACGGCGACGATCCGACATTTGGCGACCCATACCAGCGGGCTGGAGTACGAGTTTTGGAATCCGGACATGGCCAAATACCTTGAGGTGGCCGAGGCTCCGTCGATCCTGACCGGTACGAAGGCAGGGATGATGGCACCCTTGATGTCCGATCCCGGCACGCGCTGGGGATACGGGATGAGCATTGATTGGCTGGGACAAATTGTTGAAGCCGTAGACGGTAGATCGATTGTGGATTTCTGTCAGGAGGAGATATTTGATCCGCTCGGTATGCATGACACTGCATTCGAGCCCGATGCGCTGACCGAGCGTCTTGCCGACGTCTCCATCCGCGGAGAGGACGGAGTGCTGAGCCCATTTGAAATTGCGCCGCCGTCGCAGCCTGAAGTCTATGGTATGGGGCACGCGCTTTATTCCACCGCGCCAGATTATCTGTCCTTCCTCAGGATGGTTCTGAACGGGGGCCAATTGAACGGGAATCGGGTCCTCTCAGAAGTTGGAATGGAGCAGATGTTGGCTGACCAGATGCAAGGCTTGAAATTCCAGCGGATGGCGACGGTGGCGCCGCCCCTGACGGCAGATGTGGATCTTCCTGATGGGACCAGCCACAGCTTCGCATTTGTTCGTTTCGAGAATGATGTACCAGGAGGGCGGCGCTCTGGATCACAAAGTTGGGCAGGTGTGTGCAATACGCACTACTGGATTGACCCGGCCTCGGATGTGGCCGCTGTCATCATGACCCAGTCACTACCATTTGTCGAAGAGCCATATATGCGGACCTACCAAGCATTTGAGCAGGCGATTTACGCCAGCCACTAAGGCCATAAGTCAACTGGGCACGCAAACAAAAAAGGCCCGCTTAAATCGCGGGCCTTCTTATTGTGATTCTGCGCTTACTGCGGGATTTCGCCTTCCAATCCTTCGACATAGAAGTTCATGCCCGCCAGAGTGCCGTCATCGGCGGTTTCGCCTTCGGCCAGCCAGTCGCTGCCATCCTGCTTTTTCAGTGGGCCGGTGAAGGGGTGATATTCACCAGATGCCATTGCAGCTTTCATTGCCAGCGCTTCTTCTTTCACATCAGCCGGAACGCGATCAGAAATCTCGCCGATTTCAACCATGCCTTCGCGGATGCCGTCCCAGGTGTTTACGGTCTCCCACGAGCCGTCCATCACCGCCTGCGTGCGCGCGATGTAGTAAGGCGCCCAGTTGTCGATGATCGACGAGACGCGCGGGAAGGGGGCGTATTCGCTCATGTCTGAGGCCTGGCCAAAGGTCACAACATTGCCGGCCTCTTGCGCAGCCGCTTGTGGTGCGGTCGAGTCGGTGTGCTGCAGGATCACGTCCGCACCTTGTTCGATCAGCACGGTGGCGGCGTCAGCCTCTTTCGCCGGATCAAACCAAGTGTAGGCCCAAACGATTTTGAACTCGACATCCGGGTTTACCTTTTTGGCGTGGATATAGGCCGAGTTAATGCCACGGATCACTTCGGGGATCGGGTAGGAGCCGATATAGCCGATGATGTTCGACTCGGTCATCTTACCAGCGATATGGCCCTGTACAGCGCGGCCTTCATAGAAGCGCGCAGAATAGACCGAGACGTTGTCGGCGGTCTTATAGCCGGTCGCGTGTTCGAACTTCACGTCCGGGAATTTCTTGGCGACGTTGATGGTCGGGTCCATATAGCCGAACGAGGTGGTGAAGATTAGGTCTGCGCCTTCCAGCGCCATCTGGGTCATTACGCGCTCGGCATCCGGGCCTTCTGGAACGGACTCGACAAATACGGTTTCGACCTTGTCGCCAAAGTGCTCTTCCACGGCCAGACGGCCTTTGTTGTGCTCATAGGTCCAGCCACCGTCGCCGACCGGGCCGACATAGACGAAGCCGACTTTGGTCTTGTCGTCGGCCATGGCCCCCGAGGCCAGACCCAGCGCCATAGCAGCGCTTGCCAAAAGTGTAGTGATTTTCATGTGTTACTCCCCAAGTTGGTTCAGTTGGCCCCTAGTGCGAGGCATGGAAGGTCCGGCCCAATGCGGCAGGTGCGCTGCTCTTGTCGGCCGAAAGGATCACAAGCACAAGGATCGTGATGATGTAGGGCGACATTGCCAGATACTCGACAGGAATGGCAACGCCCGCTGCCTGCAAATTAAGCTGCAACACGGTGATGCCGCCAAACAAATAGGCACCCAGCAAGGCGCGCCATGGCTTCCAGCTGGCGAAGACCACAAGCGCCAGGGCGATCCAGCCAACACCGGCGGTCATACCCTCAGTCCACTGCGGCACGCGGATCAGGCTGATGTAAGCGCCGCCAAGACCTGCGCAGGCCCCGCCGAACAGGATCGCCATGATACGGATTTTGATAACTTTGTATCCAAGTGCGTGCGCCGCATCGTGGTTTTCACCCACCGCACGCAGGATCAGACCGACGCGGGTGTATTTCAATGTCGCCCAGACGGCCGCAGTCAGAGCAATTCCGACATAGAGTATGGGATCATGCTGGAACAGGATCGGTCCGATCACTGGGATATCGCTGATTACGGGGATATGGATGTCAGCCATATCAGGAGGTTTGACGCCAACATAACTTTGGCCCATGAGGGCGCTGAAACCCAGTCCAAACAGCGTCAGTGCCAGCCCGCTGGCCACCTGATTGGCCAGAGCGACCTGTGTCAGCAACACGAACAGTAGCGATAGCACGGCACCGCCTATGGCGGCTGCAATAAAACCTAGCCAGGGTGAGCCGGTTTCGACCGAAATCGCAAAGCCACTGATTGCACCTACGATCATCATGCCCTCGACGCCAAGGTTCAGAACGCCTGCCTTTTCGACAACAAGCTCTCCGATCGCAGCCAGCAGGAGTGGAGTTGCGGCCACCATCAGCGAGGCAACCAGAAGGACGGGGTTAATTTCACCAAGGTCCATATCACGCTACCTCGCTACGGGCCGCACGGATGCGGTAGTTTGTCAGAAGATCGAATGCCAGCAGGAAGAAAAGCAGCATCCCCTGGAATACTTGAATGGCGGCGGCAGGTAGACCCAGCTGAGACTGCGCGATTTCACCGCCGATATATGTCAGCGCCATGAGGCCACCGGCGAGCAGAATACCCACCGGATGCAGGCGGCCAAGGAAGGCCACGATGATCGCGGTAAAGCCGTACCCGACGTTGAAATCAATGCTGACAACGCCCGAGGGGCCCGAGACTTCGAACATCCCCGCCAGACCGGCCAGCGCGCCGGACAGGCCAAGGCAGAATAGGATCAAACGGGCAGGGTTCACGCCTGCAAATTTGGCGGCCCGAGGGGCTTCACCCGTAAGACGGATATGAAAACCCAGCATGTGCCGGTTCAGCAGGACATAGGCAAAGATCACGGCGATCAGGGCGGTTACCACGCCCCAATGCATCCCCGATCCAGCAATCAGCTCGGCGTTATGTGCACTGTCATAGGATTGCAGATTGCGAGAGCCGGGAAAGCCGAACCCTTCAGGGTTTTTCAACAGGCCCAGAGAAACCGAGGCCAACATCTGCTCGGCCACATAGACCAGCATAAGTGACACGAGGATTTCGTTGGTACCAAAGCGAACCTTCAGGAAGGCCGGGATCATCGCCCACAACCAGCCTCCAAACGCTCCCGCGATCACCATGATTGGAAAGATGTAGAAGGCGTCCAGAGGGTAAAAGGCCAAGCCCGCACCAGCGCCAAAGATGGCGCCCATGATGTATTGACCCTCGGCCCCGATATTCCAGATACCGGCGCGAAAACCCAGCGACAGGCCAATGGCGATCAGCACCAGTGGTGCGCCTTTTACCAGCAGTTGTGGGCGGTAATAGAACGCAAACTCTCCGAACAGCGGTTCCCAGAAGATGGTGCCTATGGCTTCGACAGGGTTCTTGCCCAGAACAGCGAACAGGATGCCGCCAAAAAACATGGTCGCCAGCACCGCAACCAGAGGGGTGGCATAAGACCACGCCTTGGACGGCTGTGGCCGTTTCTCCAACACAATCATCTGCTCGTCCCCCCAAGGTCTTCATCTTTTTGTAAATACTCTCGCCGAAGGCGTTGCGACCGATCACACATGCGCCACCTCCATGCCGTGGGCACCGCCCATCATCAGACCGATCTCATCGACCGTCAGGCCCGTGGTTTCGCGCGGTGCGCTCAGGCGCCCTTCGTTCAGCGCGGCAAAACTGTCTGAGATTTCCATTAGTTCATCCAAATCTTGGCTGATGCAGATGACTGCGGTTCCTTTGGCCGCCAAATCCAGAATGGCCTGCCGGATCGAAGCCGCCGCTGCAGCATCCACACCCCAGGTTGGCTGGTTCACGACAAGAACATCCGGGCTTTGCAGCACTTCGCGACCGATCACAAATTTCTGCAGGTTCCCCCCAGACAGCGAGCGTGCCGCGTTCTCAGGCCCCGGCGTTCGCACGTCAAATGCGCTTATGATCTTTTCGGCAAAACTCTTGGTTTCTGCCCACTTGAGAAATCCATTATTCTCCAACCCTTCGCGTACCGATCCGGTCAGCAGGGCATTTTCCGTCAGGCTCATATCCGGTGCCGCCGCGTGGCCCAGCCGTTCCTCGGGCGCGGTCAATACGCCCAGTTTGCGGCGCGCGGTGGGGCCAAGCTTGCCAATAGGCTGGCCGTTGAATTTGATCGCATCGGCAGTCGTGGGGATTTCACCCGACAGCACACCCAGCAACTCGTCCTGCCCGTTGCCAGCGACACCACCAATGCCCAGAACCTCACCCTTGCGGACAGTCATGTGGACGTTCTTCAGCGCCGTTCCGAATTCAGACGGCGACGGCACCGACAAACCGCTGACATCCAGCGCAACCTCGCCGAACTCGCGCCCCGACCGTTCAGGGGTCTGCAGGGTTGATCCCACCATCATCTCAGCCATGTCGCGCGCCGAAGTTTCAGCCGGAACGCATTCACCCACATTTTTGCCCAGACGCAGGATCGTGGCGTGGTCACACAGAGTGCGGATTTCTTCCAGCTTATGTGAGATATAAAGGATCGAGGTACCCTCGGATCGCAATTTGTTCAGCGTCTCAAAGAGGATATCGACCTCTTGCGGGGTCAGAACCGAGGTCGGTTCATCCATGATCAGAAGCTTGGGGTCCTGTAGCAGGCAGCGAATGATCTCAACTCGCTGACGCTCACCTGCAGACAGATCGCCGACAGTGCGAAACGGGTCCAGTGGCAGACCGTAGGTCTCGGACACTTCGCGGATGCGCGAGGCCAAGTCGCCCATAGGAGGTGGGTTCTCCATCCCCAAAGCAATATTCTCGGCCACGTTCAGTGCGTCGAACAGCGAGAAGTGTTGAAACACCATCGCAATCCCATCGCCGCGTGCTGCACGCGGTTCGGGGGGCGCAAAAGACTGGCCGCGCAGAAGCATCGTGCCGCTGTCAGGTTTCACCAACCCATAGATCATCTTGACCAGCGTGGACTTGCCCGCGCCATTTTCGCCCAGCAGGGCGTGAACCTCGCCTTCACCGATGTCAAAAGACACCTGATCATTGGCCACGACGCCGGGATAGGCTTTGGTCAGCCCTTGCAAGCTTAACAGTGGAGTGGTCACGCGCTCAGGTCCTTCTTCAATTCGTTCTGCCGGGCAGGGCGCAGCATATCGGCTGCGACACCAACGGCGATCATTTGCGGGTGTTTGCCCAAGCCGGGATCGCCGATGGGGCAGGTGATCCGGCTGATGCGTTCGGGTGAATGCCCAAGCGCGGTCAGCCGCGACCGGAATCGCGCCCATTTCGTAGCCGAGCCGATCAGCCCCGCAAAGCGGAAATCGTGCGAAAGCAGCCGGTTGCACAGTTCTAGATCCAGATTGTGTGAATAAGTAAGCACAAGGTGCTCGGCATCTATCGGCGCATGGCGAACCAGTGCTGCGGGTTTGGCCGCCGGAACTGTTGTTACACCCGCAGGGACCGAGGCTGGAAAACGTTCAGCGCCTGTGTCGACCCATGTGATCGCAATATCGGGCAGCGGAGAGAGCACATCCACCAACGCGCGTCCAACATGACCTGCGCCCCAGATCCATAGGTTCCGGGTTGGCTTGTGGACCGGTTCAACCATCCATCCATCGATCAGTTGCGGTTCAGGGGCGATCCCTTGACCGCGCGCAGTTGCCTGCAACCGTTTCACCGATAGTGGTGCTTCGCTTTCTGATGCTGACCTTGCAACGACTGTATTGTCGAGCGCATCAACTGCCCTGAGATCATAGACCTCACTATACAGCGAAACGGCCCCGCCACAGCATTGGCCCATCTCCGGGCCAAGCGCGTGGTGTGTCAGCCGGGCCCGCGCTGTTTGCGTTCGCGCAGCCTCGGCTGCTTGAAATTCCAGCGTACCGCCCCCGATTGTGCCGCTTTGCCCGTTTTTCCAAACCAGCATTGCCGCACCGACCTCACGCGGAGATGACCCCTTGATCGCTGCGATGACAACGCGAGTGACTGTCCCGTGGATTTTGACCGCCTCCCTCAAAGCCTCCAAGTCAAATCCCATCAGATGCCTCCCTTCATCCTTTGGACGCCACGCCAGACCTCTTCCGCCGTGGCAGGTGCATCCAACGCCGGGTAGCTGTCACCACAAGCCGCAACTGCATTGGACAGGGCCAGCCAAGCAGAGATGCCCAGCATGAACGGGGGCTCGCCCACCGCTTTTGAGCGATAGATCGTGTCCTCGCGGTTTTCGCCATCCCAAAGTGCGACGTTGAAGATGTCAGGCCGGTCCGAGCAGGCGGGAATTTTGTAGGTCGAGGGCGCGTGCGTTCGCAGGTTGCCCTTGCCATCCCAGACCAGTTCTTCGGTTGTCAGCCAGCCCGCACCTTGCACATAACCGCCTTCGACCTGCCCAATATCCAGTGCTGGGTTCAGCGATGCGCCTGCGTCATGCAGGATATCCGTGCGCAGAATGCGGTTCTCGCCGGTCAGTGTGTCGATCGCCACTTCGGTGACGGACGCACCATAAGCGAAGTAAAAGAACGGACGACCGCGCCCGGCGATCCGGTCCCATTCGATCTTAGGGGTTTTGTAAAACCCGGTTGCCGACAGGCTGATGCGCCCCTGATATGCCAGCGCGGCCGCTTCTGCGAAGGTATAACGCTCTTCGCCGATAGATATGTGGCCGCCCTCGAAGGTCACCGTCGATGGATCGGCTTGATGCCTTTCGGCCAAATAGTCCGCCATGCGATCTCGGATGGTGTCACACGCAGCTTTCACCGCCATACCGTTCAGGTCACTGCCTGATGACGCCGCCGTAGCCGACGTGTTGGGCACCTTGGCTGTATCCGTCGCAGTAATCTTGACCATCTCAAGCGGGATACCAAAACGCGAGGCCGCCACCTGCGCTACCTTCTGGAACAGGCCCTGACCCATCTCGGTTCCGCCATGGTTCAGGTGGACCGAGCCGTCCTGATATACATGCACCAGTGCGCCCGCCTGATTCAGGTGGGTCAGCGTGAAGGAAATCCCGAACTTGACCGGAGAGAAGGCGATGCCTTTCTTGATTACGCTGTTCTCGGCGTTCCACTTTTTGATGGCCGCCTTGCGCGCGGCATAGTCGCTGGATTTCAGCAGAGCCTCGGTCATGCCGTGCAGCTCAAAATCGCTGACCTCCATGCCGTAGGGTGTGGTGTTGCCACCTTCGGGCAAAGGATGCACCGGAGCATCCCCCATCTCTACCGCGCCACGGCTGGTCAGGTCTTCGCGCGGGTCGGGGTGGCCCAGGGGTTTCTCGGCTGGCTCAACCTCAGCGACCTTGTGCGCCGGTTCGTAGTAGTTGCGTCGACGCAGCTCGACCGGATCCATTGCCAACTCATGTGCGGCGTGGTCCATAACACGCTCGATCCCAACCATGCCCTGAGGGCCGCCGAACCCGCGATAGGCGGTGGCGGATTGTGTATTGGTCTTTAACCGGTGGCTTTCGATCCGCGCATTGGGCAGCAGATAGGCGTTATCGGAATGCAGCATCGCGCGGTCGGCGACGGGCAGAGACAGGTCCTGCGCCCAGCCACAGATTGCGTATTGGTGGAATGAGACGCCCTGAATATGACCGTTTTCGTCAAATCCGGCCTTATAGGTAATACGGAAGGCGTGGCGCTTGCCGGTGATGATCATGTCATCGTCGCGGTCATAGCGCATCTTGCAGGCCTTGCCGGTGGCGCGGGCAGCCACGGCGCAGGCGACGGCCAACGCGTTACCCTGGCTTTCTTTGCCACCAAAACCGCCACCCATCCGACGGGTCTCAACCCGAACGGCGTGCATGGGTACGCCCAATGCGTCCGCCACTTTGTGCTGTATCTCGGTTGGGTGCTGGGTTGAGCTGTGCACCAGCATATCCGCGCCTTCATTCGGCACGGCCAATGCAGCCTGACCTTCGAGATAGAAATGCTCCTGCCCGCCAAGCTCAAAGGTTCCTTCGATCACATGAACCGAGCTTGAGATGGCAGCGTCCGCATCACCCTTGGCATAGATACGGGGACCATCTTCAAAACGACTGTCGGCGGCCAAAGCCTCTTCGACGGTCAGGATTGGCGTTTCCTCTGCGTAATCGATCTTGCCGAGCCTTGCGGCCTTACGGGCGGCCAAATGACTGGTCGCGACAACAAGAAACACGGGCTGGCCAATATAGTGAACCGTTCCGTCCGAAAGCAGCGGCTCATCGTGGATCGATGGCGAGACATCATTGGCAAAGGGCAAATCCTCGGCGGTCATCACCATCACGACGCCCTCGGCAGCTTTTACCGCGGAAAGGTCCATCGACGCGATCTTACCCTTGGCAATCGGGCTCTGGCCGAAGGCCAGATGCAACGAGCCTTTGGGTGTTGGAATGTCGTCCACATACCGTGCCGCTCCGGAAACATGCAAAGGTGCCGCATCGTGAGGAAGTGGTTTGGTCACGCTCATGCTGAAACCTCCAGCACGTTGGTCACAATGCCCTGATCCTCAAGGAAATACCTCTCAAGCATCGCTTTGGCGGTTTCCAGTCGATAGGTTGCCGAGGCGCGCATGTCCGTGAGTGGTGAATAATCATCGGCAAAGGCAGGAAGCGCTGCGTCGATCGTCCCGCGCGTCCACGGTTTGCCGATCAGTGCGGCCTCGACATGGGTTGCCCGTTTCGGAGTTCCGGCCATGCCGCCAAATGCGATACGCGCCAGAGTGACCGTGCCGTCCGCAACGGTGATATTGAAACACCCGCACACGGCTGAGATATCCTGATCGAACCGTTTGCTGAGTTTGTAGGCTTTCAGGCGGTCTGCCTGGCACGGAAAGCTGACGGCCTCGACAAATTCGCCGGGCGTGCGGTCTTGCTGGCCATAGTCGATGAAGAAGTCTTCCAGCAGGATGGCCCGGCGTGTGTCGCCCTTGCGCAGATGCAAGGTTGCGCCCAAGGCAATCAATGCAGGAGAGTTGTCGCCGATGGGTGAGCCGTTCGCGATGTTGCCCCCAATCGTCGCAGCATGACGTACCTGAACACTGGCGTAACGGCGTATCATCTCGGCATACGAGGGGTGGAGATCAGACAGCGCCTCACCCATCCGGTTCATATCGACCATGGCCCCAAAGCGGATATCGTCATCGGTGATGGTGATTTCTTTCAGATCTTCACAACGGTTGAGAAAGATCACCGGGTCCAGATCGCGCAATTGCTTGGTGACCCAAAGACCAACGTCTGTTGCTCCGGCAACCAGAGTTGCATCGGGGTTTTCGGCATAAACGGATGCCAATTCGTCACACGATCCGGGAAGCATCGGCGACGCCGCAGATGTCGCAACAGGTTTATCCTTAACCCAAACCGGCACGGGTTGTTCTTCTGCTGCTTTTGCCGCGCGGATAATCGGCGCATAGCCGGTGCAGCGGCACAGATTCCCGGCAAGCTGCGTGTCGTGATCCGTCGCGCCGTTCGCGTGGCTCGCGACCATCGACATGACAAAGCCCGGGGTGCAGAAACCGCATTGTGAGCCATGCAGATCAACCATCGCCTGTTGCACCGGGTGCGCCTCTCCATCAGGGCCACTGGCCCCTTCGACTGTGCGCACAGCTTTGCCATGTAGCTGAGGCAGAAACAGGATGCAGGAGTTCAGCGCCTTCGCGCCATCTTCATCCGTCACCATAACAGTGCAGGCCCCGCAATCGCCCTCATTGCAGCCCTCTTTGGTGCCGGTCAGGCCACGATCTTCGCGCAGCCAATCCAGCAGGGTCGCCGTCGGATTCACATCCGTCAGCTCCACTGTCTCTCCGTTCAGAAGAAACGTGATATTCATTCGAGAAACCCGTCGCCTTACCCGGTTGCGCCCGATCGGCCCTCCTTCGATGCGACGTAGAAAGAGTGGCGGGCGTTAGCTTGCCCTAAGATGTTAGAAACAGCGTGACCGATCTGGCAAGAAAAACTGCCTGAGCGATACACCATTTAGCCCGTTTGGTGGTGATATGCCCTTCACGTGTAATACTCAGCTGATTGAAACTAAAGTATTTTATGGAATGGGGGTATCGCGCCTTCGGAAGCACCTTCTGAAAAAGCCGAATAATCGATGGCGATTTTTTAGGCGCTTCAATGCAACGGTTCCTACTTTTTCACCGGAGCTGGCTGAGGTAGCGTGCCGGGTATGAGCAGTAATCCTCGATTCATTCACCTCCGCGTTCACACTGAATATTCTCTGCTGGAAGGCGCTGTGCGGCTGAAAAAGCTATCTGGCCTTTGCGAACAGCTGGAGATGCCTGCCGTCGCCGTGACAGACACCAACTCGATGTTCTCGGCGTTGGAGTTTTCCGTCACGGCCAGTGGGGCGGGGATTCAGCCGATCATGGGCTGTCAAGTCGATTTGACCTACCTGCAACCGCAGCCGGGGGAGAAACCCAAAGCGCCCGCGCCCTTGGTTCTGCTGGCGCAATCCGAGGTGGGGTATGAAAACCTGATGAAGCTCAGTTCTTGCCTTTACGTGGACAAGGGTGGGCAGTTGCCGCAGGTCACGTTGGAGGAATTGGCAGACCGATCAGATGGTCTGCTATGTCTGACCGGTGGTCCTGATGGGCCGGTTGGCATGCTGTTGCAGCAAGGCCAGCGCCCCGCAGCCGAGGCGTTGATGGATCGCTTGGCGGGCATTTTCCCGGATCGCCTGTATGTTGAACTGCAACGCCATCCCGGCGAAGACGGACAGCCCGAAGCCGAACGCCTGACCGAGCGTGGCCATGTCGAGATGGCCTATGCCAAGGACCTGCCGCTGGTTGCCACCAATGACGTCTACTTCCCGACCTCGGACATGTACGAGGCGCATGACGCGCTAATCTGTATCGCAGAGGGTGCTTATGTCGACCAACAGGAAGGCCGGCGGCGCCTGACTGCGCAGCACTATTTCAAATCGCAGCAAGAGATGGTGACTCTATTCGCCGACCTGCCCGAAGCGATTGAGAACACGGTCGAAATCGCAAAGCGCTGCGCTTTCATGGCTTATCGCCGCGATCCAATCCTGCCAAAATTCGCCGATGACGAAGTGGCCGAACTGCGCCGTATCGCCAACGAAGGCCTACAGAAACGTCTGGCGGTGATCCCGCATGCGGTGACGCCCGAGGAATATCAGGAGAGACTGGATTTCGAACTCGACATCATCGAAAGCATGGGGTTCCCGGGGTACTTCCTGATTGTTGCGGACTTTATTCAATGGGCAAAGGACGAAGACATCCCGGTGGGACCGGGGCGTGGCTCGGGTGCGGGATCTCTGGTCGCCTATGCGCTGACAATCACTGACCTTGATCCGCTGCGCTATTCGCTGCTGTTCGAACGGTTTCTGAACCCGGAACGTGTATCGATGCCTGACTTCGATATCGACTTCTGCATGGACCGCCGCGAAGAGGTGATCCGCTATGTGCAGCAGAAATACGGGCGCGATAAGGTGGGGCAGATCATCACCTTTGGTGCGCTTCTGTCGAAGGCCGCCGTGCGCGACATCGGACGGGTGCTGCAGATGCCCTATGGGCAGGTGGATCGCTTGTCCAAGATGATTCCGGTTGAGGGGGTGAAACCCGTTTCAATCGAAAAAGCGCTGAAAGATGAACCGCGCCTGCGCGAAGAAGCCCGCAGCGAAGAGGTTGTGGAGCGTCTGCTCACCTATGGCCAACAGGTCGAGGGGCTACTGCGTAACGCCTCAACCCACGCGGCGGGGGTTGTGATCGGGGACCGCCCGCTGGACGCGCTGGTGCCTTTGTATCAGGACCCGCGTTCTGATATGCCTGCCACACAATTCAATATGAAGTGGGTGGAACAGGCCGGGTTGGTGAAGTTTGACTTTCTGGGCCTGAAAACGCTGACCGTGATCCAGAACGCGATGGATTTGATCTTCAAATCCGGGCGCGATTTGCACATCGCGGCAGATGGTACAGAGCTTTACGAACCCGCCGAAGGTGCCGAAAACCAGATAAACGCCATCCCACTGGACGATGAGGCGACTTACAAACTTTATTCCGCCGCCAAGACCGTCGCAGTGTTTCAGGTGGAATCCTCGGGCATGATGGACGCGCTCAAGCGGATGAAGCCGACATGCATCGAGGATATCGTGGCGCTCGTGGCGCTGTATCGTCCCGGTCCGATGGAGAACATACCGACCTATTGCGAGGTCAAGAATGGCCTGCGGAAAATCGAATCCGTCCATCCTCTGATCGACCATATCCTTGAGGAAACCCAAGGCATCATCGTCTATCAGGAACAGGTGATGCAAATCGCTCAGGTCATGGCCGGGTATAGCCTTGGCGGCGCCGACCTGTTGCGTCGTGCGATGGGTAAGAAGATCAAAGAGGCGATGGATGCCGAGCGCCCGAAATTCGAAAAGGGCGCTGGCGAGAATGGCGTGGATGCCAAAAAGGCCAGCGAAGTCTTCGACCTACTCGAGAAATTCGCCAATTACGGGTTCAACAAATCCCACGCGGCCGCCTATGCAGTCGTCAGCTATCAGACTGGTTGGCTAAAGGCGAACCACCCGGTCGAGTTCATGGCCGGGGTCATGAACTGCGATATCCATCTGACTGACAAGCTGGCGGTGTACTTCGAAGAGGTCCGCAAGGGGCTTGAATTGCCGTGCGTGCCGCCTTGCGTGAACCGGTCTCAGTCGACCTTTGATGTCGATAACGGGCATCTGGTCTACGCGCTGGGCGCTCTCAAGAATGTGGGTGTCGAGGCGATGAACCTCGTGGTTGAAGGACGGGCAGACAAACCCTTCGTCAACCTGTTCGACTTTGCCCGCCGTGTTGATCTGAAAAAGGTCGGTAAGCGCCCGCTAGAGATGCTGGCCCGTGCGGGTGCGTTTGATGAGTTGGACAAAAACCGCCGCCGTGTTTTCGAAAGCCTCGATCCGCTGGTGCAATATTCGGCGGCGATCCATGATCAGAAAAACTCGAACCAAGTATCTTTGTTTGGCGAAGCTGGCGATGACCTGCCGGAACCGCGTTTGTCTCCTTCGCCTGACTGGCTGCCCGCAGAACGTCTGAGCGAGGAATTCAAGGCCATCGGGTTCTACCTTTCCGGCCATCCACTGGATGATTATATGCCGGCCTTGAAGCGCAAGCAGGTGCTGACTTTGGATGAGGTCATGGAAAAGGCGCGCTCGGGTCCGTTGATTGCCAAGATGGCCGGTGTTGTTGCTGGGCGACAGGAACGGAAATCTGCCCGAGGTAACCGGTTTGCATTCGCCCAGCTTTCTGACCCCTCCGGTGCCTATGAGGTCACGTTGTTCTCGGAAACACTGGAGAAATCGCGCGAGTTCCTGGAAACCGGCGCGCAGGTGGTTCTGACCGCCGAGGCGACGATGGAGGCCGATCAGCTCAAGCTATTGGGTCGATCCGTCGGCCCGGTCGATGCGGTCGTGGCAGAGGCCGGGGCGACTGGTTTGAGGATCTATCTGGACCAGCCAGATGTCTTGCCGACTGTGGCAAAGGTGCTGGAAGATGCAAGCGCTGCGGCCAAGGGGGCTGGCAAAGGACCGATCCAGCTGTGCCTGCTTGACCCGGCTTTGCCGGGAGAGGTCGAGATGGAATTGGGTCAGGATTTCCCGATCACCCCGCAGATCAAAGGCGCAATCAAGTCGCTGGACGGTATCATGTCGGTCGAAGAGATCTAGCAACCGGGTTTGTTGCCACGGCGTTTTTACGGGGCTAGGCTGATTTGATACGTGATACAGGAGGGCATTGATTTGGCACTTTCAGGTATGGGCTCCAAGGCGTTGGTCTTGGCAGGGGCACTTTCGCTTGCCGTGGCAACTGCCGCATTTGCGGATGACAAAAAGAAGAAGAAGACGCTTGAAGGCGCGCTGATCGGTGCCGGTGTCGGCGCGTTGGTCGGTGACGGCAAGGGCGCTGCGATCGGCGGTGTGGCTGGCGCGATTATTGGACATAACTGGAAGTGAACATGACGCAGCTTAAACCTATTGTTTTCGCCTCCCTTTTGTTTGCGCCGACATTTGCGTTGGCTGACGACGCTGCCGAGCAAATGGTGCAGGACGCCTTGCCAGTGATGCACTACACCTGCGCCTCAATCACCGAAGAGGCCGACGGCAACGAAGCTTTTGTAGTTGAAGTCGTTGGAAAGATGACGGCCCTGTCACTTTACAACCGCCAGATCAACATCGAAGAGCACGCAACCACCGACGCGGAAAAGGCGCAGCTGCGGGAAGCCTTCATCGTTGCGCTATCCGAGGGTTGTGCCGCCGACAAGGATGCCCTTCTGGGCGGGGTGGTCGATAGCGCGGTGAAATCGACGCTGGGGTTGTGAGCGGGTGCTTGGTGTTGCGAGCGTTAGAGTCTGCGCACCGGGCAACGCACAAGGCCCCAGCCTTTGTCCATTTGGGCGTCTTTCAGGCGACGGACGAGACGGTCGGATAAAAAGAGAAGGTTCGGAACTTTTGGGTCCAGCCAGATGTCTGGTCCGCCCAACGCTTCGGGTATAACTACAAGTTGGGCTTCCTGATTGCTTCTAGGAAGGTAGGTTCGACCGTAGCGATTGCTAAGTGGTGACCGCACGTCCCCCTCTGGCCCCAATACATCGTAGTTGCCCATGGATCGTTTGTTGCACACGTTCAGAAAGTAATGCCGCTCGGACGTGGTCAGATGGCTTTCGGTCGAATCCATCAGCGTCAGCGGATGAAACACCGTGTCCCCCAGATCAAACTGTTCCAGTACTGATTTGGCGGATTTGGAAACCAGAGGATAACCACCGCCGCTGATAAACGGCGCGGTGTCGTATTCGGCTTTGGAGTTGTAATACCACAGACTGCCAATTTGCTCTTTGGTCAGCAGCTCACCGCGTTTCCAGCCCAGATCGGCTTCCCGAGACATTCGCTTGGACCATTCAACATCCTCGGGCGACTGCCTTTCACGCCATTGAGGAGTGTATTCCTTTCGGATTACCGCTGAGATGACGTTGATATTGTTCACCGTCGTGGCAATCCACACGCAAGGCGCGTCGCTGTCCTCACTCGCCATCATTTTGCCCTCAGTAATGCGGTGGGCGTTCGTCGCCGAACACGACGCCGCCTGCGCCTTCCTGCGCGCGTTCGGCCTCGCGCTGCAGCAACATCTCGACGCGGCGGGTCAGTCGGTCGATCTCGCTCTGTTGGTTTGTGACGACCGAGTTCAACTCTTCGACCGTGCGGATCAGATGGGCGATCTGTTCTTCCAGATGCTGCATGGGGCTCTCCTTATAGGCGTCTCTTAGCTGCCTCGGCAGCCCGTGACCAGTCAAAGCCCGCCTTGCCCCGAAACAGACCATGGGATAGACCGCGCGCGGAACACTAAATCCCAAGGACACCCCACATGGCCAAGCCCAAGAAACAGCCCCGCCCCAAGGCCGTAACGCCGAAAGGGTTCCGTGACTATTTCGGTGAGGAAGTCACGCAGCGCACCGAGATGCTGCGGACGATTGCGGGCGTGTATCATCGTTACGGGTTTGATGCGCTGGAAAGCAGCGCGGTTGAAACCGTCGAGGCGCTGGGTAAGTTCCTGCCGGATGTGGATCGCCCGAACGAGGGCGTGTTCGCGTGGCAAGAGTTTGATGAGGGCGGCAATGGCGACTGGATGGCGCTGCGCTACGACCTGACCGCACCTCTGGCCCGCGTCTATGCGCAACATCGAAACGATCTGCCGACTCCTTATCGCCGCTATGCGATGGGCCCGGTCTGGCGGAATGAGAAGCCGGGGCCGGGGCGGTATCGTCAGTTTTATCAGTGCGATGCGGATACAGTTGGCACGGCCTCGATGGCCGCAGATGCCGAGATTTGCGCTATGCTGTCGGACACGTTGGAAACCGTTGGCATCCCACGCGGTGATTATTTGGTACGTGTCAACAACCGCAAGGTTCTGAACGGCGTTCTTGAGGCGATGGGCCTGGGCGAAGACGCCGCTGCCCGCAACAACGTTCTGCGCACCATCGACAAGTTCGACAAGGTTGGCGAGGCTGGTGTGCGCGAACTGTTGACCAAGGGCCGACTGGATGCATCGGGCGCGTTCATCGACGGCGTGGGCCTGAGCGATGATCAGGCCGAGCCGGTGCTTGCCTTCCTGACTTCCAAGGCCGCTGATACCTCAGGCACCATAGCGAACCTTCGAGCTGCTGTTGGCGATAGCAAGATCGGCGCCGACGGGATTGCCGAGCTGGAACAGATCGGTGCGCTGCTGGCTGCGGGCGGATACGGCTCGGACAGGATCGAGATTGATCCTTCGGTCGTGCGTGGCCTCGGCTATTATACCGGTCCGGTCTATGAGGCCGAACTGACGTTTGAGATTTTCGATGAGAAAGGTCGTAAACGGCAATTCGGGTCCGTCTCGGGTGGTGGCCGATATGACGATCTGGTCAAACGGTTCACTGGGCAAGAAGTGCCTGCGACGGGTATATCCATTGGCGTTGATCGCTTGCTGGCCGCTTTACGAGAAAAGGGTCGGATTGCGGCGCAAGCCACCGGCCCAGTGGTCGTAACCGTGATGGACCGTGACCGGATGGCCGACTATCAAGCGATGGTGGCCGAGCTGCGCAATGCAGGTATCCGGGCTGAGGTTTATCTGGGCAACCCCAAGAACTTTGGCAACCAACTGAAATACGCGGACAAGCGGAACTCACCCATTGCGGTAATCGAAGGTGGTGACGAAAAGGCCAAGGGCATCGTGCAGATCAAGGACTTGATCCTTGGCGCCAAGATCGCCGAAAGCGCCACGCTCGAGGAATGGAAAGAACGCCCCAGCCAGTTTGAGGTGCCGCGCGGCGAGCTGGTCGCAAAAGTGCGCGAGATTTTGGACAGTCAGGACTGATCGATGCCGAACCGTTCCCAAATACAGGCGCGTGCCGCGATGATGCGCGTCCGGTTCGAAGCCGCGGGTGCGCAGGTCGTCGATACGCCTCTGCTGCAACCGGCCGGTACGCTGCTTGACCTATATGGTGAAGATATCCGTGCGCGTGCCTACGTAACAACAGATGCGTTGCGAGGCGAGCAGATGCTGCGCCCGGATTTCACTCTGCCTGTCGTGCAGATGCACATGTCCGAAGGGGCCGAGCCTGCGCGCTATACCTATTCGGGTGAGGTTTTTCGCCGACAGGAGCATGACCCGGACCGGGCCAACGAATACATTCAGGTCGGGTACGAGGTCTTTGATCGCGAAGATCCGGCCGGGGCAGATGCCGAAGTATTTTCCCTGTTTGCCTTGCAATTGCGCGGTTTGCCTTTGCGTGCTGCGACGGGTGATATCGGTATTCTGACCGCAGCCGTGGCAGGGCTGAAGACAACCGAGCGTCGTAAAGCCGCTCTTATGCGGCATCTGTGGCGTCCGCGTCGGTTCCGCGTTTTGCTGGATCGATATTCTGGCGGTAAGCCGGGCCCTGAAGGACGCGATGCGCTGTTGGATGCCGCTGATCCTCTGGCGATAGACGCGCCGATGATCGGCAAGCGCCGTGCACCCGAAATTCTTGAACGGATCGAGGCGCTGCGCGAAGACCGGGCTGCTCCGCCGATTTCTGACAATGAACTGGCCGGGTTGGAAACGCTGCTGAACGTGCGTGAGACCATGCCCTTTGCATTGGAACAACTGCGCGACGTGGCGGTTGATTTACCGCAGATTACACCTGCTCTGGATCGACTCGAAGCTCGCATTGCTGCGTTACAAGCGCGGGGTATTGATGTGAGCCGGTTGGATTTCGAAGCCTCTTACGGCAGAACCTCGATGGAATACTACGATGGTTTTGTCTTTGGATTTTATGCCGAAGGCCGCCCTGATCTGCCACCGGTCGCAACCGGGGGCCGCTATGATGCGTTGACCCGACAGTTGGGTGGCGGCTCAGAGATTCCGGCGATCGGGGGAGTGATCCGCCCAGACCTGATGCTGGAAGTCGAGGAGGGTGCGCAATGAGCTTGAAACTAGGCGTGCCCTCGAAGGGCCGGTTGATGGACAAGACTTTCGCGTGGTTTGAAAAACGCGGTATCATCTTGTCGCGCAGTGGTTCGGATCGAGAGTATGCGGGCAAGGTCGACGGGATCGACGGTGTATCGCTTATCCTTCTCTCAGCTGGTGAGATTCCGCGTGAATTGGCGGCCGGACGCATTCATCTGGGTGTCACCGGTATCGATCTGGTTCAAGAAAAACTGCCACGTTGGGAACAACAGGTAGAAGAGATCGCACCGCTGGGGTTCGGCAAGGCCGACTTGATTATCGCAACGCCGGCCTGCTGGGTTGACGTCGATAGTCTGGATGATCTGGATGCAGCAGCGGCAGGTTTTCGGAGAGCACACGGACACCGGTTACGGATCGCGACCAAATATCATCGTTTGGTCCGGGAATTCCTGACCGATGCAGGCGTGGCTGACTACACTTTGGTCGACAGCCAAGGCGCGACTGAAGGCACCGTGGTCAATGAAACCGCCGAGGCAATTGCGGATATCACCTCGACGGGCGAGACCTTGCGGGCGAACCACTTAAAAATCCTGTCGGACGGGTTGATCCTGCAATCACAAGCAACCCTGTGGCGCAGCCGTGTCGCGAGATATGATGCGGGTGAAAAGGCGGTTCTGAACGCGTTGTTGGACCGGCTGTCCTAAAGCACCCCTATTTCGGCCAAAGCACGGTTCAGGTCATCGGGCAGGGCATCGTCCTGCTCGCGCGTCTTAGGCAGATCGGCGGGCGTGTCTTCGGGTTTCAGATAGCGCCATCCTTGAAATGGGCGTTTCAAAGCGTTCTGAGTTCGATGCACTTCAGGGTCAAGAACGATGGCGCAGCGGCGAATGCCATCCTCACCGCGCACCTCGTCCAACCGTAGTATACGCTGCCGGCACTGGATCACGCCTTTGATCACCCAATAGATTGATCCGCCGTTCAAAATTTCGGCCTCGCGCTTGGGCCACATGCGGGTGACATGACGCGGGAAGCCGTCCTGATAAAGCGGCTTGCGGCTGTCTTGCCAGGCCATCAGCGTGTCGACGCTTTCCGATCCAACCGAAAGTTTGATGAGGTTTACGTACTTATCCACAGTTTTCCCACAGAGTCGTCCAAAGCTCGGTCTTTATATTGTAGCTCTAAAGGTGATGTCATCAAGGTGTTGTGGTGAAGGTGTGATCTGGGGTAGCCTGAATGCCTCTTTCAGCACAGGGAATCACCAATGAGCCGCTTTGCCGCCCCCATCGCCGAGCAGATCTGGGATATGAAATACCGCTTTAAACAGGCGGATGGTACGCCCATCGATCAGACGGTCGAGGACAGCTGGCGTCGTATAGCCCGCGATCTGGCGCGGGTGGAGAAAGACCCGGCGCATTGGGAAGAAAAATTCTATGAGGCGCTGCAGGATTTCAAGTATCTGCCCGCTGGCCGTATTACCGCAGGAGCGGGCACTGCGCGTCAGGTGACCCTGTTCAACTGCTTTGTGATGGGAACGATACCCGACAGCATGGGCGGTATCTTCGATATGCTGAAAGAAGCTGCGCTGACCATGCAGCAGGGCGGGGGGATCGGCTATGATTTCTCGACCATCCGTCCGCGCGGTGCGGATGTGAAAGGGGTAGCGGCAGATGCCTCTGGCCCGTTGAGCTTTATGGATGTCTGGGACGCCATGTGCCGGACGATCATGTCTGCAGGCTCGCGCCGGGGTGCGATGATGGCGACCATGCGCTGCGACCACCCTGATATCGAACAGTTCATCACCGCAAAATCCGACCCGGCCCGCCTGCGCATGTTCAATATGTCGGTGCTGGTGACCGATCCGTTTATGGAGGCCGTCAAAGCTGACGGTCCGTGGGATTTGGTGTTCGACGGTAAAGTCTATCACACCGTTCAGGCGCGTGATCTGTGGAACAAGATCATGCAGGCCACCTATGGCTATGCTGAGCCGGGCGTGATTTTCATCGACCGTATCAATCAGGCCAACAACCTGAACTATGTCGAAACCATCGCTGCGACCAACCCGTGTGGTGAGCAGCCCTTGCCGCCCTATGGTGCCTGTCTTTTGGGTTCAGTCAATCTGGCGCGGCTGGTGGCCGAACCGTTCGAGGATGCGGCACATCTGGACGAAGAGGCTCTGCAAGAGCTGGTCGGTACTGCCGTGCGGATGATGGACAACGTGGTCGACGCGTCAAAATTTCCTCTGGCCGAACAAGAGGCCGAGGCGCAAGACAAACGTCGGATCGGTCTGGGCGTAACCGGGCTGGCGGATGCGCTGCTGATGCTGGGCCTGCGTTATGGCTCGGACGAGGCGGCGCGACAGACCGAGCGTTGGTTGCACGCGATCGCCCGCGCCGCGTACCTGGCGTCGGTGCAGTTGGCGAAGGAAAAGGGCGCTTTCCCGCTGTTTGATGCCGAGAAGTATCTAGCCAGCGGCACAATGCAGCAGATGGATGAAGATGTGCGTGAGGCAATCCGCGAACATGGTATCCGTAACGCCTTGCTGACCTCAATTGCGCCGACGGGGACAATTTCGCTTTATGCAGGCAACGTGTCATCGGGGATCGAGCCGGTGTTTGCCTATGCCTACACCCGCAAAGTGCTGCAAAAGGATGGCTCGCGCACCGAAGAAGAAGTGGTGGATTACGCCGTGCAGATGTGGCGCGACAAATTCGGTGACGCCGAGCTGCCCGAGTTCTTTGTCAATGCACAGACGCTGAGCCCATCCGATCACGTCAAGATGCAGGCGGCGGCGCAGAAATGGATCGACAGCTCAATTTCAAAGACAATCAACTGTCCCGAGGACATCAGCTTTGACGCGTTCAAGGACGTCTACATGCAGGCCTGGGATCAGGGTTGTAAGGGATGTACCACGTATCGCCCGAACGATGTGACCGGTTCCGTGCTGACGGTTTCAGAAAGCGATGATAAAGCACCGGGTGAAAGCGCGGATGCTCCGCATGAGGTTGATGGCGGCGAAGTGGTCTATATGTCCGAACCGTTGGACCGCCCGCAATCTCTGGAAGGTTCGACATACAAGCTCAAGTGGCCTGACAGTGAACATGCGATCTATCTGACCATTAATGACATCGTCATCGGCGGGCGTCGCCGCCCATTCGAAGTGTTTATCAATTCGAAGAATATGGAACACTACGCCTGGACATTGGCCCTGACGCGGATGATTTCAGCTGTATTCCGACGCGGAGGCGACGTGTCCTTTGTGGTTGAGGAATTGAAGGCGGTGTTCGACCCGCGCGGCGGCGCATGGGTCAAGGGCAAGTATATCCCATCCATTCTGGCCGCTATCGGAGGAGTAATCGAGCAGCACATGGTCAACATAGGCTTCCTTGAGGGCGAAGGCATGGGGCTGAAAGCCGATCCTCAGGCGCAAGTCGTCAACATGGATGCCCCACGCGGTAAAGCTTGCCCCTCTTGCGGACAGTTCGACATGGTCATGATAGAGGGCTGTATGACGTGCCGAAGCTGTGGGCACTCTAAGTGTGGGTGATAGGGTGAATTAGCCTTTTTGATGAACCGCAAGGCAATACGAACCCATTTCGGCGATTTTAGCGCCCATACACAAGGTCATTAGCGCCCACAACTCGTAATTCTTCGGTTTTGCAGGAAAAAAAATGCGCCGGATTTTTGGTCACCGGCGCCTTGTTCTTTGTTAGTGCGAGGTTGGAAGTGTACCCAGAAAAAGGGGAGAGAATGCTCACACGTTCACATGATGCGAACCATAATTATGCCCTTGGCCGAGTAAGACGGGTTTATTTACATTTCGCTGCCGTCTGAGGCCGCCTAGTGCTCGCCTGCACCATCCGAAAAGAACACCACTGAAATGCGCTGTCCGATTGCGGGTTCGTGGTCGCGTGAAACATGTTCTGCTTCCTCGATGACCCGGACCATCTTTTCATGGATCTTAGCGGGCGCCTGATGATCGCTTTCGAGCTTTTCCAGGATAACCTGAAGCGCGATGTACCCCTTGGGAAGATCCTCATAGGCGAAGCTGTCACGCACTTCGTGTTTTGCTTGTTCCCAGAAGGGATCAAGCTCACGGCTCCACGCCTCGCACACCATTTCCACGGCCGGTAGTGAAAGATGGCCAAACCACTCTTGGTCACTGAGTTCGATACCGTCTTTGCGTCCCATGGCCTCAAGTTCCAGTCAGTGTTGGTGAACCTCGAAGAAGTCGCGAAAAAACTTGGCGTGAAGGCCGGCCAACCGGGACTAACAATCTCGGAGGCGTCACATGAGATTCTTGTCCCTACAAAAACCGTTCAGTTTCTGTTGCGGGCAAGTGATCCAGATGGTCACTCAGCACTCAAGTCGTGCGGCCAAGTACGTCACATGGGGAAATTGCACGATCTGGTCGATCAAGAAAGCTTGCGCGTTTTCAAAGCCCGATATCGCAAACTGTCTCAGATCGATGGTTTCTGGGTTCGTAATCCAAACCGTCTACGCAATGAGTTGGCCTCCAGAGGTCTTAGACCGATGTGGGATCCTGAGGTTGCTGGTGCCGAGCTCTACCGGGTCTCCGACCTCTAACGACAAATCCTACAGGTTTTCGACCTAGATCGCTCTATTGAGCGGTCTTTTTTTGTTGCAAGTGATCTTTTCTGTGGGCGGGAATGACCTTGTGGTATGGGCCATCTGGCAGCCGATTACAAAGTTTCCATTGTTTTTTCACTAATATCGAACGGTCACTCGTCTATGTGTGGTTCTAATGGGTTGGTGCTTCAGGTGCGAGACCAACGCAAATGTACTGGTAATGTCAGGCACAACAAAGAAAAGGCTTCGCAATAAAGTCAGACAGATATCGGGGTTGCGATTGCACGGGTTCGTCAAAACGATGTTGAATTCAAAAAAATTGCCGCCAAGGATGCTGCTTTTCTGGCCCAGCATTTCTGAAGGTTATGATTGTTTCCGTATGCGCCTATTGTTGATCTCGGCAGCAAGATAACGGCATTCCGCAATAACAAAGGCATTTTTTGATGGTTCGCATCACCATCTATTTTAAAAAAAGGCCAATTGGCTTTGCAAGCTCTAAAGCGATGAAATTACAGTTCGGATCCCAAGTTTGTGAACCGGGGTTCAGCAAGGCACATGAATAAAGTATCAATTTGGGGCTGTTCTTTAGCAACATTTACGTGATTGCTGCATTTCAGTCTCTTTTCCGCCCATTTTTTCGTTGATACACAATCAAAGTTACTTGTTAGATGAGTAAAAGTGCGGGCGGATAAATGAGAACCGGTAATAACGGTCACGTAGCAGTATTTTGGTCTCAGACTGAAGTCGACGGGCTTGAGGCAGCGCCTCTGGCCCATTTGGTTGTTGGAAGCTCTTGGTCCTGGCGGGGGCGCGCGATTCAGTTGGCTGCGAATGCTGAGTGTTTATCTCAGCGTGCTGATGGCGGCGGGCTTGTGTCTATGCTAGCGGCTAGAGCATGTGTCGTGGCCCTGAACTCAATCAACGAATGTGCGAGGATAGAGCTGTCAAACGGTGCCCAGACCTTTGGTGCGGAACTGGTGCGCGCAGATGGTGAAGCGTCGCTGGTGCTGGTGTTCGACGATGGGTGCCCCGAGCCGGGACAGGAGTTCTGGGTCAGCGCAGCCGCCTCACAGATTGAACCGGTCGAGATTGACAGCGGTTACGACAGCAACGTTGTCGCCTTCCCTGCGGCAAGTGCGGGTGTAAATACTGTGCCGGTAAGCATGACAAGTGCCGCCGGTTGGGCTGCTGAATAAAGGCACTTATCAGAATTCTTCCAAGCCAGGACAGAAATGTCATAGCTCAGCACTGTGACGTGTTGACTCTGGGCAATGCACAGATATAAGCGCGGCTTCATTGGTGTTGGTGGCCCCCGCAAGGGGATGCCTGTCATGAGGGAAACCTCAAGAGGACAACGCCCTTCATAGTGGCCCGTAGGGCCTCGATCAAACGAAGGAGATCAGCCGTGACCAAACGCACGTCTGCCAAGTACAAAATCGACCGCCGGATGGGCGAAAACATCTGGGGTCGTCCGAAATCCCCGGTCAACCGTCGCGAATACGGCCCCGGCCAGCACGGCCAGCGCCGCAAGGGCAAACTGTCTGACTTCGGTCTGCAGCTGCGTGCCAAGCAGAAGCTGAAAGGTTACTACGGCGACCTGACCGAGAAGCAGTTCCGCCGCATTTATGCCGAAGCCGAGCGTGTCAAAGGCGACACCGGTGAAAACCTGATCGGTCTGCTTGAGCGCCGTCTGGACGCCGTTGTCTACCGCGCCAAGTTCGTTCCGACCGTGTTTGCCGCACGTCAGTTCGTGAACCACGGCCACGTCAAAGTGAACGGCAAGCGGGTCAACATCCCCAGCTACCGCGTCAAAGAAGGCGATGTGATCGAAGTGCGCGACAAGTCCAAGCAACTGGCCATTGTTCTGGAAGCCGCTGCATTGGCTGAACGTGACGTGCCTGATTACATCGACGCCGATCATTCGAAAATGACCGCAACCTTCGTCCGCGCACCGGGCCTGAGCGATGTGCCTTATCCGGTCATGATGGAACCGAACCTGGTTGTTGAATTCTACGCGAAGAACTAATCTTCGCCGATGTACCGAATTCGAAAGGCCGCGCGTTCAGCGCGGTCTTTTTTTGTTTAAGGGGGCTCTGCCCCCGGCGCTGCGCGCCGCCCCCCGAGATATTTTTGGCCAGATGAAGGCGCGGATCAGAGGGGTAAAGGGCGGCCTTCGGCGATGGCCTCCATCGCGAAGTAAGATGTGACGCTGTCCAACTCAACTTTCTCGATGAGGCGCTGGTACACCTTGTCATAAGATGTCATATCTTGGGTGACGACTTTCAACTGATAGTCGTAGTCACCACCAATTCTGTGAAAGTCGACCACTTCGGGTATGGTCAGGACATGTCTGCGGAACGCCTGCAGCCATTCGGTCGAATGGTGGCGCGTACGCAGCATGACGAAGACCACCATATTCAATCCCAGTTTTTCCCTCGCGATCCGCGCAGTTGAACCTTGCAGGACACCTTCGTCGTTCAGGGCTTTCAATCGGCGCCAGCAGGCGTTTTGGGACAGGCCGGCTCGGTCCGCCAATTCCCGCTGTGATAGTGTGGCGTCCTTTTGCAGCTCTTTCAGCAGACGAGTGTCGATCTGATCTAATTTTTTCTCCATATTGAAGCATATGACACAAAATTTGGTTTCAGAAGGAAAAAATAGGGGAAGTTTCTCCGTCGCTGAGCAATCACATTGAGTTTAGCAATATGGAGCTTGTGTTATGATCTTGTCCAACTTTCGCGCAGAAATACAAACTGCCGCTCACGGAAATACTCTGCGTGATGGGCTGATCGGTGAGGGAGTACTCATCCCGGGTCTGCACAAGGACGTACCGCTTGTTTATGCGGATTACGTCGCCTCGGGCCGCGCGTTGCGGCAGGTCGAGGATTTTGTGGCTGCGCATGTGTTGCCGTTTTATGCCAACAGCCATACCGAAGCCTCCTATTGCGGATCCTACATGACCCGTCTGCGCCGCGAGGCGCGGGCCGAGATCGCTCGGATCGTTGGCGCCGGGGAAGGGGACGCGGTGATATTTGCCGGGTCTGGCGCCACTGCGGGTCTTAACCGGCTGGTCAGTCTGCTGGGAGTGCAAGAGGCTGATCAGCCGGTCGTTTTGATCGGGCCATATGAGCATCATTCGAACATTCTGCCGTGGCGGGAGAGCAAGGCAAAGGTGATTGAAATTCCCGAAGCTGCTGAGGGTGGGCCCGACATGCGGATGCTTGAGGCTGCGTTGGTCGAGCATGTGAGCTCAGACCTGTTGATTGGATCATTTTCAGCGGCGTCAAACGTCACTGGTATTATCACCGATCCAGATCCGGTCACTCGGTTGCTGAAAGAGCATGGTGCTTTGGCGGTTTGGGATTACGCAGGCGCCGGTCCTTATCTGCCGATGGATATGGGGCCGGAGGATGCCCGCAAGGATGCAATTGTCGTTTCTCCGCACAAATTTCCGGGAGGGCCGGGGGCATCCGGCGTTCTGGTGGTGAATCAGGACGCCGTTCAGCGGACCTGCCCCAGTTGGCCGGGTGGTGGAACGGTCAGCTTTGTTTCACCCTGGCGGCACGACTACAGTGCTGATCTGGCAACGCGGGAGGAGGCGGGAACCCCGAATGTTATCGGAGACATTCGCGCAGCCCTTGCCTTCATCGTGAAAGACGCCGTTGGTACAGATGAGATCGCAAAGCGCGAGGCGCTTTACAACAAGATGGCTTTGGACGGTTGGTCAGGCAATCCTCATCTGACATTGCTGGGCACCGAGAACACTCACCGCCTGCCGATCTATTCGTTCCTTGTGCGTGATCGGCAGGGGAAGCCGGTGCATCAACAGCTGTTTACGCGAATGCTCAGCGACATCTATGGCATTCAGGCGCGTGGAGGCTGTGCCTGCGCCGGACCGTATGCGCATCGCCTGCTTGGGATCGGCCGCGCAACTTCGGAAGAGCTGCACGCATCCTTGTCAGCAGGCGAAGAGATGAAGAAACCCGGTTGGGTACGGCTGAATTTCTCGTACCTGATGAGCGAGGAGACCGTTCGCTTCATCATCGACAGCGTCAACGAACTGTCCGATCGCACCGAGGAATTCGCGCCATTCTACAACGCTGACCCGGCGACGGCGCGCTTCAAGGCGGCGTGACGGAATTGCTGCTTTTCTCAACGCTATGAGACGGGTATGAGGGGCTCCAGAATACGGAGCCTCTTATGAACAAGATCACCCCACAACCCGGCATTATGGACATCGCGCTGTATCAGGGCGGTCAGTCGCATGTGGCAGGGGTGTTGCGTGTGATCAAATTAAGTTCCAACGAAAATCCGTTTGGCCCTAGTCCCAAGGCGATTGAAGCTGTCCGCGACAGCGCTGCGACCCTGCATCGTTATCCCAGCACTGACCACGCCAGCCTGCGCGCGGCCATTGGCACGCGTCACCAGTTGGACCCTGCGCGGATTATCTGTGGAGTTGGCAGTGACGAGGTGTTGCAGTTCATCGCTCAGGCTTATGCAGGGCCGGGGGATGAAGTAATCTATACCGAGCACGGGTTTTCCATGTACCCGATCATTGCCCGGATGGCAGGTGCGACACCCGTCATGGTGCCGGAAAAGGACCGGTGCGTCGATGTGGACAACATTCTTGCAGCGGTCAACGACAAGACGCGGATTGTGTTCGTGACCAATCCGGGTAACCCAACTTCGACCATGATCGGCCAAGCGGAACTGACGCGTCTGGCCGAGGCGTTGCCGCAGACCTGCCTAATGGTGATTGACGGCGCTTACGCGGAATTTGTCGCAGATTTTGATGGTGGTGCATCTTTGGTGGACCGGTTTGAGAATGTGATCATGACGCGCACATTCTCGAAAATTTACGGGCTGGGCGGGATGCGTGTCGGCTGGGGATATGCGCCGCAGCCGATCATCGATGTGCTCAACCGTGTGCGCCAGCCGTTCAACCTGTCATTGACGGCATTGGCCGCTGCTGAGGCTGCAATCAACGATGAGGAATATCTGACATTCTGCCACTCTGAAAACGCGCGATTGCGCAGGTGGCTGGCGGATGAGCTGTCGAAAATCGGTGTGCCTTCTGATCCATCCTATACCAACTTCATCCTCGCGCGTTTTGGCGATCAGGCCGAAGCTGAGGCCTGCGACGACTATCTGAAATCCGAAGGACTGATCGTGCGTCGAGTTGCAGGTTACAACCTACCAAATGCGCTGCGGATCACTGTTGGAGACGAGGAGGCATGCCGCCTTGTCGTCAAAGCGATCACAGAATTCAAAGAGGGCGCAGCATGAGCCAGATTTATGACCGCGTCTCGCTGATCGGGCTTGGCCTGATCGCATCATCCATGTTCTGGGCGATCAAACGTGCGGGCCTAGCGGCTGAAGTGACCGGCTATGCGAGGTCTGAGGCAACACGGGACACCGCGCGCAAGATCGGTCTTTGCGACAAAGTCTGCGACAGCGCGCGCGAGGCAGTCGAAGGTGCCGATCTGGTTGTTCTCTGTGTGCCCGTTGGGGCGATGGGGGCTGTGGCCGCTGATATCGCGCCTGTGCTGAAACCCGGAGCTACGGTCAGCGATGTGGGTTCGGTCAAGCGCCATGTGATACAGGCGGTCTTGCCCCATATACCCGAAGGTGTGCATTTCATCCCGGCCCACCCTTTGGCAGGGACCGAACATTCGGGCCCGGAATCCGGGTTTGCCGAACTATTTGACAATCGCTGGAACCTGATCGTGCCTGTTGAAGGGTCAGACCCGGATGCGGTGGCCCGTCTGCGTGATTTCTGGGAGGGTATGGGTGCAAATGTTGATGAGATGGACGCCGATCACCACGATCTGGTGCTGGCGGTCACATCGCATGCGCCGCACTTGATTGCCTACACGATGGTTGGGGTCGCGGATGATCTTCGGCGGGTCACGGATACCGAGGTGATCAAATACTCTGCTGCGGGTTTTCGAGACTTTACAAGGATTGCAGCCTCGGACCCGACCATGTGGCGTGATGTGTTCTTGACCAACAAAGACGCCACTCTGGAGATTCTCGGACGATTCACAGAAGAACTCTTTGCACTTCAACGCGCTATCCGGACAGGTGACGGAGAGCAATTGTTCGACTATTTTACGCGCACACGGGCAATCCGCCGAGGCATTATCGATGCTGGGCAGGACACGGATGCGCCAGATTTTGGGCGGGGAAAGACATAGACATGAGAGGCTTGGGCAGCTGCATTTTGGTGGGTTTCGCCGTATTGGTGGCGACGACTGCAAACGCTGCTGCGCCCGAATCTTCGCTGGTGCCGTTGACACGCCCTGTAAATACCGAAGTGGTCGCAGCGGTTGTCACACCCAATATCCGTCCAGTCTTAAGGCCCGCGTCACCGCAAGTAACAGCGGCCGCAGCTCGCCCTGCTGCTCTTCCATTGCTAGGGCCTGAGAATTCAATCAGGCCGTTTGTGCGCCCGGAAGAGTTGGAGCAGCGTGTCTTTCTCAAGAAACGAAAGCTTCGCAAGGGCTCGGTCT
This sequence comes from Ruegeria sp. CE9, assembly GCF_056537425.1. Lineage (NCBI taxonomy): Bacteria > Pseudomonadati > Pseudomonadota > Alphaproteobacteria > Rhodobacterales > Roseobacteraceae > Ruegeria > Ruegeria sp. CE9. The sequence continues at coordinate 273,395 of NZ_JBQFRO010000003.1, read as the reverse complement.
GTGGTGACATTGACATTCAGGGCAAAGCCGTCGGGCGCGTAAAGGGCAATATCAAAGCCTGTGGGATCAAGGAAGCGGTTCAGATCACTTCGGTCTCGGGTGTCAAGCTAAGCCGCCCGTCAACGATGGATTGCGGCACGGCGCAGGCGTTGAACAAATGGGTCGATAAAACTGTCAAACCCGCGTTCAAACGACGCGGCCCGTTGGTTGAGCTGCAGGTCGCAGCACATTACGCCTGTCGGACACGGAACAATCGTAAAGGGGCGCGGATTTCCGAACATGGCAAGGGGCGTGCCATTGATATCTCAGGCTTCAAGATGGCCGATGGCGAGGTCGTGACCGTCTTGAATGGCTGGCGCAAGAATCCGTCCAAGAAGCAATTGACCAAAGTCTGGCGCGGTGCGTGTGGGCCGTTTGGTACGGTGCTCGGTCCAAATTCAGATCGCTATCATCGGGATCATTTCCACCTTGATACGGCGCGCTATCGCAGCGGTACCTATTGTCGTTAGCGCAGAACCAGACGGGGCGCAGGCCCTAGCGGCAGCGGCCCCAAGGCGACGAACCCGTCGCGGAAATTCAGTTGTAGATCCAACGCATTTGGGTTGCCGCCCAATCCCGCCATGAACCCCAAAGCGCGGGTCACCGGATCAACCGCCTGATCGGGCAGCGCACCTGCGGCGTTGGCCATTGCGATCATGTCGCGCCAGTTTTCGGCCTTCATGGCGATTTCACCGGTTGGAATGCCCTGTTCGTCAACATCCAGTTTTCCGGTGGCGAACAGGCGCAACTCGCCCCATTTCACCTCCGCCAACCGCAGATCGATCTCGACGGGCTGTGGGCGGCGCTGTTCAAGCGCGGTGCGATCCCAAGGTTTGTCGAAGGTGACAAACATATCCATTTCCAGCGTTTGGAAGGACTGCGGCAGAGTTGAGGCTGAGCGCATCAGGCGTCGCAGGTCATCTCCGGGTGTGAACCCGTCGATCTTGGCAGCGATCCCATAGCTTTCAGGGGCGCCAGATTGCTCCATCACGAGGCTTAGCGTTTGGCCGCCAGCTTGAGGGTCGCCTTCGGTGGTCAGCAGCCAACGTTCAGAGGTCAACGCCATTTTCTCAAGAACCAGGGCGACGCCGGGTTGCAAATGCAGTTCGGCTTGCAATTCTTCGGCCTGAACAGTCGTGGTCTGGTCGAAATAAGACAGCCGCTGCGGTGTGCTGGCAAATCGCAGCATCTGGCGACCGGGCCAGATTGCGGGGCTTTGGAACTCGATCCAGTCTGCGCTCCAAGCTGTTCCGTTAACGGGATCGGCCAAGGCCGGGTTGTTCAGGCGCGTAATGTGCTGAAGCGGATAACCGGCGGTCGTGACATCCGAGAATTCGGCCTGCCAGCCCAATTCCTGCTGCCGATCAAACCAACCGGTTAGGGCGTTACGCAGCCCGTAACCGGCGACAAACCAATAGGCGCTCCAAGCAAGGGCGACAAATACAAGTACGCGTGTCAGACGGCGCATGATGAATGGCCCTTTTTCCTGCCTCAGATTTGATGTTTATAGGGCCAAACAGGCAAGGACCAGTGCAATGACGATGTGGGTATTCGGATATGGATCGCTTCTGTGGAACCCCGGCTTTCCGGTGGCTCGCAGCGAACGTGCCACGCTGCATGGATATGCGCGGTCCTTTTGCATGCGCTCGATTCACCATCGCGGAACCGAAGAGGCGCCTGGTCTGGTTCTGGCACTGGACGAACAGCCCGACGCGCGCTGCACCGGATTGGCTTTGGCCGTCGAAGCGGGGCACGAAGACCGCACGCTGGCCGAGCTGCGTGAGCGCGAACTAATCTCATCCGCCTATCTTGAACGGATGCTGGATGTACATCTGGATTGCGGGACGACTGTGAACGCAGTGACATACGTGATTGATGCGCACCACGTTCAGTACTGTGGTGGGTTACCATTGGAAGAGCAGGCTCAGATCATCGCAAACGCAGTTGGCGGGCGCGGGCCAAACACCGAATATCTCTATAACACGGCGTCGCATTTGACCGAGATTGGGTTGCACGACCCAGACCTTGAGTGGTTGTCGCAACGGGTGCGCACAATCAGCGCATAAACTCTTGGCGTCTAGGGTGGAACTTCGATAGGTTCAGCCCAGAGCAGACAATACCAGGAGCCACGCGCATGGCGCAGGCACAACAGGTCGTGAGACCACATTTCTCACAACCGATCCGTCAAATCTTGATGATGCTGATCGCAATAGGGCTTTCAGGGCTTGGCGTGTTTATGGCGTTGCCATACGTGCTGCCGGTTATTCAGGCTAACCTGTACCTGAACGGGTTTATCCTGCTGGTCTTTGTCATCGGCGTTGCGGCCTGTTTCCTGCAGGTCACGCAGTTGATTGGTTCAGTACGCTGGATCGAAGCTTTCATCGGCGGGGTCGAGCGGGACGATGCGCGCCCTCCGCAACTGCTGGCACCGCTCGCCTCATTGTTACGGGAACGTGGCGCGCGATCGCAGATAAGCTCCAGCTCCACACGGTCCATTCTGGATTCAGTCGCCGAACGGGTTGAAGAAGAACGTGAAATCACGCGCTACATCACCAATGTTCTGATTTACCTTGGTCTTTTGGGAACGTTCTTTGGCTTGGCCACCACCGTTCCTGCCATTGTCGACACAATTCGCAGCCTGAACCCGCAAGAGGGGGAGGAAGGCCTCGCGGTCTTTAACCGCTTGATGACAGGGCTGGAATCTCAGCTGCAGGGCATGGGCGTTGCGTTTGGGTCGTCTTTGCTGGGGCTGGCCGGTTCGCTGATCGTCGGCTTGCTGGAACTGTTCGCGGGCCATGGCCAGAACCGGTTCTACCGTGAGCTAGAGGAATGGCTGTCCTCGATCACACGAGTCGGCTTTGCTGCAGGCGATGAAGGCGGTGCGGAACTGGCCGTGCTGACGCCGGTTCTGGACGCGATGTCTGAACAAATGGATGCGCTTCAAGATATGTTCGCGGCGCAAGAGGTTGATCGGATCAACGTCTCAACCAAGCTGGGTCAACTGGTCGATGTGATAGGGGAAATGAATCAACGGCAGGCCCAAACCGAAGGTGTGACTGCTGCGTTGGAGCGCGTCGCGCTGGGGCAGGATGCTTTGTTGGATCACATGCGCGAACATGGTGCGGGCGAAGGGATCGATGCGGAAAGCCGAATGCGCCTGCGATCTATGGACGTTCAGTTGCTGCGTATCCTTGAAGAGATTTCGGCAGGCCGTCAGGACAGCATGAATGAGCTGCGCAAAGATTTTGAACTGCTGGTCAAAGCGCTGACCCTTCCGCGGGGCGCAGTGCGAACGCCTCCGGAAGGAGAGTAAAAGATGGCTCTCTCTCGTCGCACTGGTCAACGGTTCTCGGGCTCGGTCTGGCCCGGTTTCGTGGATGCGATGACGGGTTTGCTGATGGTGCTGACCTTTGTGCTGACCATCTTCATGATCGTCCAGTTTGTGCTGCGCGAGACCATCTCGGGCCAGGAAGATGAACTGACCGCGCTGTCCGATGAAATCGCAGCCCTGGCAGGGGCTTTGGGGCTGGAAGAACGAGAGAACAGCCGACTCCAAGCGCGTCTGGGAAACCTGAATGCGACCCTGAACGAGGTCGAGGGTGATCTTGCGCAGGCGCAGACCCGCATCACCGATTTTGAAGCACAAGTTGCAGCACTGTTGGCGGATCAGGAACGCGCGCAAGGGGATATTGCTGCGCTTGAGACGCAGCGCGATGAGTTGCTGAACGAACAAGATGCATTAAATCTGGCCCTTGCCCAAAGCCGACAGGAAATCGACGCCCAGGCCGAGGCCGCGCGTCTCGCCGCTGCGCGGCGTGAGGCGCTTGAGGCTTTGGTTGCTGACCTTGAGGCGACCGAAGGTGCTCAGGCTGCTCAAATCTCCGAATTAGAGCAGCAACTGACCGACGAAGAAGCCGCCCGCTTGGCTGAAGCAGCGGCCGCTGAAGCGTTGCGAAATCGTTTGCAGGACGCGGATGCTGAACTGACCGCGATGACCTTGGCGTTAGAAGCGCAGCGGCAAGAGGCAGAAGAAACTCTGACCTTGCTGGCCGCAGCGCAGGCTGCAAAGGCCGAGCTTGAGCGACAGTTTGGTGAGATCAACGCAGACGAGTTGCGGGCTCAATTGCAGGCCGCTCTCGAGGCGCAAACACAAGCGCAAGCAAATGCTGACGAACAAAGATCGCTTGCCGAAGAGCGCGCGGCGCTGCTGGCTATTGCCGAGAATGCGCTTGCGTCCGAACAGGAGGTCTCGACCGAAGCGCAACGCCAGACTGCGCTGCTCAATCAGCAGATGGCCGCCCTGCGAAACCAGCTTGGATCGCTTCAGGCGCTTTTGGATGATTATGAAGAACGGAATGCGTCTGCCGAGATTCAGATTCAGACATTGGGTCAGGATCTGAACGCAGCACTGGCCCGGGCCGCCTCGGAAGAGCGCCGCCGCCGACTGCTGGAAGAGGCTGAGCGTATTCGGCTGGAAGCCGAGGCCGAGGCATTGGCGGGCCAAAATCAGGAGCTGGCTGCACAGGCTGAAGATTTACAGCGCTATCGCTCGGAATTCTTCGGACGGCTTCGGGATGTTCTGGGCGATCAGGATGGTGTGCGTATTGAAGGCGATCGTTTCGTGTTCTCATCGGAGGTATTGTTTGCAACGGGGTCCGCGAACCTCTCAGCCGAGGGTCGTCAGGAAGTTGCGAAAGTGGCAAATATCCTGCGCAGCGTTGCCGCCGAAATTCCCGAAGGCTTGAACTGGGTTATCCGTGTGGATGGGCATACCGACAACGTGCCCCTTGGCGGTGCTGGACGCTATCGCGACAATTGGGAGCTAAGCCAAGGCCGCGCCCTTTCAGTGGTGCGCTACATGGTCGATGCGCTAGGCATTCCGCCAGATCGGCTGGCCGCCAACGGGTTTGGTGAGTTCCAGCCCGTCAATCCGGAAGACACGCCTGAGGCGCGCGCCCAAAACCGTCGGATCGAGTTGAAATTGACAGAGCGATAAAGCTCAACGAACGTTAACTGACACTGTCTTTTGGCTTATCTCGTTTCCGTCGCGGATCAACGTTACCGCGCCTCGATATTCACCGGGAGTCCAACGTGCGCCCGATAATCGCCGCCCGGTCGCACGAAAGAGTTGCGCCTGCGTTTTCTCCAACTCCACATCTTGAGAAAGGAACTCTCCCTCTGGCCCGAAAACTTCAAGCCGCATGACATCCCCAGCGCGGCCACCGTAGGCGTGGCCGAATAACACAATCGCGCCGGCGGATTTAGGCAGATTGGTCACCGCAGCGGTTCCAGCCAGCACCGCCTCATATGATGGAATGTCTTGCGAGAACCCAACCGAGAGAAGGCCAGATGAAACATACTCAAGCGGATTCGCCCAAAGAGTAGGGCCTGACGTTTCGCAACCATCACTGCCGTTTGGAACAAATGGATCGACAGTACGGCCATCTTTACGGACCGACAGATGCAGATGCGGAAACTGAGTTTTCCCGCTTAACCCGATCTTGCCCAGAACCGTGCCTGAGCTTACAAAGTCATCAGGTGCAACCTCGACAGTACCGCGCATCAAGTGGCAGTACTGTGTTTCCCAGCCATCGTCATGCGCTATTACGACCCCATTGCCACATTCGCGGTTCTCAATATTGTTTGGGGCATTCGGGTCGAATTTCTTATCGAGAACCCCATCTCGAACCGCGCGGACGACGCCTGGCGCCGCGGCAAGAACATCAACCCTGTTCTCCATTTCCGCAAGCGTAGGCAGACCGAAATCCGTACCCTTGTGACCGTCATAAGTTAGCGGACCGCAGCTAAAATCACGGTACTCGCCGGCCGGAGTGTGATCGACGTAGTTTTGGATGTGGCAGATTTCACCCAGTTTGCAGTCTACGGGCAATTCAAGAAGAAATTCGCTCGCTGCCGGAGAGGCAGCGAGCAATAGCATTCCGAAATATACCGACCGCATCAATCCGCAGTTAGCAACGGTGGTTTGTCGCCCGGTATGCGCGGCTGATCGGGCCCCAGGATTTCCAGGTTCAACTCGCCCTTTTTGACCGAGACGCGGACCACGCCGCCTTTGGCCAGTTTTCCGAACAGAAGTTCCTCGGCCAACGGCTTTTTGATGTGCTCCTGAATGACACGGCCCAGTGGGCGCGCACCCATTTTGTCGTCATACCCTTTGTCAGCCAGCCATTCGGCAGCGCGGGGTGTCAGATCGATGGTCACGCCACGATCCAGCAACTGCGCTTCCAACTGCAGAACGAACTTTTCGACGACCTGTAGAATGACCTCTTTCGGCAGCGGCGCAAATGAGATCACGGCGTCCAGACGATTGCGGAATTCCGGCGTGAACATGCGTTCGATGGCAGCGGTGTCTTCACCCTCGCGGCGGTCGCGGGCAAAGCCGATCGCGGCTTTGGCTTGTTCCTGAGCCCCAGCGTTCGAGGTCATTATCAGCACCACGTTGCGGAAGTTCACAGTGCGCCCGTTATGGTCGGTCAACTCACCATGGTCCATCACTTGCAATAGGATGTTGAACACATCCGGGTGCGCCTTTTCGATCTCATCAAGCAGCAGCACACAATGCGGATGCTGGTCGACGCCATCGGTCAGCAGACCGCCCTGATCAAACCCGACATAGCCTGGGGGGGCACCAATCAGGCGGCTGACCGCGTGTTTCTCCATGTATTCCGACATGTCAAAGCGCAGCAGTTCCACACCCAGCGTATCCGCCAGCTGTTTCGCCACCTCGGTTTTACCCACACCGGTCGGGCCAGCGAACAGATAGTTGCCGATGGGTTTTTCGGGCTCTCGCAGACCTGCGCGGGCGAGTTTGATCGCACTGGACAGCGCCTCGATGGCTTCGTCCTGACCAAACACCACCCGTTTCAGAGATGTTTCGAGATCTTTCAGAACCTCGGCATCATCCTTGGTGACGTTTTTGGGCGGGATGCGTGCGATCTTGGCGACCACGGCTTCGATCTCTTTCACGCCGATAGTTTTGCGGCGTTTGCTTTCGGCCAACAAATGCTGCGCCGCGCCAGCTTCATCGATCACGTCGATGGCCTTGTCGGGCAGTTTGCGGTCGTTGATATAGCGCGCCGACAACTCGACCGCGGTCTTGATGGCGTCTGCGGTGTATTTGATCGAGTGATGCTCTTCGAAATAAGGTTTCAGCCCGCGCAGGATTTTGACGCTGTCCTCGACCGAAGGCTCGTTCACGTCGATTTTCTGGAACCGGCGGCTCAGCGCGCGGTCTTTCTCGAAATGCTGACGGAATTCTTTATATGTGGTCGAACCCATGGTCCGCAGCTTGCCGCCCTGCAACGCAGGCTTCAGCAGGTTAGACGCATCCATTGCACCGCCTGACGTCGCCCCCGCACCGATCACCGTGTGAATTTCGTCGATGAAGAGAACCGCATCGGGATGCTCTTCCAACTCGGTGACGACGGCTTTCAGACGCTCTTCGAAATCGCCGCGATAGCGGGTTCCTGCAAGGAGCGCACCCATATCCAGCGAGTAGATGGTGGTTTCCGACAACACATCCGGGGCCTCACCGGCCACAATCTTATGAGCAAGGCCTTCAGCGATGGCGGTTTTGCCAACACCGGGGTCACCCACCAGCAATGGATTGTTTTTGCGCCTGCGGCACAGCACCTGAATGCAGCGTTCAACCTCGTCCGAGCGTCCGATCAAGGGATCAACATCCCCGGCCCGCGATTTGGCGTTCAGGTCTACGCAATATTTACCAAGTGCGCTTTCTTTCTGCTCTGCATCACCGGATGTGGTCTGCGCCTCTTCTTCGGCTTCATCTGCACCTGTCACAGGCCGGTTTTCACCATAGGCTGGGTCTTTTGCGACACCATGTGCGATGAAGTTCACCGCGTCATAGCGCGTCATATCTTGTTCCTGCAGGAAGTAGGCTGCGTTACTTTCGCGTTCTGCAAAGATCGCGACCAGAACATTGGCCCCGGTCACTTCGGTGCGGCCGGAACTTTGAACATGGATCGCGGCGCGCTGAATGACACGTTGGAAGGCGGCTGTGGGCACAGCTTCGGACCCATCGATATCGGTGACCAGATTAGAAAGGTCTTCGTCGATGAATTCGACCAGCGTGCTGCGCAGCTCATCAAGATCTACGCTGCACGCTTTCATGACGCGCACCGCATCGGGTTCTTCCAGCAGCGCCAGAAGCAGATGCTCTAGCGTTGCAAATTCATGTCGCCGTTCATTCGCCGCCGCAAGGGCCGCGTGGATGGCTTGTTCCAGTGTGCTCGAGAATGAAGGCACGCGGGTGCTCCTCTGTATTGGGCCGGAAGGGGGCAGGCTGCAGGCCGGATCCCCATCCCAACCATGTCCTCATACTATTAGAGTTTGGTTGATCGTGGCCCGGCTTCAAGGGTTTTCTTTCACTTGACAGTCACATTTGTTGTGACCGTGGCCGTGAAATGGGGTCGAAACCGGTCAAAAGCTGTCTTTTCGGGCACGGATTTCGGCAAAAACTGACGCTGGGTCAGAATTTTCCATACCCAATCTGGCCTGAATCGCCGGATCAGTGGCCCGCAGAAATGGGTTTGTCGCCTTTTCCAGCCCCAAAAGTGAAGGCACAGTGGGTTCGCCGGCAGCGCGGGCGCGGTTGATATCGGCCACGCGATCCTGCAAGTCAGGGTTGTCGGGGTCGATTGTCAGCGCGAATTTGGCGTTAGATTGTGTATATTCGTGACCTGAGCATACAATTGTTTCGTCTGGCAAGGCAGCCAATTTGCTGAGAGAGGCCCACATTTGGGCCGGTTCGCCCTCGAAAAGCCGCCCACATCCAAGCGCCATCAGGCTGTCTGCCGTGAAGACAGCGTTTGATTGCGGCATATAAAATGCGATGTGACCGATGGTATGGCCTGGGACATCCAGCACCTCGACCGGCTCGCTGCCTATATAAAAGGTGTCCCCCTCGACCACTGCTTGATCGAGCTTTGGCAGGCGGTGTTCATCCGCTTTTGCACCGATAACCCGCGCGGGATGCGCCTCCAAAATGTCCGCCAAGCCATCAACATGGTCCCAATGATGGTGGGTCAGCAGAACGTGGCTTAGATTCCAGCCGTGTGCTTTTAGCGCGGCCAGAATCGGAGCTGCCTCTGGTGCATCGACCAATGCGGTTTCACCACTGGACGGATCATGGGCGAGAAAGGCGTAATTATCACTGAGGCAGGGGATGGTTACGATCTCAAGAGGCATGGCCTTTTGCCCTTTCATTGCTAGACTGCGCCCAGCTAAGCCGATTGACCGGGTGTCCGCAATGCATCTTGATGTGCAGGATCTGAGGAATTTTTATTATCGCAGCACTTTGGGCCGTGCGGCCCAGGCGGCGATCCGTGGACGGTTGGTGGAACTCTGGCCAGAAGCCAAGGGGCAGACCGTGGTCGGTTTTGGTTTCGCCGTACCGTTGTTGCGCCCTTATCTTAAGGACGCCCGCCGTGTGATCGGCTTGATGCCGGGCCCCCAAGGGGTCATGCCTTGGCCCGCGGGAATGCCCAATGTCTCGGTTTTGACCGAAGAGACAAAATGGCCAATCGAAACCGGCCATGTAGACAAGCTGGTGGTCATGCATGGTTTGGAAACCTCAAGCCGCCCCAGTCAACTACTGGAAGAATGCTGGCGTGTGTTGGGACCGGGGGGGCGCGCGCTCTTTATCGTCCCGAACCGGGCGGGGCTTTGGTCACGATCGGATCGCACGCCATTTGGGTTTGGTCAGCCATATTCTACGACACAGTTAGAGAAGCAGTTGCGCGCCCATCACTTCGTTCCGGAAAACCACTGTTCAGCGCTTTACCTGCCACCCTCATTCCGACGGTTCTGGCTGAAATCGGGCAGCCTGATCGAAAAAACTGGACAGCGTATTCCGACTGTCATGGCAGGGGGCGTGCTGATGGTGGAGGCCAGCAAACTCATTCGCCCGCCCAGCGGAAGCGTGACCAAGGACGCTGCGAAACGCCCGATTAAGGCATTGGATGGCTTGTTGAAGCCTGCGTGACAATCCAGTGCATTTCGAACGGAAAAAATGCGCGAAAAAAGTCACAGGAATCGCTAAAACCTGCATATTCGTAACATTTTTCAACTGCCCCGACCGGTCCAAACAGTCGCACTTGGGTTAAGTGTATGAAAAATAAAGATTTGTGGATAAATCTAATACCGCTATAGCGTATTGCTTGGTTGGAACACCTCTGCTACATCCCCGGTGATTTTGATCCCCGCCCTTCAAGGACGGGGTTTCTTCACGCCCCCGGGGTGCTGCCGCACGCGAAATTCGGGGCCTCAAATATCGGAAGGGTGGACGTGTCCGAACCAGCTTCGATTTCCACAGGCATTGCCGAGCGCTATGCCACAGCGATCTTCGAGATCGCGAAAGAGAATAATGACCTCGTAGGTCTGGAAACCGGAATCAACGATTTGGCAGCAGCATTGGGCGAAAGCGCCGAACTGCGCGACCTGATCGCTTCGCCTCTGGTTTCGCGCGCCGAACAAGAGGGTGCAATCACCGCGGTTGCCGACAAGATGGGCCTGCACGCCATCCTGCGCAACACGCTGGGTCTGATGGCGCAGAAGCGGCGCCTGTTTGTTGTACCTCAATTGGTACAGGTCTTGCGCGACATGCTGGCTGACGAACGTGGCGAAGTGACCGCCGATGTCGCTTCGGCCAAAGCGCTGACCAAGACCCAAATGGATAAACTGTCCAAGACGCTGTCCGAGCGTGTGGGCAAGACCGTGACAATCAATGCGACCGTTGATGAAAGCCTCATCGGCGGTCTTGTCGTTAAAGTGGGCTCGAAAATGATCGATAGCTCGATCCGTTCGAAGCTGAACTCCCTACAGAATGCAATGAAAGAGGTCGGATAAATGGGAATCCAAGCTGCAGAGATTTCTGCAATCCTGAAGGACCAGATCAAGAATTTTGGTCAGGAAGCCGAAGTGGCCGAGATCGGCCGCGTGCTGAGCGTCGGTGACGGGATTGCCCGTGTATACGGCCTGGACAACGTGCAAGCGGGTGAAATGGTCGAATTCCCCGGTGGCATCATGGGCATGGCCCTGAACTTGGAAAGCGACAACGTTGGTGTCGTTATCTTCGGTTCTGACCGTGACATCAAAGAAGGTGACACTGTTAAGCGCACCAACTCGATCGTGGACGTTCCGATCGGTGACGAACTGCTGGGCCGTGTTGTTGACGGTCTGGGCAACCCGCTGGACGGCAAAGGCCCGATCAACGCGTCAAAGCGCGGCGTTGCAGACGTTAAGGCACCGGGCATCATCCCACGTAAATCGGTGCACGAGCCGATGGCAACCGGCCTGAAATCGGTTGACGCGATGATCCCGATTGGCCGTGGCCAGCGGGAACTGATCATTGGTGACCGTCAGACCGGCAAAACCGCCGTTGCTCTGGACACCATCCTGAACCAGAAAGTTTACAACGACGCAGCTGGCGACGACGAGTCGAAGAAACTGTACTGCGTGTACGTTGCGGTTGGTCAGAAGCGCTCGACCGTTGCGCAGCTGGTGAAGAAACTGGAAGAGTCCGGCGCGATTGAATACTCGATCGTTGTGGCTGCGACCGCATCCGACCCGGCGCCGATGCAGTTCCTGGCGCCTTACGCCGCGACCGCGATGGCTGAATACTTCCGTGACAACGGCCGCCACGCGCTGATCATCTATGATGACCTGTCGAAGCAGGCTGTGTCCTATCGCCAGATGTCGCTGCTGCTGCGTCGTCCGCCCGGACGTGAAGCCTATCCTGGCGACGTTTTCTACCTCCACTCCCGTCTGCTGGAGCGTTCGGCGAAGCTGAACGAAGACTTCGGTGCAGGCTCGCTGACGGCTCTGCCGGTTATCGAAACTCAGGGTGGTGACGTTTCGGCGTTTATTCCGACCAACGTGATTTCGATCACCGACGGTCAGATCTTCCTGGAAACCGAACTGTTTTACCAAGGTATCCGTCCTGCTGTGAACACCGGTCTGTCGGTTTCGCGAGTGGGCTCCTCGGCTCAGACCGATGCGATGAAATCGGTTGCTGGTCCGGTTAAACTGGAACTGGCGCAGTACCGCGAAATGGCGGCCTTTGCGCAGTTTGGTTCGGACCTCGACGCCGCAACTCAGCAGCTGCTGAACCGTGGTGCGCGTCTGACCGAGCTGATGAAACAGCCGCAGTACTCGCCGCTGACCAACGCGGAAATCGTCTGCGTCATCTTCGCAGGCACCAACGGTTACCTCGACAAAATCGAAGTTTCTGACGTTGGCCGCTATGAGGCCGGTCTGCTGTCACACCTGCGCGGTAAGCACGCTGACCTGCTGAAGTGGATCACCGACGAAGATCCGAAGATCAAAGGTGAAGCCGCAGACAAACTTAAGGCAGCGATCGACGAATACGCCGCGACCTTCGCTTGATAGGGGGTTCCGATGCCTAGTCTGAAGGACCTTAAAAACAGGATCGAGTCGGTCAAATCGACCCGCAAGATCACCAAGGCCATGCAGATGGTCGCGGCTGCAAAACTGCGCCGCGCCCAGGAATCTGCCGAAGCCTCGCGCCCCTATGCTGAACGGTTCAATGCCGTGATGGCGGGGCTGGCGGCGTCGGTCGGGGGCAGCGATAGCGCCCCCAAGCTGCTCCGTGGTACGGGCAGTGATGATGTCCATCTGCTGGTTGTCATGACAGCTGAACGCGGCCTGTGTGGTGGCTTCAACGCGAACATCGCCAAGCTGGCCCGCGCCAAAGCGGACGAGCTGCGCGGCAAAGGCAAGACGGTCAAGGTTTTGACCGTTGGTAAAAAGGGTCGCGACGCACTCAAGCGCGACTTTGCCGATCTGTTCGTTGGACATATCGACCTGAGCGAGGTCAAGCGTCTGGGCTATTCCAACGCGCAAGACATCGCCAAGGACGTCCTGTCTCGTTTCGACGGGGGTGAGTTCGATGTTGCCACGATCTTCTACTCGAAGTTCGTCAACGTTGTGACCCAGATCCCGACGGCACAGCAGGTCATCCCCGCATCGTTCGAAGACGAAGCGACGGGTGACGATAGCGGTGCGGTATTCGACTACGAGCCCAGCGAAGAGGCCATCCTGGCCGACCTGCTGCCCAAGGGGGTTGCGACTGCGATCTTCTCGGCTCTGCTCGAAAACGGAGCGTCTGAACAGGGTGCACGGATGTCCGCAATGGACAACGCGACACGCAATGCGGGTGAGATGATCGACAAGCTGACGATCCAGTTCAACCGCTCGCGTCAGGCCGTGATCACCAACGAGCTGATTGAAATTATTTCCGGCGCCGAAGCGCTGTAGAGACATACCGGAGACGAAACATGGCGAATGCAAAAGGCAAAGTCACACAGATCATCGGGGCCGTCGTCGACGTGCACTTCGAAGATCAACTGCCTGAAATTCTGAACGCGCTGGAAACCACCAACAACGGCAAGCGCCTGGTGTTGGAAGTTGCTCAGCACCTGGGTGAAAACACCGTCCGTACCATCGCGATGGACGCGACCGAAGGTCTGGTCCGCGGCGAAGCCGTGACCGACACCGGCGCACCGATCTCGGTTCCGGTTGGTAACGCCACCCTGGGTCGCATCCTGAACGTGGTTGGTGAGCCGATCGACGAAAAAGGCCCGGTTGAAGCATCTGAGGCCCGCGCGATCCACCAGCCTGCACCGACCTTCGACGAACAGTCGACCGAGTCGGAAGTTCTGGTGACCGGCATCAAGGTTGTTGACCTGCTGGCCCCCTACGCCAAAGGCGGTAAAATTGGTCTCTTCGGCGGTGCCGGCGTTGGTAAAACCGTTCTGATCATGGAACTGATCAACAACATCGCAAAAGTGCACTCGGGTTTCTCGGTGTTCGCGGGTGTTGGTGAACGGACCCGTGAGGGGAACGACCTGTACCACGAGATGATCGAATCGAACGTTATTAAGCCGGACAACCTGTCGGAATCGCAGGTGGCCCTGGTTTACGGTCAGATGAACGAACCTCCCGGAGCGCGTGCACGCGTTGCCCTGACCGGCCTGACTCTGGCCGAGCAGTTCCGCGACCAGTCCGGTACTGACGTTCTGTTCTTCGTCGACAACATCTTCCGCTTTACGCAGGCGGGTTCCGAGGTTTCGGCTCTGCTGGGTCGTATTCCTTCGGCGGTGGGCTACCAGCCGACCCTGGCCACCGACATGGGTGCCCTGCAGGAACGCATCACCTCGACCAAGTCGGGCTCGATCACCTCGGTTCAGGCGATCTACGTGCCTGCGGACGACCTTACCGACCCTGCGCCGGCAACCTCGTTTGCGCACTTGGACGCGACCACCGTTCTTAACCGTGCGATCTCGGAAAAGGGTATCTACCCTGCGGTTGACCCGCTCGACTCGACCTCGCGTCTGCTCGACCCGGCCATCGTGGGTGAAGAGCACTACAAAGTTGCGACCGACGTTCAGCAGATCCTTCAGCGCTACAAGTCGCTGCAGGACATCATCGCCATCCTCGGCATGGACGAACTGTCGGAAGAGGACAAACTGACCGTGGCCCGTGCCCGTAAGATCGAACGCTTCCTGTCGCAGCCGTTCGACGTGGCCGAAGTCTTCACCGGCTCGCCGGGCGTTCAGGTTCCTCTGGAAGTCACCATCTCGTCGTTCAAGGCCGTAGTGGCTGGCGAATACGATCACCTGCCCGAAGCGGCCTTCCTGATGGTTGGCGGCATCGAAGAAGTGATCGCCAAAGCCGAGAAGATGGCAGCAGAAGCCGCCTAAGGAGTATCCCTGATGGCTAACACGATGCAATTCGACCTCGTCAGCCCCGAGCGGAGCCTTGCTTCGCTCGCGGCGACGGCGGTCCAGATTCCCGGTGCGGACGGGGACATGACGGCAATGCCCGATCATGCCCCCACTATCACCACGCTGCGCCCGGGCATCCTCAAGGTCGAGTCACCCGAAGGGGCCAGTGAATACCTGGTCACCGGCGGGTTTGCTCAGATCAATGGCGATGGCCTGTCGGTTCTGGCCGAAAAGGCAATTCCGGTTGCCGAGGTAACACGGTCGCATCTGGACGATATGATCGCTGACGCCCGCGCCTCACACGAGGCAGCCAAGGCAGGTGATGATCAGACTGTCGTTGATGATGCCGCCAAGCTGCTGGCTGATATGGAAGCCCTTGGAACACACATGAGCCTATAAGGGTTCATGTCTGTCTATTTGAAACGGCCCTGCATTGCGGGGCCGTTTTTTTGTCGTGATTTCGTCAAAGGCGCGAGGTAAGCTGCCGGAATTGAAAGAAAAGACGACAAGATGAAGAAATTTCTGACCCATCCCATTGGTATCGATCAGGGTGAAACCGTTCTATTCTCGGATTTCGCTGATGGCGGAGATATGTGGACCGGAGAAGGCGCACGAGAACGGCGGACCGCCATTCGGTTCAAGGAAGCATTTCGCTCGGCGCCAATCGTGCAGATCGGTGTGGTGTTGTGGGATGTGGATACATCCTCTGCACTGCGCGCCGAGGTTAAGGCCGAGGATATATCGCACGAAGGGTTCAGTGCTGTTTTTCGAACGTGGTCAGACACACGCATCGCCCGGATTAGGGTGAGTTGGACCGCTATCGGAGAGGTCACGCACCAAGATGATTGGGACATTTCCTGAGGCGCATAGCCTAAGAGAGGTGATTGTAACCACCGGTAAGCCGTATCATAAAGAATTCTGGCGTTTGTCACATGCGATGAATTCGGAGGACCTTGGCGGTGTTTGCACGTGAGCACATTGAATACGAAGCATTGAGTTTGCCGGATCGTATGGATCTGACTGATCAAGAGATGCTGGCCGAAGCCTTGGCATTTTATAACAAGATGAAGCGTCGCCATACCGTCCGCGATTATTCAGTCCGGCCCGTGTCACGTGCTGTTATTGAAGAGTGCATCCGCGCAGCCGGAACGGCCCCGTCAGGCGCAAATCATCAACCCTGGCACTTTGTGGCGATCTCGAACCCAGTAATGAAACGCCGCATTCGCGAAGAAGCGGAAGAAGAAGAGCGCAAGTTCTATGATGGCGGCGCAGGCGATGAATGGTTGAAGGCGCTTGAACCGATTGGAACGAATGAACAGAAGCCACATCTGGAAGATGCGCCGTGGCTGATCGTGATTTTCGCTCAGCGTTGGGGGCATTTTGATGATGGGGTGCGGTTCAAAAATTATTATGTGCCAGAAAGCACAGGAATAGCGACAGGCTTCCTGCTAACGGCCTTGCATCACGCCGGGTTGGTTTCGCTGACCCACACGCCCAATCCTATGAAATTCTTGAACAAACTTTTGGATCGGCCAGATCACGAGAAGCCTATCATGATCGTGGCCGTCGGCCATCCGAGTGAAGATGCGAAAGTGCCGAAAGTGGCCAAGATGAAAAAGCCGCTGGACGAAATCATGACGGTCGCCGAATAGTCGGGCCGCCATGATCTTGTTCAGTAGATGGATTGATCAACAACTTCGTTGATCAATCCATGTGGTAGAGCGACTCGTAGATTGGCGTCAGAGTTTTGTCCTCGAACAGAGATGAAACACTGGTGCCATTCCAGATATTCAGGATCGCCTGGGTGAAGATCGGAGCTGTGGGCACAATACGGATGTTTGCGGCCTTGTTGATCTCGGCTGTCGGCTGGATTGTGTCCGACAGGACCAGCGATTTCATCACCGAATTGGTCACACGTTCAACCGCGGGGCCGCTCATGACGCCGTGGGTGATATACGAGTGCACTTCCTTCGCGCCGTTATCCATCAGCACCTGAGCCGCTTTGCACAGCGTGCCGGCGGTATCGCAAATGTCGTCAACGATCAGGCAGATTTTGTCTTTCACGTCACCAATAACGGTCATCTCGGCCACTTCGCCCGCTTTTTCGCGACGTTTGTCGACGATCGAGAGCGGCGCGTTGATGCGCTTGGCCAGCTCGCGGGCCCGCGCCACACCGCCGACATCAGGCGAGACCACCATCAGATCGTCCATCTGGTCCTTGAATTGCTTTTTTACATCCAGGGCAAAGATCGGCGATGCATAAAGGTTGTCCACCGGCATATCGAAGAAGCCCTGAATCTGTGCCGCGTGCAAATCCATCGTCAGAATCCGCTCAATCCCGGCGCCGGTCAGCATATTGGCCACCAGCTTGGCACTGATGGGGGTACGGGCTTTGGTGCGACGGTCCTGACGCGCATAGCCGAAATAGGGGATGACAGCGGTGATACGGGCGGCTGATGACCGACGCAGAGCATCGGCAATGATCAGCAGTTCCATCAGATTGTCGTTTGCGGGGTTCGAGGTCGGCTGGACAATGAACATGTCCTCGCCGCGCACATTCTCGAACACTTCGACGAATATTTCGCCATCATTAAACCGTTCGACCCGCGCATCGACCAGCCCCTGGTCTACGCCGCGATGCAGGCTCATGCGGCGGGCAATGGTTTCGGCAAGCGGAAGATTGGCGTTCCCAGCGATAAGCTTGGGTTCGTGAAGTGTCGGCATCGGCTGATTTTCCCCGGGCAGCAGTGGCAATGTGACAGATTCGTGATGTTGACACCGCTTAGCATGGGTCTACCGTCCGGCAAAGATAACCCGGCGGAGAAAGTGAACATGACCCAGATTGACTACTTTTTTGCGACACTCTCACCCTATTCCTATCTGGCAGGGACACGACTGGAAGAGATAGCGGAAAAACATGGTGCAACGATCAATTACAAGCCGTTGGACATTATGGCCCTGTTCGGACGTACCGGAGGCACGCCACCCAAAGACCGCCATATTTCTCGTACGGAATATCGTGCGCAAGAACTTGTGCGCCAAGCGCGCAATCTGGAGATGCCGCTTAATCTGCAACCCGCGCATTGGCCAACCAATATGGCGCCTTCTTCATATGCCGTAATCGCAGCGATTCAGGATGGATCAGGTGATATTGGCAAACTGTGCCATTCCTTCTTGCGGGCCTGCTGGGCTGAGGAAAAAGACATCGCCGACGATAGTGTCATCCGAGAGAGCCTAGAACAGGCCGGGTTCAGCCCAAATCTCGCTGATAGTGGCCTGTTGGTGGGCGCAGAGACCTATGCGGCCAATCTTGAAGAGGCCGTGGATCGAGGTGTATTCGGAGCGCCGTTTTATATCACCCCAGATGATCAAAGGTTCTGGGGACAGGACCGACTTGACGATCTGGACAGACATCTGGGGGAAATGAAATAGCCGGGCAGGCGGACCTGATCAAAGCAGGCTCAGGAACTGATCGATCTGATGGCTTTCGATCGACCAGTCACAAACCAGGCGACAGGCCAACATCGCGCTGTCGTCTTCACCTTCCAGCGTGTCGCCCCACAGATGATACACTGCGCCTGCCTCGTGCAGGCGTTTGTGTTGGCTGCGGGGGAAGCTGGCGAAAATCATGTTGGCTTGCGGTTCATGCAGAAACTCGGCTCCGACCGCTCGCAACCCATCCGCCAATCGCGCACAGCTGGCATTCGCCTTACGCGCCGACTTTAGCCACAGGTCATCTTGCAGATAGGCAGCCATCTGTGCCGATAGATACCGATGTTTCGAGAATAAGTGCGCGCCGCGCTTGCGCCGTAGCTCAAACTCCCACGCTTTGCTCTCGTCAAAGAAAACAACGGCCTCAACACCCATAAGGCCGTTTTTGGTGCCGCCAAAGCTGACCGCATCAACACCGGATTGCCACGTCATTTCTGCGGGTGAGCAATTCAGAGCGACCAGCGCGTTGGTGAATCGCGCGCCGTCCATATGCACGGGCAGGTCATACGCCTTTGCGACACCGCATAGGGCCTGCAGTTCTGCCAAGGAATAGACCGATCCCCGCTCGGTGACCTGAGTGATTGAGACAGGACCGCGCTGAGGGCCATGCACACCGCGCGTTTCCTCACCTTCGATGGAGGCTTTCAACGCCTCGGGCGTCATCTTGTCGCCACCTGCGACCAGTGTCAGCTTTGCCCCACTGTAGAATTCAGGCGCGTTGCACTCATCTTCGTGGATATGCGCGACGGGTGAGCAGAACACAGTTTCCCAAGGTTTGCTCAGCGTCGCCAGCGCTAGAGAATTTGCCGCAGTTCCCGTGGCCACCAGATAGACGGCTGCGCCGGGCGCCTCAAAGATCCCGCGGATTTGATCACGGACCTCGTTCATCAAAGTGTCAGCGCCATAAGCCATCTGGTAGCCCTGATTGGCCTCGGTCAGTGCGGCCAGAACCTCGGGGTGGACGGGTCCGGAATTGTCAGAAGCAAAATGCATCAGCTCGGCTCCTCAATGATGTAGTCTTCCCATTCTTCCATGGGTGTTTCGAACTCAGATACGGTGCGGCCCTGCACTGATACGCCTGCGGCATTGACGCTGTCCGGCGTACCAGACAGCAAAGGATGCCAGTCGTAAAGCGGTTTGCCTTCCCACAGCAACCGATAGGCGCAGGTCTGGGGCAACCAGTAGGCGTGGCTGTCGATGTTGTCTGGTGTCATCACAATGCATTCGGGCACGAATTGATGCCGGATATCGTATTGCGTGCACCGACAGGTTTCATCGTCCAGCAAACGGCAGGCAACGCATGTCAGGGCGACTTCGCCCGTATCTTCGTCTTCCAGCTTGTTCAGGCAGCATTTTCCACAACCATCGCACAAGGCTTCCCATTCGCGCTGGTTCATCTTGCGCAATGGCTTTCGTTCCCAGAATCTGGGCGCGAGGCCCGCGCGATCAATGGGGTCCATTGTCATGTTTTGGCCAGGATCTTTCGGGCCCGCGCGCAATCGGCCTCCATCTGCGAGATCAGTCCTTCGAGGCCACCGAATGTCATTTCCGGGCGCAGGTAATCGACCAGACCAACGGACAAAGTCGCGCCATACAGATCACCTGAGAAATCGAACAGAAAGGTCTCGATATTGGGAACCTCACCTTGGAACATAGGCCGCGTACCAACCGATGCTGCGCCGTGATAGCTGCCTTGGTGCGGACCATCCAGAACATCGACCAATACGGCGTAGACACCGAATTTCGGAGGATGCAGCCCCTCTATCGACATGTTTGCCGTAGGGAACCCCAGATCACGTCCACGCTGTTCGCCACCAACGACTTCACCCTCGATTCGGTGCCAATGCCCCAGCATTGTCGCTGCATCGCGTGGGCGACCTTCGGATAATGCGGTACGGATCGCGGTTGATGAAACCACATTCTCAGACCGTTCCATCAGGGGTGCGATCGTCACACCAAATCCCATTTCTTCGCCAAAGCGGCACAAATCCTGAGGGTTGCCACTGCGCCCTTTGCCAAAGCAAAAATCTGCTCCAACCACGACGTGAGACAGGCCAAGACCTTCAAATATGACGTTTTTGGCAAATGCCTCTGGCGTCATGCCTGCCAGTGACGCGTTGAACGGCAACTCGTACAGTTTTTGGACACCAAGTTTTTCCAACCGATGCGCGCGTGCATTCCCCCGCATCAGGCGAAACGGCGGGGCCTCAGGTGCAAAATACTCTCGTGGGTGCGGCTCAAATGTCAGAATTCCCAGCGGAGCATTCGCTTCCGCATTGCGCGCCAGTTCTATGACCGTCTGATGCCCGATGTGGACACCGTCAAAATTCCCGATGGCGACACTCGCGCCACGGTCTTCTGGCTCAACAAACTGAAAGTCCCGGATGATCTGCATGAGGCTTGCCTAGCGAGACAAAGGAGGAGGTTCAAGCGTCTGATTGCGGGTGGCCACAATATCACGGTGTAGTCGGCGCTGCTTCGCTACGCAGGTACGAATGCGCCAATTGGATGCCGTCGTCGCTTTTGCAGCGCCCAAACCACCAATATAACTCCAATCGAAACATATCCATCGATTGCATAATGGAACCCGATATAGACCGAACAAAACAAGACGGCGAACAAAAACGCCAGTCCAGGTAGAAGCAGGAACGCGCTGCGTTCTGCCATATACAATGCGATAACGGTTGCCATCCCAACATGCAGTGAAGGAAAGGCTGAAATCCCAGTCGCAAAGTTCTGTGCGTTGTTGATGTAGTCGTTCCAAAGCAAAGCTTGGAGATGCCCAAGAATGCTGTCGGATATCCCTGAATCGTTAAGCGCGATGTTAAGACCACTAAAGCGATTGCTTTCAAGCAGTTGATCATAGTATACGGGGCCGACCGAGCTGAAGCCAAGCGCCAGCACGTTGCCGAGTAAAATCCAGCATGTGCAATACAGTACAAGATACCGATTGCCGCGATCCCTGTCGCCGTCTGTGAGCGCGATAAACACTGGCAAGAAGAAGGCGGGCAGGGCCCACAATTTCAGATAGACGACCTCGACCATCGCTGTTGTAATATATGCCGACACGCGATGTGTGACTTTCCAAGGATCAATCCCAAAATGGAGGAATTTATCGATGTCAGCCAAAAGCGGGTCGGCGTAAAAAGGAACCATATAGGGGATGGTTGTTTTGGTTATGGAAAACGCAGCACAAAACATCAGGCAACCGAAGAACGCATAGGCTGTATTGGTAGCTTTGGCCTTCCAGTTTTGGTGCCGGTATATATACAACAACACCAAAAGCGGAATCCCGGCAAATTTAAGGTGAAGCATAAACTTAATGATGCTGGCGAGCAGCTTGGTGGTTTCGTAATTCAGTGCCACGCTGGCATTGTCACGTACCACAAGTGCCAAGACAACTGAAAAGACAGCGTAACAAAATGAAAACAAAAAGAAAATTTTCATGTTGTATATGCTCTGGAGCTAAGGATAGCTCCAGCCATAGGGGCGTAATTCGGCGACAATATGGCCAAAATTTGGGCTTCTGTCGAAAAATCGCAACTATGGCAGCCAGAGGATAACGGCCAAAAAGGTCAGTCGAATTTACGGCTCGGCGCCAGCACCATAGCCTCGCCTACAAGCACCTTTTTGCCGTCAACTGCGCAGTGGCAATCCAGCTTCACCCGTCGCTTGGCGAAATCGATATCGATCACCTTAACCTCGGCGTAAACCGTGTCGCCCGGACGTACAGGGGCAAGGAATTTGAGAGACTGGCCCATGTAAACCGTACCGTGACCGGGCAGTTGCTCGCCTATCACGGCAGAGATCAGGCCAGCGGTCAGCATACCATGCGCGATACGCCCTTCGAATATCGTATCGCGGGCATAGTCATCATCCAGATGAACCGGATTCCGGTCGGTCGAGACTTGGGCGAACATCTCGATGTCTTCGTCCGTCACCACTTTGCGAAGGTGCCGTGACATGCCCATTTCGATGTCTTCGATGCAAATCGTTCCGCGCGGAAGGTTGTCCAACATGTTGTCCTCGTCAGAGATCGCATGAGCAACAAAAGACCATCAGTTGCCGCTCTTCGGCAACTTTATTACTTCGCAGTCGCAGAAAATCAAGCCCTTTTTTGTTATCTCAATCGACCAATCGAATAGGTTGGATTGATCTGTTCCTTGTCGTTATGGGCCCGCAATGCATCTTCATCCGGATGATGTGCGGTTTTGGTCTCGGCAGCGGCCAGACCACCTGTGATGAACAAGGTGTCAATGCCTTCCCCCATGCCGCCTGCGATGTCTGTCTGCGGTCCGTCACCAATCGCCAGTATCTCGGCATCCGAGGTATCGACTCCAATGGCCTGTAGCCTTCTCCGCGCCAGATCATAGATCGGTGGGTGCGGCTTGCCGAAATACAGGCTTTCGCCTCCCATCTCAGTGTAAAGCCGCGCCAAAGCTCCGGCGCACCACTCTCGCGTTTCACCTCGGTCCACAACGATGTCCGGATTGGCGCAGAGCAATTTCAGTCCTTTTTGCTTGGCATAAAGAAAATCTGGCCGGTTTACGTCCGGATCGACCATAGCGTCGAATGGGCCGCAGCAAACAATGCCTTCGGCCTCGTCCAGCGGGACACGTTCGATTTGGATTGGATGAACCAGCAGCTTCAGAGGCTCAAAAAAACCCTCGTCTCGTTGCCAATCACCCATGAAATAGACCTTCTCGCCCACCGCCCCGCGATACATGGCTGAACGCGCCGAGTCGCCGCTGGTTGCGATCGTGTCATACGCGTCCGAAGGCACATCGAATTGTGCAAGCTGTTCTGCAACACCGGCTCGTGGTTTGGGTGAGTTGGTCACCAGAACCACGGTGCCCCCTTTTTGTCGATAAGCTTGCAGAGCGGCCACGGCTTCGGGGTAGGCGGTGATTCCATTGTGGACGCATCCCCACAAATCAACAAACAGCGCTTTGTACCTGTCAGAGATTTCGGCGAGTGAAGAAACGATTTGGGTCATGGCGCGCCTCGTGCAGCATAGAATGCGAGATGCCAAGCCTATGGCAGAGCGCGGCAAGATTGGCCAGAGTTGTGGCCCAAAGCGCAACAGATGAAATCAGAAACCCTTGTTCATCTGGCTAAAAATATCCCGGAGCGCGAGGCAGAGCCTCGCAAAAAGGAAAGGCGCCCAATTGGGCGCCTTCTGTGTCCGGAGATCAGACCTTGAGGTTTGGAATAATCTGCTTCTTACGGCTCATGATCCCGGGCAATACCACTGCATCACCGTTCACGGTTGCGCCAAAGCTTTTTTCGGCAACACCTTTGACCAGATCATTGGGAACCAGCAGGGTCGCCTCTTCGTTCAGAATATCGACGACGAATAGCAGCACTTGATCGACGCTATCTTCTTTGGCGACATCCACCATCGAAGTTGCAATGCTGTCCTTGCGGTCCAGCACAACGCCGGGGGCTGTGGTTTCCAGAACCGACACGCGGAACTTGGTGCCATCGACTTCGTATTCCTTGCTGTCCATACGGATCAGTTCGGCGTCTGAGAAAGATGACACATCCGATTTCGCTGCAAACATGTCGGCGGCATAGGCCGAAACATCCAGCCCAAGCTCTGCCGCCAGTTTCTCAGCGACCGCACGGTCATGCGCGGTGGTGGTGGGCGAGCGGAACTCCAGCGTGTCTGACAAGATACAGGTAAGGGCCGCGCCTTTAATGGCGTCGGGCATTTTAGCGGCATCATCGCCCATTAGATCGACCATGATAGTGGCTGTGCAAGCCAGCGGCCGCACAGTGATATCGATGGGACCTTTGGTTTCAAGCCCGCCGACCAGCTTGTGGTGGTCGATGATGGCGCGGATGTCGGCGCTGTTGATGCCGGCTGGCAGTTCCGCCGGATTGTTGGTGTCGACAATGACAACCGGTGCATCTTCGGCGACGTCTTCGATGATCTGCGGTTTAGGCAGGTCCCAGCGTTCCAGCATGAACGCCGCTTCGGTGTTGGGCTCGCCCAGCAAAACGGGCTGGGCATGTTCACCCTTCACTTCGTTCAGATACCATGACCACAGGATCGGAGAGCCGGTGGAATCGGTGTCGGGAGATTTGTGGCCAAATACTAGCGTTGTCATGTCGCGTGTCCTGAGGAATGTGGATTTGCGCGCCTTATAGGGCGGTCAATCTCGGTTGTCACCCGCAAGGAAACCCGCTGCGACCCTTGGTCTGACCCACCAGAATTCAGAGCGTTCCAAGTGATATCCCGCCTCCTGTAATTGGTTTAGCAAGCCATAGTCATTGCTTAGATGCCCGGCACCGACGGCAATGACCGCCGTCTGATCCTTTAGCTCAAGAATCTTTGCCATCCAATTTGCATTCCGCTGCACCAGAAGCTGGTCCTCGAAGCTTCGCCACTCGGCGTCAAATTCCTCGGGTGTCAAGCCAGAGGCCTCAAGTCCCTGTATCTTGGCTAGCTCCAAAATCGCGGCGTGTTGTTCTTCGATGTAGGCATTCGCCATCGTCACAATCTGATCACTGCCCGCCTGTAAGGCGCCGGACATACGGGTCAGCGAGGCGACTTGGTCCTCTAGCGAGTGGCTGTCGAACATCGCGATAAGGTCTTCAATCCGTTCGAGCGAGTGCTGTGGGATACCGTGTGCCTCGGCCAACTCGGTCAGGCGCGTGTCCATGCCCCGATCAAAATCTGGGGTATCCATCAGACAGGGCGGAATACCCAGCATCATGCTTAGGAACCATGGGCGCATCTTCGCGGCCATCCAGCTGGGGATACCGCGCTCGGCCAGTGTCGCCGACAGCGTAGCCCAGTCCTGTTCCGACATCAGATCAATCAAAGTGGGGCCTGAAGTAATCAACACCGGGCTCAGGTCATCTGACAGGTCTTTTTCAAATGCTTCCATCTCGGTCTTCGTTACTTCGAAATAGAAGGCATCGGCTTTGCTTAGCACGGGTGTCAATCTGTCGACCACCGGCCCCATGCGGTGATCGTTGGTGTGCAGCGTGCCGATCAGATGCAGGACCGTATCGCCCTTCGTTGCGATCCAGTGGTTGCCCTCTGGAAACGGAGTGTCCCGCAGTGTGTTGTCCAACGCAGCCTGTGCCTCAGCGGACAAATCAAGCCTTAGGTCGCGCCCCTCACATGCTGCATAAGCGGTGAGTGGGAGCAGCAGACAAATACAAATGCTTAGCAGGCGCATGGGATTCCTTCCGCAATTTATGTCGACGCCCAATTCATACCCCTGCCTTCTTTTGGCCTGCAACTTGGTTTGTTTTGACACTGCGTCTGGCAATCCGCGTGAAACTGCATAGCATGGCCGCATGAAGCTTGAACAAGACCTCTATCCGCCGATCAAAGCGTTATTGGAACGACAAGGCTATACCGTAAAAGGAGAGGTTGGGGCCGCGGATGTCGTGGCCATCCGCGATGGCGAAGAGCCCGTGATCGTTGAACTCAAACTGCGTTTCAGTCTTGCTCTGTTCCATCAGGCGATCACACGCCTGAAGGTGACCGATCAAGTCTATATCGGAGTTTACAAACCCAAAGGTCGTACCGCGCGTAGGGCGCTGAAGGATAACCTGTCGCTGTGCCGACGTCTGGGACTGGGCCTTATTACAGTGAGGAAAGATGGGACAGTTGAGGTTCAATGCGACCCCGGACCCTATTCGCCGCGAAAGGACAGGGATAAAGCCAGGCGATTACTGCGTGAGTTTGAACGATTGGAGGGGGACCCAAACGCAGGGGGTGCCACGCGCCACGGAATCGTGACGGCCTATCGACAGGACGCGCTCAAATGTGCGGCCCATCTGGCAGAGCATGGCGCGGTCAAAGGGTCAATTGTTGCGCAGGAAACAGGCGTCAGTACGGCGACACGCTTGATGTATGACAACCATTATGGCTGGTTTGAGAAGGTTGAAAAGGGTGTCTACGCTCTGTCCGTATCCGGAATCGAGGGCTTAAAGCACTGGGCATATAGTTGGGAAGATGCCGACTAGAGATAGGCATTGATTGTTGTCACTGATCACTCTGTTCGCGCACTGATCTTATCAATCATCGCTCTTCCGATGTCCGAAAGCACCGCGTTGCGTTCTGGAAATGGAGCTTCATTCTCGGTCATGTAGATAGCCGCCAGATAGGTGCGCGGCTCGGGTGATTGCAGAAAGGCGACAATCGCGCGACTGCCGTGACCTCCTGCACCGGTCTTGTCACCGATCTCCCAACCGTACGGGACGTGCGCACGGATAAGTTCGTCGGCTACCTGATCCTCGATCATCCATCGCCTCAATTGAGCTGAAGATGCGGGCGAGAGGACCTCGCCGAACAATAGGTGATCCAGAGTCGCCAATATTGCCCGTGGGGTCGTTGTATCGCGTGGATCTCCTGGTGTGGCTTCGTTCAATTCCGTCTCCCGGCGATCCAGCCGAGTGATGCCGTCGCCTGTTGCGCGAATGAATTCGGTCAGCCCGGCGGGCCCGCCCAAACGTTGCAACAAAAGATTGGCCGCTGTGTTATCGCTGATCGTCATCGTCGCCTTGCACAGTTCGCCAACCGTCATTCCCGCATCAACATGTTTGCTGGTAACAGGCGAGTATTCGACCAAATCTGCTGCTTTATATGCCACATGATCTGAAATGCTTTGGGTGCCGTCATCTACGCTGGCTAAGATCGCACCGCACAAAAGCGGCTTGAATGTGCTGGACATCGGAAACAGCTCATCTGCCTTGTACGAGACCTCCCAATCGCCATCGATGCCAACCAAAAGTATCCCAATCCGCGCTTCTAGCTGACGTTCCCATGATGCAACGGTCTGAGTCAGAGTTTGCGCCTGCACCGGAGCGCCGAATCCAACTAACAGTATGGACAAAAACAGGTATTTGGCTGCGTTGAACCTGCACCGGCGCATCGATTTCACCTCTATCAAATGATTTTCGGCCAGATTAGCCAGCAAAGGCAAAGTGTAAACGGGACAATCTGAAGTTAATGCGCTGAAAAATATTCTGGCAGCTTGTTGACTCGTTTCTTGTGACCCCCTAGCTATGCGTCGTTATCACTCGGCAAGCATGAGTGCTAACGCCTCGTCAGTCGGCGAGGGGAGGATAAACAAACTTTGAGCCTAAGGAGCTGCAAAGATGGCATTGAAACCGCTTCATGACCGTGTGTTGGTCCGTCGCGTTGAAAGCGAAGAAAAAACCGCAGGCGGCCTGATCATCCCTGATAGCGCAAAAGAAAAGCCCAGCGAAGGCGAAGTCGTCGCAACCGGCGAAGGCGCGCGCAAGGACAGCGGCGAACTGATCGCGATGGCTGTAAAAGCTGGTGACAAGATCCTGTTCGGCAAATGGTCGGGCACCGAGGTTCAGGTCAACGGCGAAGAGCTGCTGATGATGAAAGAAAGCGACATCATGGGGATCATCGAGTAAGCCCTAGCGCTTTCTCTGATCTTCATCTCAATAGATTTTCTCAAGGAGAGACAACATGTCTGCAAAGGACGTCAAATTTGACACCGATGCCCGTAACCGCATGCTGGCCGGTGTAAATGTTCTGGCTGATGCTGTTAAAGTGACCCTGGGCCCCAAAGGCCGTAACGTGGTTCTGGATAAATCCTTCGGCGCACCGCGCATCACCAAAGACGGTGTTTCGGTTGCCAAGGAAATCGAACTGGAAGACAAGTTCGAAAACATGGGCGCGCAGATGGTGAAAGAAGTTGCCAGCCGCACCAATGACGAAGCCGGCGACGGCACCACCACCGCTACCGTTCTGGCACAAGCCATCGTTCGCGAAGGTCTGAAGCAGGTTGCAGCTGGCCTGAACCCGATGGACCTGAAGCGCGGCATCGACCTGGCGACCGCCAAGGTTGTCGAAGGCATCAAGTCGGCTTCGCGTGAAGTCAAAGACTCGGCCGAAGTTGCTCAGGTTGGCACCATCTCGGCCAACGGCGAAGCCGAGATTGGCCAGCAGATCGCAGACGCGATGCAGAAGGTCGGCAACGAAGGCGTTATCACTGTCGAAGAAAACAAAGGTCTGGAAACCGAGACCGATGTTGTCGAAGGTATGCAGTTCGACCGTGGCTACCTGTCGCCTTACTTCGTCACCAACGCAGACAAGATGATCGCAGAACTCGACGACTGCATGATCCTGCTGCACGAAAAGAAACTGTCTTCGCTGCAGCCTATGGTTCCGCTGCTCGAGCAGGTGATCCAATCGCAGAAGCCTCTGCTGATCATCGCGGAAGACGTTGAAGGCGAAGCGCTGGCAACTCTGGTTGTTAACAAGCTGCGCGGCGGCCTGAAAATTGCTGCTGTCAAGGCACCGGGCTTCGGCGATCGCCGCAAAGCCATGCTGCAGGACATCGCAATCCTGACCGGCGGTCAGGTCATCAGCGAAGATCTGGGCATGAAGCTCGAGTCCGTCACCATGGACATGCTGGGCACCGCCAAGAAGATCGAAATCACCAAAGACGAAACCACCATCGTCGACGGTGCTGGCGAGAAAGCCGAGATCGAAGCACGTGTTGCCCAGATCCGCACTCAGATCGAAGAAACCTCGTCGGACTACGACCGTGAGAAACTGCAAGAGCGCGTTGCCAAACTGGCAGGCGGTGTTGCCGTTATCCGCGTCGGCGGCATGACCGAAGTGGAAGTGAAAGAGCGTAAAGACCGTGTGGACGATGCTTTGAACGCGACACGCGCTGCCGTTCAGGAAGGCGTTGTTGTGGGCGGTGGTGTTGCTCTGGTTCAGGCTGGTAAAGCACTGGACGCTCTGGAAGGTGCAAACCCCGACCAGAACGCAGGCATCAACATCGTGCGCAAGGCCATCGAATCGCCGCTGCGCCAGATCGCTGAGAACGCAGGCGTTGACGGCGCGGTTGTTGCAGGCAAGGTTCGTGAATCTTCCGACGCCGCATTCGGCTTCAACGCACAGACCGAAGAATATGGCGACATGTTCTCGTTCGGTGTGATCGACCCGGCCAAAGTTGTCCGTACTGCTCTGGAAGATGCGGCATCGGTTGCTGGCCTGCTGGTCACCACCGAAGCAATGGTTGCCGACAAGCCCGCCAAAGAAGGCGCAGCCCCCGGTGGCGGCATGCCCGACATGGGCGGCATGGGCGGCATGATGTAAGCTGCTTAAGCCTTAGAGCTTAAATGCGGGGTCGCCTATGGGCGGCCCCGTTTTGTTTGAGTGGAAGCAGAGATATTCATTGACCACCCATGCCATGCGCACAAAAGTGAGTGTGCAAACCACGCTGAAACCTCTATGCGGGTGATATGCGCCTGTTTCTATTGACCTCTCTGACCATGTGCGCCTTTGCGGCAAATTCGATCCTAAATCGGCTAGCAATCGATAGCGGTGCCAGTGATCCAGCAGGATTTGCCGTCATTCGAGTTTTGTCCGGTGCCTTGATGCTGGCGGCACTGGTTGTGTTTCGGGGCAGCTCGATCCCAGTGTTTAATCGTCGGCGTGTTGTTGGGGCAGGGTCGCTGTCGCTCTATATGATCGGGTTTTCTGTCGCTTATCTGACTCTCGACGCGGGCATAGGCGCATTAATCCTGTTTGGAGTGGTGCAGATCACCATGTTTGCGATTGGTGCCTTGACCGGTGCGGCACCCACAACACGACAAATATTGGGAGCAGCTATCGCGTTGGGTGGTCTGGCCTTTGTCCTTTGGCCCGCCGGAGCGGTTCAGGTTGATCCGGTTGGAGCCAGCCTGATGATCGCAGCGGGCGTTGGGTGGGCAGTTTATTCCATCGCAGGGCGATCGGAACCTGATGCGCTGTCGGGAACGGCTGCAAACTTTATTGTAGCGTTGCCTATCACAGGGTTGGCCCTGCTGCTTTTGGGCAGCAACTGGCAAATGACTGCGCTGGGCTACGGGTTAGCTACCTTATCCGGGGCCGTCACGTCCGGTCTGGGCTATGCTCTATGGTACCGAGTTCTGCCACAGCTCACTCCCGCAATCGCTGCGATTGTGCAACTCAGCGTGCCGGTCATTGCAATCGCCGCCGGAGTTGCCCTGTTGGCTGAGGTCGCCAACCTGCGATTGATACTTGGGGCTGGCTTTGTATTGGGCGGTATTGCGCTGGCAGTCGCGCGCCGCAGTCGCGGCTAGGGGTTCCCTCACCACCGGTAACGTCTTATTTGGCGTGTATGAAGTTTGTAGCAGCCTTTTTGTTGTGCCTCGTGCCTGCAATAGCTCACGCCAAGTGCGTCGTGCTGCTGCACGGGCTCGCGCGCACCGAGGCTTCGTTTACGGTTATGGAACAGCTGTTTCATGCCCATGGCTATACCGTGGTGAGGCCTGGCTATCCCTCGACCGATTTGCCGATACCAGAATTGGCCAACCAGACCATACCAAGCGCATTCGAAGCCTGCGGGGATGATACGGTGAATGTTGTGGCCCATTCGATGGGTGGCATCCTGTTGCGCTACTGGCTGCAGGACCACGATCCCGATAACTTGGGGCGCGTCGTGATGCTTGGGCCCCCGAACCAGGGCAGCCAACTTGTGGATGAGCTTGGCGCTTGGGAGGTGTTTGGTTTTCTGAACGGCCCCGCAGGGCTGGCATTGGGTACAGGTCCCGAGGGTATTCCGCGCCGTTTGCCGCATGTTGATTTCGATCTGGGGGTCATCGCGGGCGAGAATTCGTTGAATCCACTTTTCTCGTCACTGATCGATGGGCCTGATGATGGAAAGGTCTCGATAGAGACCACCAAGGTTCAAGGTATGGCGGATCACATTATCTTGCCCGTGACGCATACTTTTATGATGAACAACCCACGTGTTATGGCCCAGACACTGCATTTCATCGAATTTGGACAGTTCGATCCCCAGATTACGTGGCTGGATGGAGTGATGGATATCATCGACCAAATCTGCCTCGGTGAAGACTGCTCGGAACCGGACTCGGAGCGCACTCAATGAACTCATTGGAACTTACGCTAACCGGCGCAGATGTTCTGCTGCCTGGTCAAGGGATGGTACGCGCCGATCTGAGCATCGCCGAAGGTCGCATTCAGCCCGATAGGGCAGGGCGGCAAATCGATCTGTCGGGTTACCTCGTCTTGCCGGGCATCATCGATTTGCACGGCGACGGGTTCGAGCGCCACATCGCGCCCCGTCGCGGGGCCATGAAACAGATGGCAGAGGGCATACGGTCGGTCGAGGCAGAGCTGGCGGCGAACGGCATAACGACCGCCGTTCTGGCTCAGTTTTTCAGCTGGGAAGGTGGTGTGCGCGGGCCCGAGTTTGCGGGGCAAGTCTTCGAGGCCATCGCTTCGGTTCGGAATGATGTCGTGACAGATCTGATCCCTCAGCTGCGTTTTGAAACCCACATGCTGAACGATTACGAAACTCTGCCCGGGCGCATCGAAGAATGGCAGGTGTCTTACGTGGTCCTGAATGATCACCTGCCGCATGACCGGCTGTCGCAAGGGCGCAAGCCTCCGCGCTTGACTGGGCAAGCATTGAAGGCCGGGCGTAACCCCGAGGCGCATTTTGAGATGTTGCTATCCATGCACGCACGCGCCAGTGAAGTACCGGCTGCATTGGATGCCCTATGCTCCAAGCTAAGCGATCAAGGCGTTCGTCTGGGTAGTCATGATGACACCACAGCGCAGGATCGTACGGAGTGGCGTGATCGTGGTGTCATGATCTCGGAATTTCCGGAAAGCGTTGATGCGGCCGAGGCCGCCCGCGCGGGTGGGGACCACATTATCCTTGGTTCACCCAATGTCGTCAGGGGCGGCTCGCACAAAGGGAATGCTAGCGCTTTGGACTTGATCGCCATGGGTCTGTGTGACGCGCTGGCGTCAGATTATCACTATCCAAGCCCGCGTCGCGCGGCCTTGATGTTGGTCAAATCCGGCCTGCTGGACATGGCTTGCGCATGGGCATTGGTCTCATCTGGCCCGGCATCGGTGCTCGGCTTCGAAGATCGCGGAGACCTGTGTTCGGGCAAACGCGCAGACATTGTCATACTTGACGCCGCAACACACCGTGTCGCTGCCACCTTTTCGGGCGGGCGCGTCAGCTATATGTCAGGAGATATCGCAACGCGGTTTCTAAGCTGATCCCAGCTTCATCTGGCCAAAAAATATCCCCGCCGGGGGCATCGCGCGTCAGCGCAATCACCCCTTGCGTACGATCCGGTTGAAATGCGCCATCTTACGACCCGCCTTGACCTCGGCCTTACCGTAGAGATGCAGCGCAACATCCCTTTCGCGCGCCAGTTCGGGCACGCGGTCCATGTCGTGGCCTATCAGATTTTCCATCACAACATCCGAGTGTCGCTGGCCATCGCCCAAGGGCCAACCGGCCACGGCGCGAATATGTTGCTCAAACTGATCCACGGCGCAGCCATTTTGCGTCCAATGGCCCGAATTATGAACGCGCGGCGCGATTTCATTCACAATCAGCCCCTCAGGCGTCACGAACAGCTCAACCCCCATAACGCCGACATAGTCCAGCGCGTTCAGAATGTTGGCTGCCAGCAAAATGGCATCCGTTCTCTGAGCCGGAGACAACCGAGCTGGAATGGTAGTCGTATGAAGGATGCCATCACGATGTACGTTTTCGCCGGGATCGAAACAGGCGACCTGACCGTCCAGACCGCGCGCAGCGATGACTGAAACCTCGTGGCTGAAGTCCACGAATCCCTCCAGAATCGACGGCGCACCTGCCATATCGGCCAGAGCTGCCTCGGCATCTTCGGGTGTACGCAAACGGGCTTGCCCTTTGCCGTCATAGCCGAAGCGTCGGGTTTTCAGGATCGCAGGGGTGCCGATTTCATCAATCGCGGCCTGCAGGCTTTCCAGATCGGTGATATCAGCGAAGGGGGCGGTTTTCAGGCCCAGACTTTGCAGAAAGGTCTTTTCGGTCAGCCGGTCCTGGCTTACGCGCAGCGCCTCTCGCCCGGGGCGGATGGGGCGGTGGCTTTCCAGCAGGTCAAGTGCGTGGGTCGGAATGTTCTCGAATTCGTAAGTGATCACATCGACTGAAGCGGCGAAGGCTGCCAGCGCGTCGGCATCATCATAGGCTGCCGTGGTGACCCGATCCGCTACCTGACCGGCGGGTGGGTTCGCTCCGGGCTCAAAAAAATGTGTGGTAAAGCCCAGCCGTGCCGCTGCCACGGACAGCATCCGGCCCAGCTGACCGCCACCCAATATTCCAATGGTTGCACCGGGGGCGAGCATCTCACTCATCACTTCTTCTCCAAACGTTGTCCAATGGCCGATAGTGCGTCGCGCAATGTATCATGCGCTTTGCCCGATTGCAGGGTTTGCGTCATCTGCAGGCTCAGCGTGCCATCCGTTGCAAGCGCGTCGCGCTCTTCGGCAAGCCGTCCGGCTGAGCCTTTCTGCATTGTCGCCAGAAAGCCGGATATGAGCTGCGTGGTATAGAATTCCGCCCCATCATCGTCGCCGGTTTGCGTCGCCAGCCACTCAGCTCCGGTCGCCATCAGATCCAGCAGGCCCGGAACCATTGCGCAGACGGCGAAATGAGCGTTCAACGCGGTCTCATCTGCAACTTTCACCACAGGGTTTTCAGGCTCAAATAGATCAGCCAACAGGTTGTCATTGCCGTAAGCGGCCAAGGGGCAACCTCCGCTCTGCAGGAACCCCAGCGGGATGGTCTGCACGAAATCAGATGCTGGCGCGCAGTGTGCGGCAAGCTGTGCCTGAGACACGGCGGCCATTACCGAAACGATCTGCTGATCGGCACGAAAGCTCAACGGAGAAAGAACGTCCTCAGCGATCTGCGGGCGCAGGCAAAGGAACACAATGTCTGACCCATCAATCACCTCTTGCGGGGTGCCGACGCTGACTCCAAGCTCGGCTTTGAGGGCCGAGGATACCTGCACATTGCGTTCCGAAACGTAGATGTCGTGGCCTTTCGAGGCCATAAGCCGTGCAATCGGCGCAGCGATGTGGCCAGTACCGATGAACCCGATGCGGCTCATCCCTGAGGTTCCTCAGGGATTGAGGCAGACAATGCCTCCCGCCAGGCATCCAGTCGCTCTGCCAATGCTGCATCCTGCAACGCCAGAATGCCAGCGGCCATCAGC
Source organism: Ruegeria sp. CE9 (assembly GCF_056537425.1). Taxonomy (NCBI): domain Bacteria; kingdom Pseudomonadati; phylum Pseudomonadota; class Alphaproteobacteria; order Rhodobacterales; family Roseobacteraceae; genus Ruegeria; species Ruegeria sp. CE9. The sequence goes on along the minus strand of NZ_JBQFRO010000003.1, from coordinate 239,028 downwards.
CCTGCATTGGCCCCGCCAGCCGATCCAATTGCCATGGTCGCAACGGGAAAGCCTTTGGGCATCTGCACGATGGAATAAAGCGAATCCACACCCGACAATGCGCGGGTCTGCACTGGCACGCCGATCACCGGAACGCGAGTTTTTGACGCCATCATACCGGGCAAGTGTGCCGCGCCGCCTGCGCCCGCGATGATCACGTGTAAGCCGCGCGAAACAGCGGATTTACCATAGTCCCAAAGGCGGTCCGGCGTGCGATGGGCCGAGACGATGCGCGCCTCATAGGCGACGCCCAGTTCGTCCAGAATATCGGCGGCCTCTTTCATCGTGGGCCAATCCGACTGGCTGCCCATGATGATCCCTACTTTCACATCGCTCATAGCTGTTGCGCCCCTGCCTTCGGAAAGAGCGCGCACTATAGCCAAATCCGCCTATGTGGCAATGCGGTTCAGGCGCCTTAGGCGATGATATCGGGGGTCAGGCGGTCTTCGATCAGGCGGATGATGTCTTTCAGCCGCAGTTTCTGCTTTTTCAACCGCTTGATCGTCAGTTGGTCCGAAGTTCCTTTGGCTTGAAGCGCCTCAATTGCCTCGTCCAAATCGCGGTGTTGGCGGCGAAAGACCTCCAATTCCACCCGCAGGACTTCATCGGTTTTCATCGAAAGATCGGTGGGCGCGTTCATTGGCGACTCAGTAGCTCATGTGGTGCTTTGCACACAAGATAGTGTGTCAGGCTTTATCCGGCCAGACCTTGTGGACATCCCCGTATCTTCCCATATTCTATATCACGCGGTTGCCAGAACGGGGCCGCAGACGACGTCGCTTTGACAATGAAGGACGAAAATACGTGTCGAAACTTACCTTAGGCTCATACCCGCATCTTTTGGGGTTCGAGCAGTTGGAACGCCTTCTGGAACGGTCCGCAAAGGCCGGAAATGAAGGGTACCCGCCCTATAATATCGAACAGACCTCGGATTTTTCCTATCGCATCACCCTGGCGGTGGCCGGGTTCGCGGAAGAGGACCTGTCGATTACCATCGAGGATCGCCAACTGGTGATCCGGGGCCGTCAACGCGACGACAGCGAGGGGCGCATATTCCTGCACCGCGGTATCGCGGCACGCCAGTTCCAGCGGATGTTCGTGCTGGCAGATGGTGTCGAGGTGGGCGAGGCGATCATGGAAAACGGTCTGCTGCATGTGGATCTGACCCGCGCCGTACCTGAAACCGTGGTTCAGACAATCAACATAAGGAAGGGGTAAGAGCAATGAATACACCGATTGAAATCAACACCGAAGGTAATCGGATCGTTTATGTAAAGGCCGTCGATGTGGCTGATTTGCCAAGCGATGTGCGCGAGCAAGTTGGTGATCTGGATCAACTCTATGCCGTCCACGATTCCGATGGCCAGCAACTGGCGTTGGTCGCCGACCGTAAGCTGGCCTTTGTGTTGGCGCGCGAGCATGATTTATCGCCGGTTGCCGTACACTGATACTGCACAACACTCTGCTGAAATGACGTGACATTTGCCTCGACTGCGGTGATCGTGCCGCAGTCGGTTAAGCAGGAGTGCGCGCGATGGGATGGTATGATTTCGACTGGGTAGATGCCTTCAGTGACCGGGCCTTTGGGGGCAATGGCTGTGCGGTCGTGCATGGAGGGGCAGAACTATCAGATGAAGTCTGCATGTCCTACGTGCGCGAAACCTCTCTGGTTGAATGCACGTTCACGGGACCGTCAGATGTTGCCGATATTCGCGTGCGGTACTTTCTGGCAAGTCGGGAAATCCCTTTTGCGGGGCACCCAACCATCGCCACTGTCGCTGCAATGCGATCGCGCGGGCTGTTTCAGGGCGATGCGCTGACTCTCGAAACCGGCGCGGGCATCGTGCCGATCCGGCTGAGTGGTGATGAGATTGAAATGACGCAGGTCGCCCCGCAATTTGGCGAACATGTACCTGCTGGTTTGGTTGCTGATGCCATCGGTTTGCCGGAAGACGCGATAATCTCTCCACCGCAGTTTGTGTCCACTGGATTGCCATTCTGCATAACGGTCTTGCGCGATCATGCGGCGTTGCGCACGGCCAAGCTGAATGTGACTTCTTTGAACCGGATTTCAGAGCGGGCAGGGTTCTCTGGCTCGGACATGGCTGAGCCGTTTCTAGTTACGCTCGACGGCGCAACGGAGTCTGGCGATACGTTCTCGCGCCTGTTGATGGCTCCACCCAGCCCGCCGGAGGATCCGTTCACAGGGTCGGCGACTGGTGCAATGGCGGCGTATCTTTGGAAGCACAGCTTCATGGATTCCGATACATTTATTGCCGAGCAAGGTCATGACATGGGCCGACCCGGACAGGCGCGTGTCACACGTGTCGGGCCATCAGACGCCATGACCGGTATAAAGGTTGCAGGGTGTGGATATGTATTGATGCGTGGCCAGGTTGCGCTGCCGAATTGAGGTACACCGCGCAGTGAAACGAAAAAAGGCCCCTGGTGCGCCGAGGGCCTTTAGCTTTTCTGGCGATTGGCCTCGATCACGACGCGGCAATCAATCCCATACTTTCCAGTTTCAGCAGAACTTGATGGGCGCAGTGATCGACCTCGACATTCTCGGTCTCAACACTCAGCTCGGGGTCTGCTGGCACGTCATAAGGGTCAGAAATCCCTGTGAACTCCTTGATCTTTCCTTCGCGCGCCAGTTTGTACAGCCCCTTGCGATCACGACGTTCGCATTCCTCGATGCTGGTCGCCACGTGGACTTCGCAGAACGCACCGAATTGTTCGATCTCTTCCCTCACGGCGCGCCGAGTCGTGGCGTAAGGCGCAATGGGGGCGCAGATGGCGATACCACCATTCTTGGTGATCTCGGACGCCACATAGCCGATACGGCGGATGTTCAAATCGCGATGCTCTTTCGAAAAGCCCAGTTCCGACGACAGGTTCTTACGCACGATATCACCATCCAGCAGGGTTACCGGACGACCGCCCATCTCCATCAGCTTGACCATAAGCGCGTTGGCGATGGTGGATTTACCCGAACCCGAGAAGCCGGTGAAAAACACGGTAAAGCCCTGCTGACTGCGTGGCGGCTTGGTTTTGCGCAGCTCAGCCACAACTTCGGGAAAGCTGAACCATTCGGGGATTTCCAGGCCTTCGGCCAGACGGCGACGCAATTCGGTGCCTGAGATGTTCAGGATGGTGACGTTCTCTTTGTCCAGAATCTCGTCATTGGGCTCGTACTGGGCGCGCTCCTGTACATAGACCATATGTTTGAAATCGACCATCTCGATGCCGATCTCATCCTGGAATTTACGGAATAGGTCCTGCGCATCATAAGGGCCATAGAAGTCTTCGCCGGCCGAGTTTTTGCCTGGGCCCGCGTGGTCACGGCCAACGATGAAATGGGTGCAGCCATGGTTGGCTCGGATCAAACCATGCCAAACCGCTTCGCGCGGGCCAGCCATACGCATCGCCAGATTCAACAGCGACATGGATGTGGTTGAGGCTGGGTACTTATCCAATACAGCCTCATAGCAGCGTACACGTGTGAAATGATCCACATCGCCGGGTTTGGTCATGCCGACAACCGGATGGATCAGCAGGTTGGCTTGTGACTCTTTGGCGGCGCGGAAGGTCAGTTCCTGGTGCGCACGGTGCAGCGGATTGCGAGTTTGGAAAGCAACAATGCGACGCCAGCCCAGTTTACGGAAGAAGGCACGCAACTCGTTCGGCGTATCACGACGGGCTTTGAAATCGTAATGTACCGGCTGTTGGATGCCGGTGATCGGACCGCCCAAATAGACCTTGCCCGCAACATTGTGGAGATAGTTCACAGCCGGATGCGCGTCATCATCGGCACCAAACACTTTTTCGGCCTCACGCGATTTGTCTGGTGTCCAGCGGTCGGTTACGGTCATTGTGCCAAGGATGACACCTTCCTGATCGCGCAGGGCAATGTCCTGGCCCAATTCGATCTGCTCGGCGAACTCTTCGCTGACGTCGAGCGTAATCGGCATCGGCCATAATGTACCATCGGCCAGGCGCATATTTTCGATAACATTGTCGTAGTCTGCCTCGCTCAGGAACCCTTTGAGCGGATTGAACCCGCCGTTCATAAGCAGTTCCAGGTCGCAAATCTGTCTGGGGCTCAGATCCCAGCTGGTCAAGTCTGCGGCCTCGACCTTCAGCTTTTGCGCAGATTCATAAGAGACATACAATTCGGGGATCGGGGCCAGATTACTTAACATCATCAAAGAGCTCGTATCGCAGGGTTGTTGGCTATTGCTTCATAGGTGTTGGCGAGGCGTTTGCCCCGACTTGTATGTGATGTCCATAGAAGGACGGAAACAAAGGAGGATATGCGCGGTTTTTTCCTGTTATGGAACAGTTTTCTGAATTATGTCCTTGGCTGTAGACAATATCCTGCCGTTTACAGTTATACCCGGCCCATTCAGGCAATCTGTTCCAGTGGCGATGTATGTGACTCGAGGTCGGCGGCATGCTCGACTGGCAGTGCAGGAATGGGCTCAGACACACCCCGCAAGTTGAAATTTCGCAAAGCGCGGGGATCGCATTGCATACCGGCAGCGTGCAGTACCTTGTCCGAAACCAACAGCTCGACGCCAAGAGCTTTGGTTTCAGCCTCCAAACGACTGGCTACATTAACGGCGTCCCCAATGATTGTGCGCGGTGCATCTTTTGCTGCGCCGATTTCGCCCAGAACCAGATCGCCAAGGTGAAGGCCCATGCCTATACGCACGGGCTGGCTGTCCTCTGTTGCGAGGCGATCATTGAAACGCTGCAGCGCACGCCCAATTTCAGCCGCGGCCCTCAATCCTGCGCTTGCCGAGCTTGCAGCATTGGACGTTTCGAACATCGCAAGCAACCCATCGCCCATGTATTTGTCGACCGTTCCGCCTTGCGCATTTATTGAAGGCACGATGGCATCGAAGAAACGGTTCAGAAGAAACACAATGTCATATGGCAATTGGCCCGTCGTGCGCGCCGTAAAACCACGCATGTCCAGAAACAAAACAGCCAGTTGTCGTTCCTCCCCCTGGCTTGCATGTGCGCGATCCCGCGCGCCGTCTGGACGAAAAACGCGAAACACGGTGACTGGATCGGTTGGTCGCATCTGACAGGCCAGACGGGTGCCATTCGGGGCGTTGACGGCTTTCAGACTGCGCGCTTCAATCTCGGTCGGTGGAGGAAGTTGATCGGCGCCATCCTCAACAACAACCCGGCAAGTCGTGCAGCGCCCTTTGCCACCACACAGCGCAGTGTGCGGGATGCCGTTTGCACGCGACATCTCAAGCAATGTCATGCCTTTTTCAGAAACGACCTCGGGGCCGTTCACATAGTTGATCCGAACCGAATGCCGCCGCCGCCAAAGTTTGCGCCCAAGATAGATCAGCCCGGTCAGGCCAAGCGCGGCCCAGAACACCAGCCGAGTGTAGTCTGTGACGGAGAATAGAGCCTGAAACTCTTCCTGTGATGGCCAGTTATAGTATTCGATATACTGTTGTCGCAGATCCGGGTCGGCAAAATCGGCCCAGATGCGCCGCCCTTCGGTCAGAAGACCCGCGAAGGCAAAAGCCGGGACGAACACTGCGACACCAATCAGATAGGGGACCAGTGCGCGCCACCAGGTGGTCAACTTCAACCACATATGCAGCCCGATACATCCGTGCACCCAAACGAGCAAAAGGAGCAGGCTTTGGAACCAGATCGCGTTGCTTGGCCACATCAGGATGATGATGTAACCCATCTCATCGTTCACTCCGAAAATCTCGTGCGCGTATCGGGTATGGACCAAGTGTGAGATCAACTGCAGCGGAATCAATAGGCCAAGAACCACTTGCAGCGCAACGCTGAATGGCATCCTGAGTGTACGGCGCTGTGCGATCGAGATCAGGGCCAATCCCATGTGCAGTAGAAATGCGCCGTATATCACCATGCTGCCGATGCCGTGGCGGCTGACTGCTTTGCGCCCTCCTTGCATTCCATGCAACAGGTCAGTGTGGAACAGCCCAAGGCCGATATTGATGAAATGAAAGAACGCAAAGACAAACAGCACGAGGCCACTTGCGATCCTCAGCCGGCTCATCCATCCGCCGCGCCATAGAGCGTTGTCCAAAGGCTCACCTGTTCTTCGCGTTGCTTGGAGTGATCCTGATACGGCGGTTTGTATCGGTCAAGACAGAGGTGCTGAGTTTTCAGGAAACCAGTCGCAAGGAGCACCCTTTGGCTGAATTAATGCAGGGCGCGCGTCGAACAGTACAAGATGGCTGAGTTCGGGTCGTGAACGAGAACTATATAGCAGCCCATCGGCGCCGCTTGTGCGTGCTTCATCTGAAAACTGCCAAGTTGGGGAAGGGGAGCCAGTGTTTACAAGGCCCTGCCAAATGATCGAAGCAGCCTGCTGACCACGCAAATCCAACATCTGCGCCTTGGAAACCCGAAGCCGTTGTATCACACGCGGCGGGTCACCTGTTGAGATATAGCGCTGTATGGCGATCCCAGCGCCTTCTGCGCTTAGGGAGGCATAAAGCGCGAATTGGCCGGAATGATGGAACCGGCCTTCCGGTGCACGTGCGGGCGACAATGGATCGCCCGATTGACGGCGGAACAGAATTCTCCAGACCGGGCCAGAGAATTCTGTGATCATCTTAGTCGTTCTCCGCCAGGAAACGTTCCGCATCCAATGCGGCCATGCAGCCCATTCCAGCGCTGGTTACGGCTTGGCGGTAAACGTGGTCGGTCAGGTCACCGGCCGCGAATACGCCAGGAACCGAAGTTTCGGTCGTACCCGGTTTGGTCACGACATAACCGCCCATGTGAGTCTCCAAGGTGTCTTTGACCAGTTCATTTGCGGGGGCGTGGCCGATGGCGACAAAAACGCCCTTACAAGGAATCTCGGAAATTTCGCCCGTTTTGACATTCTTGACCTTAACACCTTCGACACCCAGCGGAGCGTCGGTGCCAATGACTTCATCCAGTTCGTGGAACCAAAGCGGCTCGATCTTTTCGTGCTTGAGCAATCGGTCCTGCAAGATCTTCTCGGCGCGCAGCTCATCACGGCGGTGGATCAGCGTGACCTTGCTGGCAAAGTTGGTCAGGAACAGCGCCTCTTCGACGGCAGTGTTGCCGCCGCCAATGACCACGATTTCCTGACCGCGATAGAAGAACCCATCACAGGTCGCGCAGGCTGATACGCCGAAGCCTTTGAATTTCTCTTCCGAGGGCAGACCCAGCCATTTGGCGCGCGCGCCTGTGGCGAGAATGACGGCATCTGCGGTGTAGACCGTGCCGCTGTCGCCTTTGGCCGTGAATGGGCGCTTGGAAACGTCCAGATCGCTGATGATGTCGCCAATCACTTCGCAGCCCATCGCCTTGGCGTGGTCTTGCATCCGTACCATTAGATCGGGGCCCTGAACTTCGGTATCTCCTGGCCAGTTCTCGACCTCGGTGGTGGTGGTCAACTGACCGCCCGGTTCGATCCCCTGTACCAGAATTGGTTCCAGCATGGCGCGGCTGGCATAAACTCCCGCAGTGTATCCGGCGGGTCCTGATCCGATGATCAGGACCTTGGTGTGTCTTGTTTCAGCCATGGTATCCCCACTCAATTTGCCTCGGCGGACCTGTTGTCCGGTGCGGATCGATATAGCGACCACCGGGCGTGGCTTAAAGCCCCTACCTATTGCAAGCCCGTGATGCACTGGTGGATGGCCTTAGCGAGCAAATGTGTATGTCAGATGACAAAAATTGCGCGTTTGTGAAATATTATTGCGCCCATCGGGGCTGCTGATATAACAACTGAAAAACTCAGGAGCATTCGATGGTCACGACCCGGTTGGATGAAATCGATCGCAAGATTCTTGCAGAGCTGCAGGCCGATGGCCGAATGACCAATGTCGAACTGGCCAAACGCGTAGGAATTTCAGCGCCGCCTTGCTTGCGCCGCGTGCGAACGCTTGAGGATTCGGGCTATATCCATGGCTATCATGCCGATGTAAATGCCCGTGAACTTGGTTTCGAGGTGCAGGTCTTTGCTATGGTGGGCCTCGAAAGCCAGGCCGAATCCGAACTCAGCGCATTTGAGGACCGTTGCCGCGAATGGCCTTTGGTTCGGGAATGCCACATGCTGAACGGCGAGGTGGATTTTATCCTGAAATGCGTCGCACCGGATCTCAGCAGTTTTCAGCAATTTCTGACAGGCGAGTTGCTGACCACGCCAAACGTGGCCAGCGTCAAAACTTCGCTTGTTATCCGAGGCGCAAAAGACGAGCCAGGCGTACCATTTGACGTGTTGGAAGACCGGATGAACCGGACGGCCTGAACCTTACTCTTGCTTGATCCACAGGACAGGGTGGTAGCATTGCTGCCACGGCTAGGGATACGACCCAACTCAGTAAAATCTGCATAATGCCCCCACAGCTGCAGTAATTGTTAACCAGATCACGCTGTCAGCGCGTCAATCTCACCGTCTCCGGCTCTTGGCAAAAGCAATGGGCCGAAGTCATTTAGCGATTCGATATGTGAGAATAGATTCAAATAGATCGAACGCAAAGAGTGACTGATCATTCTAACGGCGTTGATGCCCGGATGATAGGTCTCAAACTGCAGCCCATCGACCCGAATCACAGAATGGCGTGCAACGCAGATGTGAAACAGCTCAACCGGTGTCGGGGGCAGCGTTTCGATTACGCTCATCCCATCCTGAAACTCGCTTACCGGGGTCAGTATAGGCTGGCCGCCATTCAGGTGGCGCATATGCGCGGGTGTCCCCAGCAGGCGCGCAGCAGGCCCGGTGATGACGCCGGACATCGGTTTTTGCATCCCAAATGTATCGGCCATGATCCGCGTCAGTGGACGGGTTCGACCGCGCGTATCCTCGCGCCCGGGGATCAAGGTAACGGACCCTTTCCACAGAACGGTTTCGGATTCTCCGTCCTGATTGAGAACGTCGTCACCGGGCAGCAGATCTTCGATCGCCATCGGACCTTGCGGTGTTTCTACCAGAGAGCCGCGAGTAAAGGCGCAGAACGCATCTTCGAACATCGGCAAGGCAGGCGCGATGTGGCGTGTCTGTGAAACATCCCCGTTTTTCAACAGACTGCTTACTTCATAACGTCTTAATTGCGCTTTTTGTTTCGTCCCAGGACAAGGCGCATCGCGCAAAAGCGCTGATGTCTCGACCGCGTTTCTGGCAGCGCGGGCCAGAGAATTTGGAATAGTCATAATATTCCGTCCCCTCTAATGATCGTCTGGGCGATTGAACCCCCGTGCAAATGCGCCAGACGATCTTGTTCTTTGTCTGTAATGAGATGGGCAAACACGGGCTGGTCACCGCGAATGAACGGCGCCGAAGCAGAGTACACCAGTGTTTTGGTCAAGTTATTGACCCCCCAGACAAACTCGTAAACCGCAGACTGAAATTGCCTGCACACACGCCCCGAAACATGGTCGCATTCCTGAGTGCGACCCCACACACCGAACCGGAGCATCATTCGGTATGTGGCATGCCCGTCGAGACCGGCAGATGGCCTCATGGGGTAAATTAGTCAGCGTTTTGCTGCCAATCGGCGTGCAACTCTGACAGAGTGACTTGAAACCCGCTTCCAGGGCATCTCCGGTTCCTGATCTTTAAGAGCCGCAAGAACGGCGCTGAGAAAGCGTGATTTCGGTTTCATATCTTTGTCCTGCATCGATTGGGCGATACGCCCGGTTCCCGTTTATGAAGCCAATGTGACGCTGATTTGAGGCGCCTATAAGGCTGATCCGGGATGAATTGAGGACAAATTAAAGGTTTCACGTACCTCTTTGTTGGTTTCTTCAATGCTCCGGGCCTTTGATTTGGGTTAACCGTCTGAGCATTGATGAAAAATTGAGTCGATTCTGACTCTGATAAACACAAGAAATGTGGCGGAAACTGGGCAAATTCGCCTTATTTAAGGCCAGATTTACAGTCTGATCGCTGAAATCAACCGGCCATAGTCGGCTTCATTGGCGTGGGTTGAGCGTCGGTAGGAGTAGAACCTGTCCGGGTCAGAATATGTGCAATGCCGGATCCATTCAGCCTCACCGATACCTGCCTCGCGCAGGCGGTGCAGGCCAAAGGCGGGCAGGTCGAATTGCATCCTGTCGCCTTCGCCGTTGGCAAAGAAACGTGCGTTTTCGGGTCCGTCAGACAGGAACTCGTCAAGAAATTCAGAACCAACCTCGTATGCACTTTGCGAAATGGTTGGACCGATGACGGCAATCGTATTCTGCCGTTTCGCTCCCAGGGCCTCCATTGCCTCCAATGTAGCCTCAAGGACACCGCTCAAAGCACCGCGCCAGCCAGCATGCGCGGCGCCGATCACATGTGCGTCAGGATCAGCGAACAGAACCGGCTGGCAATCGGCGGTCAATATCGTAAGTGCCAGACCGGGGGTCGATGTCACCACAGCATCCGCCTTGGGTTTGTCGCCGATCATTGGCCCATCGACCGTAATCACGGCCGGAGAATGCACCTGGTGAACGCCAATCATGGCCTCGGGCGCGACGTCCATTGCGTCAGCAACGCGGCGGCGATTCAGCGCAACAGCCTCGGCAAGATCAGTCGAACCTGTTCCGCAGTTGAGCCCTTCGAAGATACCCGATGACGCGCCCCCGCGGCGGCTGAAGAACCCGTGGCGCACAGGGGACAGCATGTCTGACGTGAGGATTTCCAAGGTCATGGTTCCAATCCCGGTGGAGGCGCGGCGAGTTGCGGATAAAGGCCCAGTACTTTGAACAGGTTTCCCATTTCATCGGGATGCGTCAACCGTCGATGTGCGGCGACCAATGTCTCAAGCTGTGTCCCGCTGAGCGTGGCGGCGAGCGACTGTGCACGCGCAGTAATGCCGAGCCGCTCGAGAAACACACCTTGTGGCGTCAATCGGGTATGAGCGCAGCCGGAAACCTTTGCCGCATTTGCGAGCGCCTCAAAGTCCACATGGGTGGTCAGGTCTGCTTGGCCGGGCTGAGCCAGCGGATCAACGGATACATGCGCTTGCAAGGCTTGCAGCGTGTCGCCTAATGATCGCCAATCTCCGTAGTCGATGATTAGTGCAGCGCCGCCATTGCGAGATATTTGCCTAGCGATGTTGCTGAGAATAGGGGCCGCGACCGCACACAGCTCAACCAGATCGTCATCTTGCGTATCCTGCAATCTGTTTTCCAATGCTGCCTGAGGGACTTGTGCTCCAAGACCGAAAGCAAGGCTTGCGCCATCGACTCCTATCAATCGCTCGCGCCAACCTTCACCATCGCGCAGGAACTGACGGATGGGTAGGGCATCAAAGAACTCATTTGCGACGAGAAACAGAGGCAGGTCAGCAAGGTCAGTGATCGAGTCGATCCACTGAGGTTCATGGTCCCGCAGGGTGTCGGATTGCATTCTGCGCAGAACCGGAGAGGCTTCGAGCAGCGCAATCCGGGTGGCGTCGTGAAATCCGGGGACAGCTTTTGTCGCGCGCAAGATATCCGCCATAAGGGTACCCCGGCCCGGACCAAGTTCGGCCAGAACGATCCGATCAGGCTGACCCTGATCAAGCCAGATTTGGGCCAAACATAGCCCGACAAGCTCTCCGAACATCTGGCTGATCTCGGGGGCAGTGATGAAATCGCCTTCTGCTCCTAGCGGATCGCGCGTCGTGTAGTATCCGTGCTCCGGATGCATCAGACACTCGGTCATATAGTCAGCGACAGTCATAGGGCCATCGTGATGAATACGTCGGAGCAGATGATCCTTCAGCGTCATGTTCTGCGACGCGCCCGCAACGCAAACCATAGGCCGAGCGCAATCATTGGCAGCGACAAGAGTTGCCCCATCGTCAGACCATATCCTCCGATATGCCACGCCAACCCAAGCGGATTCCCGGGTGACACAAACTGTGCATCTGGTTGTCGGAAGAACTCGACCAAGAAACGCGAGGCGCCATAGCCTGCAAGGAAGACACCCATTATCAGACCGGGTTTCCGAAACGCACCGCGCCGGTAAACCAGCCAGATCAGTAGCGCACCAAGAACCAGTCCCTCAAGCGCTGCTTCATACAATTGCGACGGGTGGCGGGCACACATCCCGGCCACAACGTCGGGGCAATCCTGTGCAGCCGCGCCAGGAAAAATCACAGCCCACGGCAGTTCGCTGGGCCGCCCCCACAGCTCGGCATTGGTGAAGTTTGCTAATCGTCCCAATAGCAACCCGGGTGGCACGGTGTGGGCAACAAGATCAGCCAGCGAGAGAATCTCGATATTGTGGCGTCTGCCATAGAGATAGGTGGCAATAATTACGCCCAGCAATCCGCCGTGAAATGCCATGCCGCCTTGCCAGACCATCAGGATTTCAAGCGGATGGGTTAGGTAATAGGCGGGTTGATAGAACAGGACGAATCCCAGTCGACCACCCAATATGACGCCAAGAATGATCCAGGTGACCAGATCTTCAAGCTGGTCGGGGCGCATGGGGGGTGTTTCGTCCAGCCAAAGCGCAGGCCGCCGCAGCGCAATCAACGCCATGCGCCAAGCGATCAAAATGCCAGCGATATAGGCCAGCGCATACCAGCGCAGCGCAAACTCCATCCCGAACAAAGATATCGAGAATAGTTCGGGCGACAGATCGGGGAAATTCAATACAGCCTGCATGTGCGTCTCATTGCCCGGGGTTTGCGGGGCAAGTCAACCTTGAGCCCGGACCATTCTTTACCCATATAGAAGGCAATCGCGAATTCGGAGAAAGCCCATGCAAACCCGTAACAAGATTCTGGACGATATGTCTCAACTAATGACCAACGCCATGGGCGTGGCCCAGGGGGCTCGGGAAGAAGCTGAAAATGCAATGAAGTCGATGATGGACCGTTGGCTGGCCGATCGCGACTTTGTCACCCGTGAAGAGTTTGATGCTGTTCGGGCGATGGCGCAGAAGGCACGCGAAGAAAATGCTGCGCTGGAACAGCGTATCGCCGCGCTTGAGGCGAAGCTGGACAAGTAAGTCCGGCTGATTTCCAACATTTAGGGCAAACAAAATTCGCCGCGCAATCCTGATGGGGATTGTGCGGTGTTGTGCATCATGCCGCCTTGCAGAAATTAATCAAGACAAAGCTGCGCGAGACGCCAATATTTTGATCGCCGTTGCCAACTGTCCACAACTTATTGCTGTTATCCCCAATAATTAGGGTTGCCAGAACCCTGCATGCGTCGCACCATATTTAGTACAGACAGACTGGGGAAGCCCGGCTTGTAGAGCAGGCAACTAGCGCTGGGGCGCTGCCAGCCCCGAATTGCTAGAGATTAGTGAGGTGGCATTATGGCCCTTTCCGAGCAGTATCTCGAAGAAGACCTTCATCCGATCGACATTGTTGAACATCTTGCAGAACATCACGACTGGGATTTTGACCGGATCGGGGATGATCAGATCGCCATGGCCGTTGAAGGCCAGTGGCGCACGTATTCGATCACATTGGCTTGGTCGAACTACGACGAAACGCTGCGTATGGTGTGTTCGTTCGAGATGGAGCCTCCGGCCGAGCGGGAAACCGTGCTTTACGAGCTGCTGAACAAGATGAACGACCAGTGTTGGGCTGGGGCGTTTACATACTGGGCCAATCAGAAACTGATGGTTTATCGCTACGGCCTTGTGCTGGCCGGCGGTCAGACCGCCAGTCCGGAACAGATCGATACCATGATCACCGCTGCTGTGCTGAGCGCTGAGCGCTACTATCCTGCAATCCAACTGGTGACCTGGGGGAATCGTGACCCGGAAGAGGCGATGCAAGTCGCCATTGCAGAGGCCTACGGCCGCGCGTAAAGCTTTGCCCCGAACCAAAGGGGAGGGGCAAACATGGATATCTCGCGTGTCGCTGAACAGGGGTTGGTGCTTCTGGGATGTGGCAAGATGGGGTCTGCGATGCTTGCAGGCTGGTTGGATCATGGATTGCCCGCCGCATCGGTTTGGGTGATTGACCCATACCCCTCTGACTGGCTGAAGGCGCAGGGCGTAAATATCAACACGCCCCTGCCTGAAGCACCTGCGGTCGTTCTAGTGGCTGTCAAGCCGCAGATGATGGGCGAGGCCTTGCCAGCAATTCAAGCGCTGGGTGGTGGTGACAGCCTATTCATTTCGGTGGCTGCGGGAACATCGCTGGCAACCTTTGAAAACGTACTTGGATCAGACACGCCCATTATCCGTGCAATGCCAAATACCCCGGCGGCGGTTCGGCAGGGGATAACGGCGCTGGTCGGGAACCACAAAACATCTGAAGCGGATATCGCACTGGCCGAGGAATTGCTGTCTGCGATTGGTGAAACCGTGCGGTTGGAGGATGAGGCGCAGATGGACGCCGTGACAGGTGTCAGCGGTTCAGGCCCGGCCTATGTCTTCCATCTCATCGAAACGTTGGCGCAAGCAGGTGAAGCACACGGTTTGCCGCCCGAATTGGCTATGAAACTGGCCAAGTCCACCGTGGCTGGGGCGGGGGCGCTGGCGATGGCCGCCGACGAAGATCCCTCACAATTGCGGGTCAACGTGACGTCGCCCAACGGCACAACGCAGGCTGCGCTTGAGGTGCTGATGCACGAAGAGGAAGGGTTCCCCGACCTGCTGCACCGCGCGGTCAAAGCCGCGACAAACCGATCCAAGGAGCTGTCTCGTGAGTGAGATTTCATTTGACGATTTTCTCAAAGTCGACATTCGCGTTGGCGAAGTCATTCGAGCCGAGCCATACCCCGAAGCGCGCAAACCCGCGATCAAGATGTGGATCGACTTTGGCGCTGAGATCGGCGAGCGCAAAACCTCGGCCCAGATCACCAAGCATTACGACCCCGTGACCTTGGTCGGAAAACAGGTGATGGCAGTGGTCAACTTCCCCCCGCGACAGATCGGTAAATTCATGTCCGAGGTTCTTGTGTTGGGGCTGCCGGACGAGGAAGGAGAAATTGTTCTGATCGGTCCTGATGGTGAGGTTCCCGTTGGCGGGCGGATGCACTGATGAAACTTCTGATGACCCGCCCGATGACTAAGGCTGTCCAAGCCCGCGCCCAAATTGAATTCGATGTGGAAATCCGCGAGGCGACAACGCCCCTAACCCTAGATGAAATGGAAAGGGCGCTAACTGAATTCGATGTCGTGGTTCCGACACTGGGCGATCAGTTCTCGGCACAGGTATTTGCCCAGATGCCGCAGCCGCGCTGCAAGCTGCTGGCGAATTTCGGTGTTGGTTACAATCATATCGATGTGGACGCGGCGCGTGCGGCAGGGATCGCGGTGACAAACACACCGGGTGCAGTCACCGACGCGACCGCTGATATTGCTATGACACTGCTGCTGACCACGGCGCGTCGCGCGGGTGAGGGGGAGCGTCTGGTCAGGTCGGGCGAATGGCAAGGTTGGCACCCGACGCAAATGCTGGGCCATCACGTGACCGGCAAAAAGGTTGGGATTGTCGGAATGGGCCGCATCGGGCAGGCCATTGCCCGGCGTTGCCATTTCGGGTTTGGGATGACGGTTGCATATCTATCCCGCAGCCCAAAGCAGGTGGATTTTCCAGCCGACTACGTTCCCGATCTTGCCGCATTGGCCTCAACCGTGGACTTTCTGATCATAGCGGTGCCCGGTGGTGCTGAAACGCAGCATCTGATCAACGCGCAGATTCTGGAGGCCATGAAACCCACTGGCATTCTGGTCAATATCGCGCGTGGGGAAGTGGTGGACGAAGCCGCTCTGATCTCAGCCTTGCAAGCAGGACAGATCGCAGGTGCGGGGCTAGACGTCTATGAGTTCGAGCCCGAAGTTCCTCAGGTTTTGCGGGACATGGAGAACGTGACGCTGTTGCCCCATCTGGGCACTGCGACCGAAGAGGTGCGTACTGATATGGGCCATATGGCGCTGGATAACGTGGCGGCGTTTGTTGCGGGGCGGGACTTGCCAAACCCGGTTTAGCCGCCCATCGCTTCGCGCCAATGCTTGCGGCAGAGCGAGACATAAGTCTCGTTCCCGCCAATCTGGACCTGTGCGCCTTCTGTGATTGCCTTGCCGTTTTCATCCTGGCGAATCACCATCGTCGCCTTGCGCCCACATTTGCAGATGGTACGCACCTCGCGCATCTCGTCAGCCAAGGCCAGTAGGGCCGCTGATCCAGGGAACAGCTTGCCCTGAAAATCCACGCGCAATCCGTATGTCAGCACTGGAACCCCCAGATCGTCCACAGCGCGGGCCAGTTGCCAGACCTGAACATCCGAAAGAAATTGGGCTTCATCAATGAAGACACAGGCAATCTGCCCCTTTTCCACGCGACGCTCGATCATGGCGAATACATCGTCGTCGGGTTGGAACATATCTGCCTGTTCCGAAATCCCGATTCGGGATGCGATCTGTCCTGAACCGGCCCGACCGTCTATTGCGGCGGTCAAAAGATACGTATCCATGCCGCGTTCACGGTAATTGTGCGAGGCCTGCAACAGCACGGTCGACTTACCTGCGTTCATCGTCGAGTAGTTGAAATAGAGCTTTGCCATGCGGCGGGTCTAATTCGACTGATCCGGCTGGGCAAGCCGTCAGATGGGCTGCAAAGGTGACGCCGCCGTTACGGCAGCCGAGGCCGAGCAGATGCTCTTGGGGATGGATAACCTCGTATCCGCAACAGCGGCGTCTTCGGCCTACATGCGGCCTTCACATTGTAGGGCTAAAATCATGCTCCACATTTACTCATTACCGGCACGAATGGCCGCCACTCACTCACAAAATCCCTGCATATCTGAGGGATAGTCAATTAATCGCATTTCAATTATGACTCGGATATGGGAAATTTCCCTACCCTTTCCCCCGGCATGGAAAGACAGGGGACTGAGGGCGCAGGTAACAAGGGTAGCAAAATGGCAGATATCGGGGCCTATCTGAAAAAGCATACCGAGGCATTGGTTAAGGATGTTGGGATCGAAGCAGCATGCGAGGTCACCGGTAAATCCAAAGCCACGTTGGGCAGGTATTATTCTGACAATGCGGAACATGCTGACAGGTTCATGCCTGTAGATGCCGTTGCCCGGCTGGAAAATGCCGCGGCCTATCCCCATGTGACTGCGGCGCTTGCGGACCTGAAGAATATCACATTGTCCTATGACGGCCGAAACTCTGACAGTCCCCGGACGGGGGGCGTGAATTCTGATGTCATCGCATTAAGCCAACGGTTCGCCATGCTGATGACGGAATACCAGTCAGCCATCGAAGATGGTATTATCACCGTGAATGAGGCGAAGCGGTTGCTGAAAGAAACCAGCATGCTGCAGCAGGTGCTGATCGAGATGAAACTGCATCTGGAAGAAGAAAGCGTCAGCTAGATTCGAACCCTATTTCGCTAGGAATTCCGGCTTTGATCTGGGTGAGTGGTGCAGAATAAAGGCGGCTCTGCGTGCCGCCTTTTGTATTTCTGACGGGCAAGTCCTTTGCTTAGCTTTCGTCATCATTGGCGTTTTTGCCGCGGCCGGGGCTTGCTCCCTCAGGGCCATTGCCACCGCCGTTATTGCCTTTGGCACCGCCCTTACCGCCACCTATTCCAGGTTTGTCTCCACCACCGTGACTGCCCTTGCCGCCACCTTTGCCGGGTTTGTCGCCGCCGCCATGACCGCCTTTTCCGCCGCCTTTGCCGGGTTTGTCACCGCCACCATTACCGCCGCCAGAACCACCGCCGCCGGAATTGTCGCCACCGCCGCTACCCCCGCCAGAACCGCTACCTCCGCCAGAACCGCCGCCGCTGGGATTGTCGCCGCCACTGGAGCCCCCCCCATTATTGCCAGAGCTTCCGCTTCCGCCATTGGAACTGCCGCCGGTGCCGCCCGAGCTTCCGTTGTTGCCTGCGCCAGATGAGCCTGAGGAGGGATCACTGCTGCGGTCTTCCCCGCCACTACTACCAGCGATAGATGCGGTCGGCAGGTCGCTCAGCACCTGAGTCAGCCCGGGGCATTGGGCTGCGGTATTTTGTAGGATCGAAGCAAAATCCGCGCGATTTTGCAGATGCGACACAAATCCGCGCGTCACCCTAGAGCAGCCGCAAAGCGCGTCAAAATCGCCTTCATTGGCTGCCGCACGCGCCATGTTGACGGTGCAGGTTTGTACCTGGGCGGTCGCTGCATTTGCGGCCATGATACCAATGAATGGCGCGGCAACTAAAGCGGCCATACCTACTCGAACGTTCTTCCCCATAACGGCGGGCTCCCATAACTACATCACTCGGATGCGCTGGGCACCCGACCCTCGATGTGTCGATGTAAGGTGAAGAAGCGGTTGAGCTTACCTGAAGATATCTTGAGGATTCAGCAGAGCCCGGCAACGATCTGGATGGGTGTGCCTATTGGTGCCGTTTCACAATCACAGAGCCAACCGAGTAGCCCGCGCCAAATGAGCAAATCAGACCAATATCCCCGTCCTCCAAATCATCGGAGTGCTTCGAGAATGCGATGATCGAGCCTGCCGAAGACGTATTGGCATAGTCCTGCAGAATATTGGGTTGTTCTTCGGGCTCCGGTTCGCGGCCCAAAACCTTCTTGCCGATGAAATCATTCATCGTTTTGTTGGCCTGATGCAGCCAGAGGCGTTTCAGATCGCGGCTGTCGAAGCCTTCGTCCTGCATATGGTCGCTGATATGTTTGCTGACCATGGGCAGGACTTCTTTAAACACTTTGCGCCCGTTTTGCATGAACTGCATGTCACGGCGATCCACCAGACCATCCGGGCGCGAACGTCGCAGAAAACCATTGTTGTTGCGGATATTGTTGGAAAACGCCGTGGCGCAGCGGGTCGAGAGGATTTCGAAATGCGGGCCTGTGGCATCGTCCAACCGTTCGACCAGCGTCGCGGTGGCCACATCTCCAAATATGAAATGGCAATCCCGGTCGCGCCATTCCAGATGGCCCGAGCAAATCTCGGGGTTGACCACCAGCGCAGCCTGAACCGAGCCTGCGCGCACCATATCGGCCGCGGCTTGAATACCAAATGTGGCAGATGAACAGGCTACGTTCATGTCAAAGCCAAAGCCATTGATCCCCAGCGCCTGCTGAATTTCGATAGCAATCGCCGGGTAGGCACGTTCGTGGTTTGAGGCGGCGCAGATCACCAGATCGATGTCCTCGGCTCTGCGTCCTGCCTGATCGAGCGCTTTGCGGCATGCATCCACTGCCATCTCGGTCATGATCCCGGGCTCATCATCACTGCGCTGCCGAAGCGATGGGTACATGATTTCGGGGTCCAGCACTCCGGACTTGTCCATCACATACCGGTTCTCGATTCCTGACGCTTTAACGATGAACTCTTCCGACGAATGCTGCATCGGCTCCACCTCACCTGCTGCAATGGCCTGGGCGTTTTCAGCATTCATCCGATCCGCATAGGCGTTGAATGCGACGACCAGTTCGGCGTTGGTGATGACGTTTTCGGGCGTAAAGACGCCGGTACCAGTGATGGCAGGAGTGTACATGGCGGGTCCTGAATTCATGATCTGCACAAAATGCAGCCCCTGCGGGGTTTGATCAAGATGTGTTGACCCAAGGGAATGCGCGCTTATCCGCTTCGAAACTTGAATAGTTCATAATTCGAAGTATATTCTGCCGCGACTCAGATAGAAGAGACACATGTCAGACGAAATCAGCACCCGATTGGGCCGCCTCAGCCCTGAGATTCAGGCGATGATGGGGGTCTACGCGCTTTACTGGAAACTGGAAGAAAGTTTTGATTGCATCGAAACAGACCTGAGCCATCAGGAATGCCACATGCTGATCAAGCTGGATGCTCCCAAACGTATGGGCGTGCTGGCGGCGGATATGCTGACGGTGCCTTCCACGATCACCGCGACTGCGGATGCGCTGGAACAGGCGGGCTATCTGAGCCGTCAGCGAGACCCCGAAGATCGCCGAGCCTGGCTTTTGGTCCTGACCGAACAAGGCGAAGAGGCCCGCAATATGCTGGTAGCCGTGGCCGGAGAGCTATTTCGCAGCGCATCCGGTCTCAACACCGAAGAAACCGCAGAATTTGCCCGTCTGGCGCGCAAAATCCGCGACAATATTCTGAAAACCGGAATTCCTGAGGGATTGAAGAAATGAAACTCGTGACCTCTGTTTGCCTTGCATTGGCTGTGCTCGCCACACCCGTCATTGCCCAAGAATCTGCTAAACCCGTGAAGCTGATGCAGGTTAGCGAAACATCCCCCGGATTTTCGCGACAGTTCTTTGGCCGGATTGCCGCGCGGCAGACCGTTGATCTGGCATTCCAAGTGGCTGGCCAGATCATTGAAATGCCCGTGACCGAAGGCTTTGTGATCCCGAAGGGCGAACTAATCGCACGCCTTGATCAGGAGCCGTTCGAACTGCAGCGCGATAGGACGCGTCTGCAAAAGGATCAGGCAGATCGCACCCTTGCGCGCCTATCAAGACTGCGTGGAACAGCAGCGAGCCAAGTGGCCGTTGACGACGCTGAAACGACAGCGCAATTGGCCGCGATTGCCGTGCGTGACGCAGAGTACGAGTTGGATCATGCCACATTGACCGCCCCGTTCGATGCGCTGGTCTCAAGCCGTGCGGTAGAGGCGTTTACTACTGTGTCAGCAGGCACTCCGATCGTGCGGATTCATGACATGTCTGAACTGCGTATCGAGGTCGACGTGCCCGAGATTTTGTTTCAGCGGTCCGGGCAGCAGGACGACATTACAATCACCGCCAAGTTCCCGGTCAGCGACGAGATTTTTCCGCTTGAGATTCGAGAGTTCGACGCCGAATCCTCAAGCGTAGGGCAGACTTTCCGCATCCAATTTGGTTTAACACCGCCTGAAGGGCTGCAAATTCTGCCAGGTTCCTCAGTAACTGTTACAGTCCAGGTGCAAGATGAACGCACCGGGATCATCATTCCCCCAACGGCTGTCGTGGCAGATGCCAGCGGCGCGTTGGGTGTGATGGTCTTTTCACCGGTTGGCGCCGACCAAGGCACCATTCGCCGGGTTCCCGTGACAATCGAACCAACTCAAAGCGGTGATGTTCGTGTGCTCACCGGTCTGACAGATGGTGAAGAGATCGTCGTAGCGGGTGGGGGTGCGCTGACTGACGGTCAGACTGTCCGCCGGTTCGTCGGCTTCTCGAACTGAGGGCGAGTTTATGAGCATCGCACGCGCTTCGATCGACCGACCGCTCTATACGTGGCTGTTCATCCTGATCGCCCTGTTTGGCGGCATCTGGGGGTTTTCTTCGCTGGGCCGCCTTGAAGACCCGGCGTTCACCATCAAACAAGCAGTGATCGCCACGCAATATCCCGGAGCCACGGCGGAACAGGTTGCGCTGGAAGTGTCCGAGCCACTGGAATCTGCCATTCAGCAGATGGGCGAGGTGGACGTCATCACTTCGGTCAACCAGCCAGGACAGTCGCTGATCGAGGTTGAGATCAAATCTACCTATGACGGCAGCGAACTGCCCGACATCTGGACCCGTCTGCGCGCCAAGGTGCGTGATGCGGCGCGCGGTCTGCCTTCGGGCGTTGGTGCACCCTACGTGAACGACGGGTTTGGCGACGTGTTTGGCCTGTTCTATGCGGTTACCGCAGATGGGTTCTCGGACGCGGAGAAACATGAGCTGTCAACGTTCCTGCGCCGCGAACTGCTGACGGTCAGCGGTGTTGCCGATGTCGAAGTGCAGGGCTTACCGGACGAAGCGATTTTCATCGAGCCCGATTTGTCGATCTCGGTCAATCAGAACGTGCCCTTACAAGCGATCAATGAAGCCATCGCAAACGCGGACTCGGTCAACGCCTCGGGCTCGTTACGATCCGCAAGTGACCGGACAACGATCCTGACAGCCGAAGGCTCGGACAGCGTATCTGCCATCGCGGGGCTATCGGTTGGATCACAAGGGCAGGTGATCAATCTGTTTGATATGTCTGATGTCTATCGCGGGCGGCAGAATGATCCCGATATCATGATCCGCTTCAACGGCGCTGAGGCTTTCACGCTCGGTATCGCAGGGCTGGCCACCGAGAACATCGTTGAAGTCGGTCAGCGCGCGGATGCGAAACTGGCCGAGCTGGATTCCGAAATCCCCTTTGGTGTCGAAATCCTGCCGATCTATCAGCAGCATGTTGTTGTCGATGAGGCCTCGAATGCTTTCCTGCTGAACCTCGCCATGTCAGTCAGCATCGTGGTTGCGGTTCTGGGCATTTTCATGGGCTGGCGCGCTGCTATTGTTGTGGGTTCGACGCTGTTGCTGACCGTGGTGGGCACGCTGCTCTTCATGTCGATGTTCTCGATCGAGATGGAGCGGATTTCGCTGGGCGCCCTGATTATCGCCATGGGGATGTTAGTCGACAATGCCATTGTTGTGGCCGAGGGGATGCAGATCGCCATGCTGCGCGGCAAGAACTCTCGCGATGCGGCAGAGGATGTGGCCTCAAAAACGCAAATTCCGCTGCTTGGGGCAACCGTCATAGGAATCATGGCCTTCGCCGGGATTGGCCTAAGTCCCGACGCAACGGGGGAATTTCTGTTCTCGCTGTTTGCGGTGATCGGCATCTCGCTGCTGCTCAGCTGGGTGCTGGCGATCACGGTGACGCCATTGCTTGGGCACTATTTCTTCAAACAGGGCAAAGAGGGTGAGGTAGACGCCTATAGTGGCATCCTGTTCCGCGTCTATGGAGCAATCCTGAACTGGGCGCTGCGGTTCCGCTGGCTGGTGGTCGCCGGCCTGATTGGCGTCACGGTTGCGTGCTTTGCAGGGTTCGGGCTGATGAAGCAGCAGTTTTTCCCCAACTCGAACACGCCGCTTTTCTTCGTGCACTACAAGCTGCCGCAAGGCACGCCGATTGCTCGAACCGCCGAAGACATGGCCGTGTTCGAGGATTGGTTGGCCGACCGGGATGACGTCGTTTCGGTCGCCACGTTTGTGGGGCAGGGGGCCACGCGGTTCATGCTGACTTATGCGGCCGAAAAGCCGAACCCCAGCTATGGCCACATGATCATCCGCACCGAAACACTGGAAGATATACCTGCCTTGCAGGCCGATCTCGAAGCGTTCGGCTCGGCCCAATTCCCAGAAGGTGAGTTCCGCACCAAGCGCCTGATCTTTGGCCCGGGCGGAGGCGATCCGATCCAGGCCCGTTTCTCGGGCAGTGATCCTGCTGTGTTGCGTCAATTGGCCGAAGAGGCAGTGCAGCGTATGTCAGCGGCATCGCCGAATGCGCTGCATGTGCATCACGACTGGCGCGAGCAGGAGCTGGCCGTGCAACCAATCTATGCGACAGAACGGGCGCAGACGGCGGGTGTGTCGCGCGAGGATATTGCCGCGACGCTGCAATTTTCGACGGATGGGATCACCGGTGGGGTGCTTCGTGAACGCGACCGCCTGATTCCGATCATTCTGCGTCGCCCGGCGGATGGAGACTATTCGATTGTCGATCAAGTGGTGTACTCGGATCAGTCGGAACGTTTTGTGCCGATTGAACAAATGGTGGATGGCTTTGAATACAAGGCGCTCAATACGCTGGTCCATCGCCGCGACCGGGTGCTGACGATCACAGTGGGGGCCGATATCCCGCCTGATCTGACCGCAGCGCAGGTCCATTCCGAGGTGCGCAGCGCGATTGAAGAGATGGAACTGCCCATCGGCTATAGCATGGAATGGGGCGGAGAATTCGAGGATTCGGGTGATGCTCAAGCAAGCCTGGGGCGGCAATTGCCACTGAGCTTGCTGATCATGGTTCTGATCTCGGTGTTGCTGTTCAATGCAATCCGGCAACCGGTCATCATCTGGCTGCTAGTCCCGATGTCTGTGAACGGTGTGGTTATCGGTCTGCTGGGGACAGGGCTGCCGTTTACCTTCACGGCATTGCTCGGGTTGCTCAGCTTGTCGGGCATGCTGATCAAGAACGGCATTGTTCTGGTCGAGGAAGTCGATCTGGTCCGTGCCACCGGCAAAGCCCTGCGACCCGCGATTGTCGAGGCTTCGGTCTCGCGTCTGCGCCCGGTGATGTTGGCTGCGATCACGACAATTCTGGGGATGGCGCCGCTGTTGACCGACGCGTTCTTCGTATCGATGGCGGTCACAATCATGGGCGGTCTGGCGTTCGCCACCATTCTGACCATGGTCGCAGCGCCGGTATTCTACATGTTGTTTTTCAACCGCGAAGAGAAACGACGCTTGGCTTCCTTTTGAGCAGGGCGGGCGGCATATTCAGCCGCCCACCTCAACCTCGGGATCATGATGGCAATAGAAGCACGATAGCTTGTTGCCATCAGGATCACGCAGATAAGCCACATAGAAATCGGGCTGGTAGTGGGGCCTGACGCCGGGTTTACCTTCATCCGCGCCGCCGTTTTGCAGACCGATGGCATGGAACCGTCGGACCTGATCAGCGCATTTGGCGGGAAATGCGATCATCGTGCCATTGCCGGTACTGGCGGGTGCTCCGTTGAAAGGGGCGCAAACCCAAAATCCAGTACCGCTGTCGGGGTCTTTGCCCCATCCGGCCCAACCGTCGATCCATCCGGGCAGACGCGGCTGTCCGAGAACCGCAAAGATCGCATCATAGAAACGGATGGCACGCGGCAGGTCATTCGTTCCGTAAGTTGTATAGAGATCCATCGCGTCCCCTTTGCTGCATCATGAGTGTGTCTGGCGCAAAGAGGAAGAAAAAAGACCCCAGCCGAGGCCGGGGTCAATCTGATCTTTTTGGTGTGCGGGATTAGCCCTGCAGCGATTTCACTTCGACATCTCCCTCAGCCTGCGCCTTGATCGCAAGCGCGGCGGCGTTGCTAGCGGCGGCTGTGGTGAAATATGGGATTTTGTCATAAAGCGCGATGGAGCGGATTGCCTTGCTATCTTCGACGGCCTGCGCACCTTCGGTGGTGTTCATCACCAGTTGCACCTGACCGTCTTTCAGCATGTCCACTACATCCGGGCGGCCTTCGTAGACCTTGTTGACCACCTCACAGGCAACGCCTTGCTCTTCCAGCCAGCTTTGTGTGCCGCGTGTCGCAACCAACGCAAAGCCTTGCTCGACCAGCACCTTTGCGGCTTCAAGCATGGCCTCACCCTTATCTGCATCTTTGATCGAGATGAAGGCGCGGCCCGAGGACGGCAGCACCATGCCCGCACCCATTTGCGCTTTGAGGAAGGCGCGCGGGAAGTCGCGATCCCAACCCATAACCTCTCCGGTCGAACGCATTTCGGGGCCCAAAATCGTATCGACGCCAGGGAAACGGGCAAAGGGCATTACGGCCTCTTTCACCGAGAACCACGGCATGTTCGGGTCTGCCAGCGTCATTTGATCGGCGATCTTAGTGTCCTGACCTTCTGTGTAGGCAGGGCGTTGCGGGAAGTTCGAAAGCTTCTCACCAGCCATGACGCGTGCGGCAATCGATGCAATTGCGCTATCGGTTGCCTTGGCCACGAACGGCACAGTACGCGAGGCGCGGGGATTCACCTCGATCAGGTAAATCTCGTCATCCTTAATTGCGAACTGCACATTCATCAGGCCCACAACGTTCAACGCTTTGGCAAGTTTGAACGCCTGGTCCTTGATTTGTTCGATGATCTCATCCGACAGCGAATAGGGTGGCAGCGAACAGGCGGAGTCGCCCGAGTGTACGCCTGCCTCTTCGATGTGCTGCATGATGCCCGCGACATGCACGTCGGTGCCATCGCACAGGGCGTCTACGTCAAGTTCGACCGCACCGGCCAGATAGCTGTCCAGCAGAACCGGGCTGTCGCCGGATACCACCACGGCTTCGTTGATATAGCGCCGCAGCTGATCCATATCGCGCACGATCTCCATCGCACGACCACCCAGTACGTAAGACGGGCGGATGACCAGTGGGAAGCCGATACTTTCGGCGATCTCAAGCGCCTGCTCGTCGGTCGAGGCGATGCCGTTTTTGGGTTGTTTCAGGCCCAGATCGTTGACCAGTGCCTGGAAACGTTCGCGGTCTTCGGCCAGATCAATCGCGTCTGGCGTCGTGCCGAGGATCGGAATGCCTTCGGCCTCAAGCGCGTTGGCCAGTTTCAGCGGGGTTTGACCACCGAACTGCACGATCACACCGTGCAACGTGCCGTTTTCCTGCTCTTTCGTCAGGATTTCCATGACATGTTCAAAAGTCAGCGGCTCAAAATACAGACGATCCGAGGTGTCATAGTCGGTTGAAACAGTCTCGGGGTTACAGTTGACCATGATGGTCTCATATCCCGCCTCGGTCAGTGCAAAACAGGCATGGCAGCAGCAGTAGTCGAACTCGATGCCCTGACCGATCCGGTTCGGGCCGCCGCCGAGGATGACAACCTTTTTGCGGTCGCTCGGACGTGCCTCACACTCAACCTCACCCATCATCGGGGCCTCGTAGGTCGAGTACATATAGGGTGTCTGCGCCTCAAATTCGGCGGCGCAGGTGTCGATGCGTTTGAATACTGCGTTGACGCCGAGGTTGCGGCGGGCACGGCGGACGTTGGCCTCATCCCGGCCGGTCAGGTTACCCAGACGGGCGTCGGTGAAACCCAGCATCTTGAGCTTGCGGATGCCGTCTTCGGTGACGGGCAGGCCGTCTTTGCGGACCACCCGCTCGGCTTCGATGATCTCGCGAATGCGGGCCAGGAACCATGGGTCGAACTTGGTGACGCCAAAGATTTCATCGTCGGTCAAACCATGCCGCATCGCCTGCGCGATAGTGCGCAAGCGGTCGGGCGTCTGCTGGCTGATCGCCTTGATGACAGCGGCTTTGTCATCAGCCTCGTCCCAGGTGCCAACGTTTAGGCCGGGGATTTCAATTTCATCAAAACCGGTCAGGCCAGATTCCATCGAGGCCAGGGCCTTTTGCATCGATTCGTGGATTGTGCGGCCGATGGACATGGCCTCGCCCACCGATTTCATCGCAGTGGTCAGATAGGGTTCGGAACCTGGGAATTTCTCGAACGCGAATTTCGGAATTTTTGTCACGACATAGTCGATGGTCGGCTCGAACGAGGCGGGCGTGACCTTGGTGATGTCGTTGTCCAGCTCGTCCAGCGTGTAGCCCACGGCCAGTTTAGCGGCGATCTTGGCAATCGGGAAACCGGTTGCCTTGGACGCCAACGCGGACGAGCGCGACACGCGCGGGTTCATCTCGATCACGACCATCCGGCCATCAACCGGGTTGATCGCCCATTGCACGTTTGATCCGCCGGTTTCGACCCCGATCTCGCGCAGCACGGCAATCGAGTGATTGCGCATGATCTGGTATTCTTTGTCGGTCAGCGTAAGGGCAGGGGCCACGGTGATCGAGTCGCCGGTGTGCACGCCCATCGGATCGACGTTTTCGATGGAACAGACGATGATGGCATTGTCAGCGGTGTCGCGCACCACCTCCATCTCATATTCTTTCCAGCCCAAAAGGCTTTCATCGATCAGGATCTGACCAACGGGCGAGGCGTCCATGCCGGAACGGCAAATATGAATGTAATCCTCACGGTTATACGCCACGCCGCCGCCGGTACCCCCCAGCGTAAAGGCGGGGCGGATAATGGCAGGCAGGCCAACCGTTTCAAGCGTGTCCAGCGCCAGCGCGACACCTGCATCTAGGTCCTTCTTACCGCTGTCATCTTTGGGCGCGGTTACGATCTCGGCCTTGGGGTTTTCGATGCCCAGCCGGTCCATCGCCTCGCGGAAAAGGGCGCGGTCTTCGGCCATTTCGATGGCGTCGCGTTTGGCGCCAATCATCTCGACGTTGAACTTGTCCAGCACACCCATCTCTTCCAGCGCGAGTGAGGTGTTTAGGCCGGTCTGTCCGCCCATGGTGGGCAGCAGGGCGTCGGGGCGTTCTTTCTCGATGATCTTGGCGACAACCTCGGGCGTGATCGGCTCGATATAAGTCGCGTCCGCAAGCCCCGGGTCGGTCATGATCGTTGCAGGGTTCGAGTTCACCAGAATGACCCGGTAGCCTTCTTCCCGCAGCGCCTTACAGGCCTGTGCGCCGGAATAGTCGAACTCACACGCCTGACCAATAACAATGGGCCCCGCCCCGATGATCATGATCGACTGGATGTCGGTTCTTCTCGGCATGGCCTTGTTCCTTCGATTGTCCGCGAGTCAGGGCACCGCCCCAGCGCCCAAATTGTCCTGCGTTATAGGGACCGCGCGAAAAGGTGCAAGTGGTATCGGAAACAGGGGCGAAATTGCCGCTTTCCCCCCTTTCGTTTGCTGGCGTATCCTCTATATCGCGCAGCACGATAAATGAGGATGCACTTGCGTATTCGTTTCGATCAAGGACCAGCCGGGCGTGGAACCCGGTTCGAGCGTCCATCCCATATCATTCGCGCGGATGATGCGGTGGAGGTGCCCCAAGCTCTGGCGGCGCTTGATCAGGCGCGCGCAGATGGCGCTTGGCTTGCTGGCTACGCAAGCTATGAGCTGGGCTATGTGCTTGAGCCTCGCCTGACGGGGCGTTTGCCTAAGGGTCGGCGATTGCCGCTGTTATGTTTTGGTGTGTACGCAGAACCGGACCGCGTTGGCCTGCCTCAGGAGATGGGTGCTGTCACCGCGTTTCAGCCCCGCTGGGACGAGGCGCGATATACCCAAGCGTTCCGCGACATTCATGATGCGATTGGCGCTGGAGATATCTATCAGGCAAATCTGACGTTTCCCATCGACCTTGATGTCACCGGAAACAGCGCGGCATTGTATGCGGCGCTTGCGGCTGGTCAACCTGTCGGCCACGGCGCTTTGGTAGAGCAAGACGGGCTGCCCGATCTGCTTAGCCGTTCACCCGAGTTGTTCTTCCGTACCGACACCCAAGGGCGCATCGAGACGCGTCCGATGAAGGGCACTCAACCCCGCAGCGAGGATCCCGTCGAGGACGAGCGCCGCCGGGTATTCCTGTCTTCGGACGCGAAGAACCGTGCCGAGAATCTGATGATCGTCGACTTGCTGCGCAACGATATCAGCCGCGTTGCCCTGGCCGGATCGGTCAATGTGCCCGAGCTATTCAAGGTTGAAAGCTACGCGACCGTTCACCAGATGGTATCGCTGGTTCAGGCGCAACTGCACCTCGGGGTAGGTCTTTCTGACATCTTTGCGGCTCTGTTTCCTTGCGGTTCAATCACGGGCGCGCCGAAGATTCGTGCCATGGAAATCCTGTCTGAGCTGGAACCCTGGCCTCGCGATGCCTATTGCGGCACCGTTGGTTGGGCTGCACCGGATGGGCGGTCCGAGTTCAACGTCGCCATCCGCACCCTCTTGGTTGAAGGCGACACGGCGACCCTGAATGTAGGCGGTGGACTGGTCTGGGACAGCACCGCTCCATCAGAATATGAGGAGGCGCTATGGAAAGCCCGCTTCGCCCACCAGCTGAGCCTGATTTCCGCCTGATCGAAACTCTGGCGTTCTGTCCGGGGCAGGGTTTTGTGCGTCTTGAACGCCATCTGTCTCGCATGGCCCGAACGGCTGAGACGCTCGGTATTGCGTTTGACCGAGCCTCGGCGCATCGCGTTTTGGATAGTGTGTCGGGCGACACAGCAATCCGCTGCCGCCTGACGCTGGACTCGCATGGTGAATTTGATCTGACAACCGGGGAATTGGCAGCCAACCCAGCTGTCTGGCGCGTGGGTTTGGCGGATCAGAGGTTGTCCTCAGCGGATTTATGGTTGCGCCATAAAACGACCCGTCGGGCGATTTACGACACGGCGCGCGCGGGTCTGCCGGAGGGTGTCGACGAACTCCTGTTTCTGAACGAACGGGATGAGCTGTGTGAAGGTACGATTACGAACCTGTTTCTGACCATGCCCAATGGAAGACAGCTGACGCCCTCACTGTGTTGCGGGTTGCTTCCGGGTATCCTGCGTGAAGAATTGATTGAGAACAAAGAAGTTACTGAAACCGTTCTAACCTTGACCGATCTACAAAACGCACAAAATATCTACTGTGGAAATTCCCTGCGGGGGCTGATCCAGGCGGAGCTTGTAGCACTTTGAGCAAAATGACTGAGTGGGTGGAAACTCCAGCAACAAACCAACGTCTCAGGATCGAGTTTGTCTTGTTCTTTGTGGCTGTCCCGGTCTTGATCGCGGTATTATTCCCACCGAACTGGATGTTTCCTGCACTGTTCGCGTTCACTGGCCTCGGTATCCTTTTGTTGCAGGACACCCCGGGGTTCTCATGGGCCGAGCTTCGATATGGGTGGCGGAACTGGTCGTGGCTTGAGGTGATTGGTTTCACGCTTTTCATGGCGGCCTTTTGTTCTGCTTTGGTACTGTGGGCACGACCGAATGCAGCCTTTGTAATGCTGCTACACCGGCCGGAGATGTTGATATTCATTTGTATCGGCTACCCGTTGCTGTCTGCTCTGCCGCAAGAGTTGCTGTTTCGGTCTCTCTTTTTCCGGCGTTACCACGCGATCCTGCCTAGTGGGCGCGCGGCCTATTTGTTAAACGCCGGGCTGTTTTCGTTGGCTCACCTGATGTATTGGAGCTGGGTCGTCACCATCATGACCTTCGCAGGAGGCCTTTTGTTCACATGGGCCTATCGCAAACGTGGGTCGTTCTTTTACGCTGTTCTTCTGCACGCAATTGCGGGCAATATCATCTTTGCCGCCGGTCTGGGTGTGTATTTCTACTCGGGCAACGTGCAAAGGCCGTTTTGACGGCGCGACCCGCCTTGACTTTCCTAGCCCAAAGGGGTGTATCGGCGCGACGAATTCTGCGCCCGAAGGGATATGATCCATGCACGCCTATCGCAGCCACACCTGCGCCGCTCTGACCGCCGCCAATGTCGGTGAAACCGTCCGCCTTTCCGGGTGGGTGCATCGGGTCCGAGATCACGGCGGCGTGCTGTTCATCGATCTGCGCGACCATTTCGGTGTCACTCAGGTTCTGTGCGATGGCGACAGCGCCGCCTTTGCCGAGCTTGAGAAGGTGCGCTCGGAATGGTGTATCCGCATCGATGGCACGGTCAAAGCGCGTGACCCCGAACTGGTGAACCCGAAACTGCCGACCGGTGAGGTCGAGGTTTATGTGCGTGAGTTGGAAGTGCTGGGCGCAGCTGACGAACTGCCGCTGATGGTCTTCGGTGATCAGGAATATCCCGAGGAAACCCGCCTGCGCTATCGCTATTTGGACCTGCGCCGCGAAGCGATGCAGCAGAACATGACGCTGCGCTCGGACGTTGTCGCATCGATGCGCCGCCGCATGTGGGATCAAGGTTTCCGCGAATATCAGACACCAATCATTACCGCCTCGTCCCCCGAGGGCGCACGCGACTTTCTGGTGCCTTCGCGCCTGCATCCGGGCAAGTTTTACGCGCTGCCACAGGCGCCGCAGCAGTTCAAACAGCTGATCATGGTGTCGGGCTTTGATAAGTATTTCCAGATCGCCCCGTGTTTCCGGGATGAAGACCCACGTGCTGACCGTTCGCCGACCGATTTTTACCAGCTTGACCTCGAGATGTCGTTTGTCGAGCAGCAGGACGTGTTCGACACCATCCAGCCCGTTCTGACTGGCGTGTTCGAAGAGTTCGGTGGAGGTCGCAAGGTCGATCAGGATTGGCCGCAGATTTCCTATAAAGATGCGGCACTATGGTACGGCACGGACAAGCCTGACCTGCGCAACCCTATCAAAATGCAGGTGGTCTCCGACCACTTCCGCGGTTCTGGCTTCGCGATATTCGCGAAGCTGTTGGAGCAGGAAGGCACCGAAATCCGCGCCATCCCAGCGCCGAGCGGTGGCAGCCGCAAGTTCTGCGACCGCATGAATGCATTTGCGCAAAAAGAGGGTCTGCCCGGTATGGGCTATATCTTCTGGCGCGATCAGGGTGAAGGTATGGAGGCGGCCGGACCGCTGGCCAAGAACATCGGCCCGGAACGGACCGAGGCGATCCGTCAGCAATTGGGTCTGGGTGTCGGCGACGCGGCATTCTTCCTGGGTGGCAAGCCGAAAGCCTTTGAGAAGGTAGCAGGTAAAGCGCGTGACGTAATCGGCGATGAACTTGGCCTGACAGAAAAAGACCGCTTTGCCTTTGCCTGGATCGTGGATTTCCCGATCTATGAGCAGGACGAAGAAACCGGGGCAATCGACTTTGAACACAACCCCTTCTCGATGCCGCAGGGCGGAATGGAGGCGTTGCAGGGCGATCCTCTGGACGTGCGCGGGTACCAGTACGACCTGGCTTGCAATGGCTACGAGTTGGTGTCGGGCGCGATCCGGAACCATAAGCCCGAGATCATGTTGAAAGCATTTGAGCTGGCTGGCTATGGCGAGGATGAGGTCAAATCCCGCTTTGGTGCATTGTTCAACGCGTTCCACTATGGCGCGCCTCCGCACGGTGGCTGTGCTGCCGGGATTGACCGTATCGTGATGTTGCTGGCCGATGAGGCCAACATTCGCGAAGTCATGATGTTCCCAATGAACCAGCGCGCCGAAGACCTGATGATGGACGCACCATCCGATCCGACCTCGGATCAATTGATGGAATTGGGTCTCAGGATCATCCCACAGGACTAATAGCAGCCGCCCGCCATGAGCTGGCGGTTTGCATTTGGGATTTTGATGCGCAGACCTAAGTCAAGAAGCACCGCAGGGGGTCGAGTTAATCCAAAGGGTTTGCTGAATCCCGCCGATTGCGAATGTTCTTGGCTGTGAGGCGCGTCTGGCGATAGATCCAGACGCACAGCAGCGTCGCTGTAATGAAATACGCAGTGAGCATGTCAGATCGCCTCTTGCCGCTCCAGACGGTCTTGCACCAACCCGGCCACCCGCGCCGTCTGGGCTGTGACCGGCGCGCCCTTCGCGCGTGATCGAGCAAGATCTCGTGCGGCATCAGCAAGCACCATATCTTCTGCGTCTCGGGCAACGCTGTGAAGAAACTGCGCTGCATAGTCCAATGTGCGCTGATCGGTGGGGCCGGTCAGCACATCGGCGATATGGGCCATGTCGTCCTGATAGGCCAATGGATCGGGTTGAACGATATCCTCCCGCACTGCAGACATATCACTGGGGCGACGATCTTCGGGCAAAAGTTCAAGAATAGACTTCTGGAAATAGGCGACCGAGGTCAGGGGCTTGGCCAGAAAGCCATCGGCACCGGCGCGCATGGCGGTGGCCTGCATGTTATCGTCCCCTGACAATCCGAGTATGACACCAATGCGGGGCACGGCGTGGGTCAGTTCGGCAATCAAGTCGGCCCCCGAGCCATCCGGCAATCCCATATCGACGATCAGAACCGAAGGGCGGTAAATCTGCAGATGTCGCCGCGCTGATTTCAGGCAATCCGCACGCCGGATACGTGCACCGCTGTGCAAACACATCAATCGTATTGCGTCACACGCGTAGCGGCTATCTTCGACCACAAGGATGGTTTGGCCCAGCAGCGGCCGCATCTTGGTGGCAAGCGGTGCAGAGGCGAAAGGTCCCGAATCGTCCATGGCAGAACTCCTGATTAGCAGATGCCTCACGCTAGGAACTTCTGGCTAATACAGGGTTAACGACGATTTGGCGCACTTGTCCTTCGTACCATCTGCCCCCATAACCACGTCAATGCAGATGCAAGGAGAGCCTTATGATTGGTCGCCTGAACCACGTCGCAATTGCCGTTCCCGACCTCGAGGCCGCCTCGGCCCAGTATCGCAATGCGCTTGGTGCCAAAGTTGGTGAGCCGCAGGATGAGCCGGATCATGGCGTCACCGTCGTGTTCATCGAGCTGCCAAACACCAAGATCGAATTGCTGTTTCCCTTGGGCGAGAATAGCCCGATTAACGGCTTTCTGGAGAAGAACCCATCCGGCGGCATCCATCATGTCTGCTATGAGGTCGAAGATATCATCACAGCCCGCGATCATCTGAAAGAGACCGGAGCGCGCGTATTGGGCTCGGGTGAGCCCAAGATCGGTGCGCATGGCAAGCCGGTATTGTTCCTGCATCCAAAGGATTTCAACGGTTGCCTTGTTGAGCTGGAACAGGTCTGACGCCGATGACAATCACTGCTGCTCTGGTCCTGTTTGCGGTCATTTGGTTTCTGACCCTGCTGATGGTCTTGCCTGTGCGCATCAAAACACAAGGCGATCTGGGGGATATTGTTCCAGGCACCCATGCGGGTGCGCCGGAAGTCCATCACATGAAGAAAAAGCTATGGATCACCACCGGGATTTCGGTGGTGCTGTGGGCGATCATTGCAGGCATCATTATCTCGGGCGTGATCAGCGTGCGAGATTTCGATTGGCTGAACCAACTGGAGCCGCGTGAATAGCTCAGGGCCGGTTATCCGAAAGACCGTGATATATATGCGTAAAGGTCGCCGCACCCAGGATCGGGATCAACAGGTTGACCAGCGGCACCGACAGCGGGACCGCCATCAGAATGCCTGCAATCCAAATGGTCGTTGCGTGTTTTGCGCGCAGCTTCCGCGCACCCTCACGACCCAGTCGCCGCATGGCGGCCAGCGTGAAATACTCGCGGCCCAGTAGAAACCCGTTCATGCCCCAGAAGATAAACAAGGCAAACGGTGTGAAGAGCGCATAAAGGATCAAGGCCAGCAGGTTGGCGACGATCAGCACCCCCAGAAAGCTGAGCGTGTCTATCAACGCATCTCCGAAGGGAATGCGCTCGGCCGGGGGTAAGCTGGGATAGTGCTGATCCTCAACTGCTTGGGCGACCTCATCAAGAAACATCGAGGTGATCGCCGATGCAACCGGGACCATCAGAAACACCGACAGCACCATCATGAATAAAAACGAAGACACGCTGAGCAGGTCGTTCAGCCAAGTGACCTCGCCCAAGATTGGCAGCGTCGCCTGGTCTCCGACAAAGATGTTGATCAGCCAAAGAAGCCCGGCATAGGCCGCGACCAGCAAGGCAAAGGTTAGTGCGACCCCCAACAGCAATACCTTGCGAAATCTGGGATCACCGATCTGACCCAGAGCTTTCAGAAAGGATTGGATAATGATCATTCGGAAATCCATTGGGTAAGTGCTGCCACATCCGGGCGAGGTCGCTCGGGTGGGGCAGTGCCTTCTGTTGCGATATGAATGAAACCTGCGACTCTTTCGTTTGCGGCCAACCCTAACCCCTGCTCGCAAAAATCGCGATCATGCGCTTGCCAGCCAGACAACCAGTTTGCGCCCCAACCCGCGGCAAGTGCTGCGTTAAGCAGGGCCAAACATACTGCGCCCGCCGAATAGGTTTGTTCTATTGCCGGTATCTTCTCAGATGGTTTCTGCACTTCGATGACCGCGACTGCCAAGTGACCCATATCGAACTGACTGCGGGCTTTGGCGATGTCTTCGGCGGTCTTGCCCATAGCCTGACCGCAATTTGCAGTAAGTTCAGCAAGACGTTGCATCGCTCCGCGCTCAACAACAACAAAGCGCCATGGTTCCAGCTTGCCATGATCCGGGCTGCGCGCGGCTGCGGTTAACAAGGGTATCAACTCTTCCCTTGTCGGGGCTGGCGCCACCAAAGTCTTGGCTGGACGGGACCGGCGCGCGTGTAAAAAATCCAGCGCAGCTTGGCTCTTCAAAGTCATATGTTAATATCCTTCACATGGGCAGTCACTATGTCGGAGGCCCGGTATCCTCTTTCAAGGGCAAACTGCCCATTAAAAGGCAACAAACTCAATCGGAATTGCAGCTTGTGAAAAAATGCCAGCGCGGAATGGTCAGCCTATTCCTTGGCGGTATCGGTCTCGCGTATCTGATAAACACCCTCTGGCAGATCCAACGCAGCCGCCAGATCGCGCACCTGTTCGGGTGACAACGTGATTTTCTGGATCTGGTCTGTGCGGGGATCCAATTGCTCAAGCGTGACGCATTCGGCGAAGTTGTTGATAACAACATCCTCTTGCAAAGGCTTGGCACCTTCGTCCACCAGCGTAATGACCGTCGAGTCGAATTCGTGTTCTATCGAAAACATACGCGCAGACTGCCGATCCTATTGCTGCAATGCAACCCGTCGTGAACCTCAATCGGTTGTAGCCCGTCGGGATTTGTCGCGCTATGCTGGCCTGCCGGCAGAGTGAGTGAAAGGAAAGTGAATGCGCCGTCTTGCCCTTTTGCTGGTTCTGCTTTTGGCGGCGTGTGACACCTCGTCTATTGTTGCGATCCCTGCCGAGCAATGGCAACCCTCATCGACTCAGCAGGAAAAGGCGCGCGAGTTCGAACAGGTCAGCCGCGCCATTGGCACCACCGCCAGTCGGGAATGCCGCCGCCGGTCACGGACAGCCAATTGTGATTTTGTAATTTTGGTAGATCTTTCGCCCAAAGCGCCCGCCAACGCATTCCAGACCTTGGACAAGAACGGGCGACCACTGATCATATTCACGCAGCCGATGATCGATTCGACGCAAAACGCGGATGAGATGGCCTTCGTCATGGGGCACGAGGCCGCCCACCACATTCTGGGCCACATCGCCCGACAGGCAGAAAATGCTAAGGAAAGCGCCCGTATTTTTGGCGATCTTGCCCGCAAGCAAGGTGCCGACGATGCAGGGATCGAGCGCGCGCAAGCGCTGGGTGCTGAAGTCGGCGTGCAGAATTACACGCGTGAATTCGAGCTCGAGGCGGATCGGTTGGGCACCAAAATCACACATGCAGCGGGATATGATCCGCTGGTCGGGATGGCTTTCTTTCAGCGCATTCCCGATCCGGGCGACCGCTTTCTGGCGACGCATCCACCGAATGCGCAACGGGTCCAAGCAGTGCTGCAAACGGCCCGTCAGTTGGGGTTGCAATAGTGGTCAAGCTCACCCAACTGGGCGTCGTTCTCAGCGATCGCGGCTCAAAATACGCCGTGACTGGTGCGCAGGTGACCAGTCGTGCCGATATTGATCAGGTGCTTGCAGAGCTAAAATCCGACAAATCCTATGCCAAGGCGACCCATAATACCTGGGCCGCCATTCTGCCGACCGGAGCACTCAAGGCGGATGACGGGGAATCCGGGGCCGCGATGGTTATTCTTCGGATGATGGAGCGGGCCGAGTTATCGGATCACGTGATCATCGTGACACGTTGGTACGGCGGAAAAAAGCTGGGCGGGGACAGGTTTCGACGCGTGCAGGATGCCACGCGCGCCTATTTGGACCAGTTGGGAACAGAGCATTGACCTGAGTCAAAGGCGTTCCTGCGGGGATAGGGTAACTTTTTCAAAGTGTGAACGGAAAAGGAAGCCACATGTCTGATCGCGAAACGCTGAGACATCACGCTGGTCTTGTGGATAAAATGGCCACAACACTAGGCGTTGATTTGCAAGAAGCAGCCATCGAAGGTGCCCTAAAATTCGACGAAATATCGGACGCCGTTTTGCGGTGCACCAAATGTCCGAACCCTGGGCATTGTGAGTCTTTTCTGGCCCAAAATCAGGCGGCGTCAAAAACACCTGAATACTGTCGCAACCAAGAGCTGCTGAGCAGGCTAAAGCCTTAATGAAAAAGGGATTTGCCGTGCCACGACTCGGACAGATCATGAACCACGTTCGTCTGGCACTTCGGATGGCGCAAGCCACTGGTACCGATTTGGTTGCTGCGCATCGTGAGGGGCGTCTAAGCCAGCAGGAATGGGCCGATATGATCCAGCTCTGCCGAGGCTGTGAATGGGCCCGCGCATGTCCTGACTGGCTGAGCGAGAATGAAACGGTCGAACACGCACCCTGCAGCTGCCCAAACCGGCACAGATTTACTGCTTTGAAAGTCTGCAATCAAAGGTGATCAAATGGACCAGACATCACTGGGTGATATCGAGAAACACTTTTGGCTGACGCGTTCGGTCGCACGCTGCATGGGGGTTTCTTTGACCGAAGTGATGGCCGACGGCAAACTGACCTCTTTTGATTATGCCCAAATGGTGACCCGTTGCCGAGCCGCTGCCTGCAGTGAGCGCTGTCAGCTATGGCTTGCTGCACAGCAGACAAAGGCAACGAATGCACCCGAATTCTGCGCGAATGCGAGCGTTTTCAACGATCTGGCCTAAAAGCTAAAGTTTGCTGTGTGACCCGTCGCACAAGGGTGGATTGGCACTGTTTTTACAGCCGCAAAAGAACACTTTTTTACTCGCTTCGGCGGTGTATTTTACCGGTTCAATCGATGTGTCCTTGTGAGAGCCGTCACAAAATGGCTGCCTCTTAGACTTACCGCACGCGCACCAGAAATAGGATTTTCCTTCGGTTACCTCGACCGGATAAGGCGCATTCTGGGCGATGATGGGGGCGTCTGACATGGGGCTACTCCGTCTTTGGCTGCTGTCAATTTCTGAGTTTAGAGCCCTTTGTCAAAAAAGGTAGGCCGCCTTTGATCAGCGCTTTGACAGCGTGGTTTCGCCTTTATTCACAAATGCGTTATCGATTCGGTTGCCATACGAAATTCTTAGTCCTATTCTGAGACTGGCCCCGAAAAACTGGGCAATATCAGAAAAGTAATAGAGGATTGATGGACATGAAACTGAAATTTGCTGCTATCTGCGCCACGGCTGTTGTATTGACTGCGTGCTCGCAGCAAGAGGAACCGACCCCGGTCTATATCCAGCCCGACTATGACAAGTATGGTACACCCAGCTGCTCGGCAGGCTACGAACTGGCGACCACCGAGGCAGGCCAGACCGTATGTAACCCAGTTACTCAATAAGCATTGCACAGGCGGTCTCAAACTTGAGACCGCCTGTATTTAACTTGTGTACGCCGCCTTTGCAGGCGGTTTTTTCTTGCCTTTCTGCCGCAGGTCGCGAATTTCAGATCCCAGTTAGATCAAACGGAAAACCCTATGCGCAGATTGTTCAACCACGTTAAGGATCGCACCCGCTGGAGCTGGCAGGGACTGGCCGCAACTTGGCAGGGTGAGTTCTCGTTTCGCGCGTGGGCATGGGCCAACCTGTTTTCGGCCGCGCTGTCGCTTGCGTTGCCTCTTGGCACCGCAGAACGGGCGTTGATCCTTGCTTTGGGCATTCTGGTTCTGGCGGCCGAGTTGTTCAATACAGCGATTGAACGGGCCGTCGACCATACCTCGACCGAGCATCACACTTTAGCCGGGCAAGCCAAAGATGCGGCAAGTGCTGCGGTCGCCTTGACTGCGATTGCCGCAGGCGTGGCGTGGATCGTGATATTGATTGGCCTGCTCTGAGCTCCGGAGCGTCTCATCACGCCGAGCGGTCCAAGCGTCCCCACAAGTCATACTCGCCGGCCTCATCCACGTTGACCGAAACGATATCCCCGGGTTTCAATTCCTCGAAGCCCTCGTCAATGAATAGATTGCCGTCGATCTCCGGTGCGTCGGCCTTGGTGCGGCAGGTCGCAGCCTCATCGTCCACCTCGTCCACGATGACCTCAAGAGTTTGTCCAACCTTCGCGGCCAACTTGGACTCAGAGATGGCCTGCGCCTTTTCCATAAACCGTTCCCATCGATCCTGCTTGACCTCGGTCGGAACGTGATCCGGCAGGTCGTTTGACCGAGCGCCATCGACATTTTCGTACTGGAAACAGCCCACGCGATCCAGTTGCGCCTCATCCATCCAGTCCAGAAGCGTCTGGAACTCCGCCTCGGTCTCGCCGGGATAGCCAACGATAAAGGTGGATCGCAGGGTGATATCCGGACAGGTTGCGCGCCAGGCGGCGATTTCATCCAGTGTTTTGGCCCCGGCCGCCGGGCGGGCCATGCGTTTCAGAACATCGGGATGCGCATGCTGGAATGGGATGTCCAGATAAGGCAGCACGTTGCAGCCCGAATCCGCCATCAACGGGATCAACTCGCGCACATGGGGGTATGGATAGACATAATGCAGTCGCACCCACGCATCGAACTGCCCCAGTTCACGCGCCAGGTCGGTGATATGGCTGCGGACCTCGCGATCCTTCCACGGGTTCAGATCGTATCGACAGTCTAGCCCATAGGCCGAGGTGTCTTGTGAGATCACCAACAGTTCGCGCACGCCATTGTCGACCAGTTTTTCCGCCTCGCGCAAAACGGCATGAGCAGGACGACTGGCGAGTTTGCCGCGCATATCCGGAATAATGCAGAACTTGCACTTGTGGTTACAGCCTTCTGAAATCTTGAGATAGCTGTAATGGCGCGGGGTCAGTTTGACGCCTGAGGCGGGCAGCAGATCAACATAAGGATTCGGGTCAGGTGGAACGGCGGCATGAACCGCGTCCAGAACCTGTTCATACTGATGTGGGCCTGTGACAGCCAGAATGCGCGGATGATGCTCGCGGATATAGTCCGGCTCTGCCCCCAAGCACCCTGTCACGATAACCTTGCCATTCTCGACCAGCGCTTCACCGATCGCTTCCAACGATTCCGCCTTGGCGCTGTCCAGAAACCCGCATGTGTTCACAATCACGGCATCGGCCCCGGCATAATCGGGCGAAATGCCGTATCCTTCGGCACGC
The DNA here is from genome assembly GCF_056537425.1 of Ruegeria sp. CE9. Lineage (NCBI taxonomy): Bacteria > Pseudomonadati > Pseudomonadota > Alphaproteobacteria > Rhodobacterales > Roseobacteraceae > Ruegeria > Ruegeria sp. CE9. The sequence goes on along the minus strand of NZ_JBQFRO010000003.1, from coordinate 198,676 downwards.
AGACGGGTCAGAATACGTTCGCTATCAACCAAAGCCTTGGGGCATCCCAACGACACCATCCCAAGGGTCGGTTGGCCTTTGCGGGGTGTATCTGTGATCTGCGCTGAAGGAGCCAGATCAGGGCGGAGGTTTGGCGGGTTCGTACTCATGGCCGGGCATATAGAGGGGAAAGCTTCCCCTTGCAAATCTTGCCCGCTCGGGGCTGACTTAGGACAGAGCAGAAAAGCCGGAAAGGCAGAGCCATGAAGTGGATCATTCGCTTTCTATTTCTCATAGTTGCCGCCTTCGGGTTGGTTATTGGCGCCTTGTTGCTGATGCCGGGCGACAAGCTGGCGACCATTTTGGCCGAACAGGTAAAGGCGCAAACAGGCCGTGATCTTGAATTGAACGGTGACGTTAAGCTGTCTTTCTGGCCGGTGCTGGGAATGGAAACCGGCCCTGTGACCTTTGGCAATGCGCCATGGGCAGGGCCTGAACCAATGCTCAGCGCCCAAAGTCTTGCGGTTGGGATTGATGCGTCGGCCTTGCTATCAGGTGATATCAGGATCAAACGCGTGTTGGCGGACAGGCCGGTGCTGCGTCTTGAGCGTGCCAATGGTCGCGGGAACTGGGAGTTGCACCAACCAGGCAATTCCGCGGACACAGGCACCGCGGCGCAAACGGTTGAAAGCCGTCCCATCACACTTGAACGGCTGGAACTAACCAATGCTCGCCTGATCTATCTTGAGAATGGCGCGGTCAGCATGGACTTCGCGGATGTTGACCTTTCCGCCCGCTGGCCCGACGTAACCGCGCCTATGGAAATGCAGGCCAGCATGCCTGTCCCCGGCGGCAATGTTGCGGTGGACCTGACGATCCCCGACCTTCCTGCCTTTTCCAGCGGCACTGTCACGCCGTTGGAATTCGGCCTGACTGCACCGGGCGGTGACATTCAGTTCTCAGGCCGGGTAAATCTGGCGGGTGAAATGGATGGAAAAACCACTGTGACTGCGAAAGACACCCACAAGATGCTGGCCGCCTTTGGTCAAAGCGGTGTGGCTGTGCCTGAAGGGTTAGGGCAGGTCGCGAACGTATCCGGGCATATGACCTATACGCGTGACGGACGTGTTTCATTGCGGAGCATGATCGCCGTTCTTGATCAGAACAGGCTTGAGGGCGAAGCCGATATCCAGATTTCAGATCCCCCGCAAATCACGGCGCGCCTGAATGCAGGTGATCTTGATCTGACGAAGGTGAGCGGGGACGACACATCTGAAGGCGGCGCTTCGACGGAAGGTTGGTCTAAAACCCCGATTGATGCGTCCTTTCTGGGGCTCGCAAACGGGCAGATCCGTCTCCGGGCCAATTCGATTGCGGTGCCGGGTATGAAATTTGGCAAAAGCGATCTGACGCTTAGCCTCGATCGGTCACGGGCGGTGCTGAAAATGCATCCAGCTTCACTGTTTTCCGGGCATTTGAACGGCCAGGTGGTTGCCAACAATCGCAATGGCTTGTCGGTTGGAGGAAACCTGAAGGCGGACAACATCGACATCAATGAAGCTCTTGAAACGCTTGGGGACATCAAGCGCCTATCTGGCACAGGCTCAGGGAATCTTGAGTTTCTCGGCGTTGGTCAGAGCGAAGATCAGATTATGAAATCCCTTGGCGGCAAAGGCGACATTGAGGTTGGCAAGGGCGTGATATCCGGGCTGGATCTAGATCGCCTCATGGGACGCGGCAAAGGGTCTGGCGGAACCACGGTGTTCAACAGCCTCACGGCCAGTTTCACAATGAAAGACGGTGATTTGACCAACAAGGATCTGCTGATGCAACTGGACAATTTCCGGGCGGACGGTACAGGCCGTATCGGCCTGGGCGCGCGCGACATTGATTACCTGTTCACTCCGGTCGCGTTGCGGGCAAACGCGGGGCAGGGAATATCGGTTCCTGTTCGAATCGTTGGTCCATGGAGCAATCCGTCAATCAGGCCGGACCTCACCAAGGTCATTGAAGCTGCGGCCGAAGGTAAGGTCAAAGAATTGGAAGATGACGCCAAGCAAAAGGTTCTGGAAAAAGTTGGTAAAGAACTTGATACGACAGTCACAGATACTGGTCAGATTGAAGACGCCCTGAAAGATAAATTGGAGAATGAGGCCAAGAAAAGCCTTCTGAAACTGTTTGGCGGGGATTGATTGCACTGCAAAAGGGCGCTGAATTCAGCGCCCTTGATCTGGTGTACTAGATTGTCTGGTCGTAGTCGCCAACACCGGGTTCGGTGCGAATTACCGCATCGATATCGGCAAAAATCGCGCGCATCTCGTCTTCGCTTTCGCTGCTTTCGCAAACTACGACAAGGTTGGGCGTATTTGACGACGCACGCACCAGCCCCCAGCTGCCATTGTCCAGAATGACGCGAGCGCCATTGACAGTCACAACTTCTTTGATCGCACGTCCCGCAAAATTATCGCCGGCGTCAGCCTTCGCAACCAGTTTGTCGACCAACCGCTGCAGAATGTCGTATTTCTCGGTATCCGCAGCGTAAGGCGACATGGTGGGCGTTGACCACGTTTTGGGCAGTGCCTTGCGCAGGTCCGACATGCTCTGATCCGGGTTGCGGTCCATCAGTTTGCAGATTTCTACCGCCACACGCATTCCGCAGTCGTATCCACGCCCTACAGGTTCAGCCAGAAAGTAGTGACCCGATTTTTCGAACCCGGCCAGCGCGCCGATTTCCTTGACCCGGCGCTTCATATGGCTGTGGCCGGTTTTCCAATAGTCGGCTTTCACGCCACGCGCCTGCAGTTCTGGATCACTTGCAAACAAGCCCGTCGATTTGACATCAGCCACAAAGGTTGAACCCGGGTATAGCTTGGCCAGATCACGGGCCATGATGACACCGACCTTGTCGGCAAAAATTTCTTCGCCTTCGTCGTCCACAACGCCGCAACGATCCCCATCACCATCAAATCCAAGCGCCAGATCGGCGCCACTGGCTTTGACTGAATCGGCCATATCATGAAGCATTTCCATCGCTTCGGGGTTGGGGTTGTAGTTGGGAAACGTGTAGTCCAGTTCAGTATGGCTTGGCACGATCTCAACACCGATCCGTTCGAAAATCTCGGGCGCGAAGGCGGCGGCGGTGCCATTGCCGGTCGCACAGACCACCTTGAGCGGGCGGGACATTTTGAAGTCACCAACCAGATCATCGATATAGGCTTCTTTGACACCGTCAACGAATTCATAAGAGCCGCCTGGTCGCGCGACGCCTTCACCATTCAGCACGATGTCGCGCAACTCTGACATCTCGTCGGGTCCGTGGGTCAGGGGGCGGTCAAAGCCCATCTTCACACCGGTCCAACCGTTGGGATTGTGGCTGGCCGTAACCATCGCAACCGCAGGGACATCCAGATGGAATTGCGCAAAATAGGCCATGGGACTGAGCGCCGGGCCGATATCCTTGACTTGAATTCCCGCCTGCATCAGCCCCACGATCAGGGCATTTTTGATTGACAGCGAATAGTCGCGATAGTCGTTGCCAACCGCAATCACCGGTTCGATCCCGCGTTTGTGCATCTGAGTACCCAGACCCAGACCCAAGGCGGTCATACCCGGAAGATTGATCTCGTCAGGATATTTCCATCGCGCGTCATATTCGCGAAAGCCCGTGGGCTTGATCATCGGATCACGCAGAAAGCTCCAGGTGTTTGGGGTCACCTCGGGAAGGGGTTTGGTCATAACAAATCTCAATCGTTAAATCTTAATTGGGTTTTCTTTGGCCAGAGCATCAAACCGCATCAATGTGTCGATCAGATGGCCCATCTGATCCAGTGGGATCATGTTAGGCCCATCCGAGGGTGCGTTATCGGGGTCTTGATGCGTTTCGATGAATACAGCACCTATACCCAGCGAAACCGCGGCCCGCGCCATGACGGGTGCAAATTCACGCTGCCCACCGGATGAGCCGCCTTGACCGCCTGGTTGCTGCACCGAATGGGTGGCATCCATAACAACCGGATAACCAGTCTTGGCCATCTGCGGCAGTGACCGCATGTCCGCGACCAGAGTATTATAGCCAAACGAAGTTCCACGCTCGGTCAACAGGATGTTCTGATTGCCGGTGCTTTCGATCTTAGTGACGATATTGGGCATTTCCCACGGGGCGAGAAACTGTCCTTTTTTCACGTTCACTGCTTTGCCGGTATTGCCGGCCGCCAGCAGCATGTCCGTCTGGCGACACAGAAACGCCGGGATTTGCAGAATATCTACAGCCTCGGCCGCGATCGCGCATTGGGCCTCGGTATGAACGTCGGTCAGAACCGGAACGCCAATGATCTTGCGAATGTCGTCCAGCACCTTCAATCCGGCATCAATGCCCATGCCACGCTTGCCGGACAACGAGGTTCGGTTGGCTTTGTCATACGAAGCCTTGAATACATACTGCGCCCCGGCGGCGTTACATGCCTCTTTCATGGTGCCCGCAATCATCTGCGCGTGATCCGCGCTTTCAAGCTGGCAGGGGCCCGCGATTAGGGTCAGCGGAAGGTCGTTGCCAACCGTGAGGTCGGCGATTTTCACATGTTTCATGAGTCTTACGAGGATACCTGTTCACGAAGGACCGACGCGGTAAGCGAGATCATCAGGTAGATACCAGCAAATAACAGGAAAGCCAAAATCGTATTTTCGAACTTGCGCGGATAGCTGGGTTCCTGGCTGGCGACCGGGTTAACCGAGACGGTCAGATACCGCACCTTGCGGTTTGCCTCGGTCCGGGTGGATTCCATTTGCTGCATTGCCGTTTGCAGCATCATATCACGGGCCGCCAGATCTGCCTGAGCCATCTGGATGCGCACGCTTAGACGCGCCAGCGAGTTTTCGCCTGCTGAAGCATCCAGCATCTCGGCATTCAACTCATCAAGGACCGTTTGCAGTCGTTCGATATCCGCTCGGGTGCCGTCCACCTTGGCTTGGTTCGGGCGCGTGTTGTCGAGAAGTGCTGCCAGTTGAAGTTCTTTATCCTGCAGTTCGAATTCGAACTGGTCGATCCGCGCGCGGAGGCTGGCGATCACGCTTTGCGGATCAAGGATTGCCCCCTGCAGCTGCAATTCGATCAAATCCTCTTGCGCTTGGCGGCGCGCCTCTTGCGCGGCTTCAAAGCCTGCCAGGGCATCGCGCATCTGATCTTCACGCTTCAATTCGGTCAGACCGTTGATCCGCTCTTCAGCATACGAGATCAGCCGATTGGACCAATCGACGGATATCTCCGAGCTTGGGGCGGCAACCTCCATCCGTATGACGCCATCGCTGGGGTCATACCCGATCGTGATCATACGTTTGTACAGTTTATAGGTCTCTTCCAGCGTCGCATCGACCGGCAAGCGCAGAATCGGATCGATTCCGTCTTGCTGAAAAAATTCTGCAAAGCCCACATCACGTTCAAGCCGTTCCAACGCATCCTTGGATTCCAGAAACTCCTGAGTCGCCACAGAATCCTGCGCCGTCGCAAACTGCGTTCCCGCCAGGAACCCGCCAAACGAGGCACCGCCGCCATCAGCCTGCAGGATCGAAAACACCGAGTCGCTGGCATACATTGGTGTCGCGACCCGATAAAAGTAGTACCCCACGACAAAGGTAGGAATGATGACGAAGGCTGCCAACCGCGCAAACAGCCCCGCAAGCTTTCGGCGGCGACGGCGGGCGATATCTTTCTGGATTTGCCCGATCTCATATTCACGACGTTCAGCCGGGCTGAGCTCTGGGCCGGGCAGATTTTGCTGCGCGGCTTTGGCGGTCTGAGGCAGGTTTATCTTGATGTTGTCTTGCGCCGTGTCATCACTGGTCGAATTGCTTTGCGCAGAGGTTGCCAGATCGAGCAGATTTGTGCGCTGAAAGGGATCGATCCCCTTTTTTCGCAATAGGCGTACGGCATCATAATCCGATGTCGCAGCCAGCCCATTCTTTTGCGCAAGTCGCCGCGCAACCCGCAATTGTCGGCCTGTCAGGCCCTCGCGTTTGATGGCATCCAGCTCGGTGCCCGGCTGCGGAGCGCTTTCGTTCGTGTCTGAGCCCTGCGTTGCCTTACGGATGCGCGAAATCGCATCCGAGCGCGCTTCTGCTGTGCCAGCGGCACGTGCGGCGCGATCAGGGTTGTATTTTCTAGCCTTGGGTTTGGTAGTCATAGAGCTGCTTTGCCTCTTCCAAGGTTTCAAACATATAAAGCTTGCCGTCCACCAGAACCGCAGCCTGGCGGGCGAATTTTTCAAGAAGCGAAGGGTTGTGCGATACGATCACCAAGGTTGTCGTCCGCAGCTTCTCTTTCAGAATGTCGCCTGCTTTCTTGTTGAACTCGACATCGGTTGTCGAGGGCATCCCCTCGTCAATCAGGTACATGTCGAAATCCAAGGCCAGCATCAGCGCAAAGGTAAAACGGGCCCGCATTCCAGACGAATAGGTGCCGAGCGGCTGGTCGAAATACTCACCCAGGTTGCACAGCCATTTGCAGTAGGCTTCGACATAGTCGGGGTCCATGCCGTAGATCTTTGCGATGTAGCGCGCGTTCTCCAGCGCGGACAGGCGCTTGGCCACGCCCCCGGTAAAGCCCATGGGAAAGGAGATCCGGCAGTCACGCCGGATGACACCTTCGTCGGGCTTTTCCAATCCGGCCATCATGTTGATCAACGTGGTTTTGCCAGTCCCGTTCGGGGCCAGCACTCCTAAAGACGTGCCCAACTCAACCCGGAACGAGACCTGATCCAGAATCACCTTGCGGCGAGTTCCGGTCCAGAAAGATTTGCTGACATTGTCGAATTCCAGCATGCGCGGCCTGCAGATCGCTCGGGTTTTTGTCGTTTGAAGATGGGTGTGCTACCGATCCTTGTTGGCCACATTATGTCGAAATATGAAACAAATGATCAATGCGCATCCGAGGTCATGACGCCGATGTGTTGCAGCGGCTGTTTCATTGGCCCCGGGATGAATGTTACTTATCTTGGTCGAACCAGATTGCAAAAGCCTGACGATCCGATGAATTCACTGATTGAGGACATTCAATCCTGCCGTTTGTGCGCGGATAAATTTGCGCATACAGCAACCGCGCACGAGCCTCGCCCGGTCGTGTGGTTCCGCCCCGGTGCGCGTATATTGATCGCAGGGCAGGCGCCCGGCGCGCGCGTGCATGCATCGGGCAGACCTTTTACCGATCCATCGGGGGATCGGTTGCGGGATTGGCTGGGGCTGGATGAAACGGGATTCTATGACCGTTCGCGCGTCTCCATCGTGCCGATGGCGTTTTGCTTCCCCGGGTACAATGCGCGCAAAGCCGACCTACCCCCGCCGCCGATATGCGGGCGCACCTGGCATGACAAGGTGATGGCTGCGTTGGGAGAAGTACCTTTGACGATTCTCGTCGGGGGACATGCGCATAAATACCATCTTGGCGTGAAAACGCCGGTCACCGAGACAGTGAGCCGATGGCGAGACCATGCGCCGCGCGTCTTTGCCTTGCCTCATCCGTCCTGGCGCAATACGGCTTGGCTGAAGAAGAACCACTGGTTCGTGGCCGAGCTGTTGCCGGTGTTACGAGCGCGGGTACAAGAGGTGCTGAATGACTGAAGCCACGGCCTTGGACGCCGCACATACCGCGATGCAGTCTGCTCCGGACGACGATAATGCGCGCTTGCGGTTTTTTGAGAGATTGGCCGATAGCGAGTTGTTCTTGATGCTCACCGAAGAGGCGCGGAATGAAAACATCTCGCCCGAGCTGTTTGATGTGGCGGATGGGCGCTTTGTTTTGGTCTTCGATCTTGAAGAACGGCTTGCAGCATTTGCCGGGCGACCGGTCCCCTATGTCGCTCTGTCGGGGCGTGTTCTTTCGGGTATGTTGTCGGGGCAGGGGGTCGGGCTGGGCCTGAACCTTGAGGTTGCACCGTCGTCGATGTTGATCCCTGCCGAGGCTCTCAGTTGGCTCTCCAATACGTTGCAGAACGGCCCGCAAGAGGTGCATCAGAGATTGGCGGAATTCCATCCGCCCGCGGGCTTGCCCGATGTTTTGTTAACCGCGCTTGATGCAAAACTGGCGACAGCTGCCGGGCTCGCCGCAGCGGCTTTTCTGGTTGGAACAAAGTCCAAGGATGGAGGGCAGGGCCATCTTTTGGGTTTTGTCGCGGCAGTTGAGGGCGCGCAGCCCGCTCTGGCCCGCGCAGTTTCCGAGGCGCTGACCTTTTCAGGGATCGAGGCTGGTGCGCTGGATGTCGGCTTTTTTGAAGCGCAGGAACCCGCCGCCACAGCTTTGGCGAGGGTTGGGCTGCGGTTTGATTTGCCCCAGCCACAAGCGCCCCAAATGGAAAGGGCCGCTCCGGGCAGTGATCCCGAGCGGCCCCCTATTTTGAAACAGTGATGAGTTTTACTCTGCTGTTTCCAGCTTGTCCTGTGTGCGCGTCTCAAAGTCACTGGCGTCATGACGTTCGTGCAACTGCGTGTGCGGCTCTCCGAATGCACGATTGACCATCCGGCCACGCTGAACAGCCGGGCGCTCGTCGATGGCTTTGGCCCATCGCATCACGTTTTCATAGCTTTCGACATCCAGAAACTCTGCCGCATCATAAAGACGCCCCAGAGCAAGCTGTCCATACCATGGCCAGATCGCCATATCGGCAATGGTATACTCCTGACCGGCAATATAAGGCTTGTCCGCAAGTTCCAAGTCCAGAACATGCAACTGGCGTTTGGCTTCCATCGCGAAACGGTCGATCGGATATTGCCATTTTTCAGGCGCATAGGCGTAGAAATGGCCAAAGCCACCGCCAAGATAAGGCGCGCTGCCCATCTGCCAGAACAACCAGTTCAGCACTTCTGTCCGCTCAGCACCGTTCTTTGGTAGAAATTCGCCGAATTTTTCGGCCAGATGCATCAGGATCGAAGCGCTTTCGAATACCCTTACAGGCGTTTCACCCGAATGATCCCACAACGCAGGTATTTTCGAGTTGGGATTGGCCCCGACAAAGCCCGAGCTGAATTGATCGCCTTCGCCGATATTTACCAGCCATGCATTGTATTCAGCCCCTGTGTGACCCAAAGCCAGCAGCTCTTCCAGCATGACCGTGACTTTTACGCCATTCGGCGTTGCCAGCGAATACAGCTGAAAAGGATGCTTTCCGACCGGTAGATCCTTGTCGTGGGTCGCACCGGCTATGGGCCGATTGATACTGGCAAAGCGTCCGCCGCTTTCGCTGTCCCAGGCCCAGACCTTTGGAGGTGTGTAAGTGGTTTGTTCGCTCATCTCGTGCCTTTCTGCATCATTTGGCCAAATCGCCGCCGCCATCACAGCTAATATTGCAGAACTCAAAGTCCAACCCCGGATGTGGCAAGAGTTTTGTAACAAACTCCGCCGTTCGCCTCACAAATCCTCGTCCGTTTTCACACCGGCGCGAGCGGGTCTTCGCGCCGGGCCAAAATTACCTATTGTTTGAACAGACCCGTAAGTCGGGTGCCCAGATTCTGTTAGGACATGAGGACAAATCACATGAAACGCTTTGCGCTGACCCTTGCCGCGACGATGGCTCTTGCCGTGCCTGCCTTCGCCGGAGATCAATATGTCGACGGCACTGGATTTGCCGTGTCGGGGTATGACGTCGTTGCCTATCGCAGCCTGGATCAGGTTCCCGTTGGTCAATCACAGCCCGAGGCCGTTCGTGGCCGGGCCGACATCACCGCAGACTACAATGGTGCAACATGGGCATTCGCCTCTGAAGAGAACCGCGACAAGTTTCTGGAAAATCCAGCCTTTTATGCACCGCAATATGATGGCCACTGCGCATACGGCGTATCCAAAGGCGGGAAAGTTCCGGCTAACCCCAACCTGTGGCGGATTGTTGATGACAAGCTGTACCTGAACATTACCGATGTAGTGGTTGGTTTCTGGGAAGAGGATGTTCCTGCGAATATAAATCTGGCGGAAGGAAACTGGCCGGGTATCGAAGGCGATGCAGCCTCGACCAGCGTGATCCCAAAATTCACATCGGAAGGTCCGGTTTCCAACTAAGTTAGCAGAATATTGACGAGCCCGGCCATTATGGCCGGGCTTTTTTTGTTGTCGGGTTCTCTCACCCCGCCAACTCAAACATATCCCGCATATGTTGATCGGCTTCGAACCGTATTCTTACACTCTTGGCACCGGGAAACTTTCGCTCTCGTATCGGATCAGGGATCACCAAATCACCCGAGCCTGAACCTTTTGATTGAAAGGTGAGAATCTCGGTTTCGGCATTGCGGCAACCGGATAGGACCGAGGTTGGTAGCGCGACGCGGTTTGAACCTTCGCAGACCGAGGATGTGACGAAGTAGGTCAGATCACGCCCGTAACACCCGATTGCTTCAGGTATGTGGTCAGAAGACTCACGAGTTCGTTCAGTAGAATCTGCACCCGCTGGGTCAGATAGATCTGATAGTGCGCGATCCGGCTTTAGCATATTGCGGCATGCTTCAATCTCATCCGTCGCTAGTTCGATGACTCGTTTTTTCAGTTTGGGGCGACGTGGGCCAGAACAATCAGACGCGCTGCTGCGTGTCATGCCCTCTTTTCGCAAAAAGTCATAGGCTGCTTTGGCTTCTGAAAACCCTGAATAATCACCATCAGTGTGATCGGGGTGATCGTGAAACGCGATCTTGCGCCAAGCCTCGCGAATCTCACGTCCGTTGGCGTTTGCGGTCAAGCCGAGAACCTGCAACGCCTCGACCCGAGCCTTTACCTTGCTCACTGGCTTCATACTATTAACACTCGTAAAACTACACTGAGACCAGATTGCCACCGATCACATTTTTGTCAAATTTTTTGGGGCATTAGACCAAGGTCGAGCAACAGTTGACGACAGGTCTTCGAGATTGTCGCTACAAAATAGTCGGCTCAATTCAGCAAGGTGAATTGAGCCATGCAATGCGCAGAAAGATTGGGCTTTAGCTCAAGCGACATTCTGCAATTCAGCCTGAGGCGTAATGCCCAAAGCAAAGCAGACATCCCGAGTAAGCTCTGGCCGGTTGAGCGTGTAGAAATGCAACTTGTCCACGCCGCCTTCCATCAAGTCCGAGCAAAGCTCAGTGCACAAGGCGGTGGCCAATAGATCCTCGCGGTCGTCGCGGAGTGCTTTTTCGAACGCGTTCTCGACCCATTCAGGAATACGCGTGCCACAGCGCTTTGCAAAGTTGCGCGCGCCTTTCCAGTTTTCGATCGGTAAGATGCCCGGCACGATCGGCTTGTCGATCCCGGCCTTTTCGCAAGCGTCGCGGAAGCGGAAAAAGGTTTCGGCTTCGAAAAAGAACTGGGTCAATGCCTCGTCGGCACCCGCATCCAGTTTGGCCTTTAACCAATCGATGTCCGCGCGGGCATTTTGCGCTTCTGGGTGGATGTCTGGATAGGCACCGACGCGAATGCTGAACATTTCGGTCTCGGCCAGCGCCTCAATCAGTTCGACCGAGTTGGCAAATCCGTCCGGGTGAGGTGCAAAGCGATCCTGACCTTTCGGCGGATCACCCCGCAGCGCGACGATATCTTCAACGCCAGCGCGCGCGAACGCATCGGCGATCTCAAGGGTTTCCTGACGCGATGCATCGACGCAGGTCAGATGCGCCGCGACGGGCAACCCTGAGGATTTGTGCAATGTCGCAACCGCGTCGCGGGTCAACTCGCGGGTTGTACCGCCTGCGCCGTAGGTAACGGACACAAATCGAGGGTTCAGGGGGGCAAGCGTCTGAACCGTATCCCAAAGGCGAAACGAGGCCTCCAGTGTTTGGGGCGGAAAGAACTCGAATGAAATCTCAGGCTTGGTCATCTTGGCCTCGTAACTGTCATTTGCACCCTTGTGCCATCTGATGCGTTGTGAGACAAACTCATATTCTTCAACAACAACATGAGTTGTATGAGTAATGCATATCGAATTTCGCCATTTGCGGACGATCAAAGCCATCCACGAATGTGGTGGGCTGGCGCGTGCGGCTGATCAACTGAATATCACGCAATCCGCACTCAGCCATCAAATCAAAGGGTTGGAAGACCAGGCCGGGGTCGAACTGTTTCTGCGCCGTTCCAAGCCCATGAAATTGTCGGCGGCTGGATTGCGGCTTTTGCGGCTCGCCGAACAGATTCTACCGCAGGTCGAGGCGATGCAGGATGAGTTTTCATCCCTGCGCGATGGCCGCACGGGTCGGATGCATATCGCTATTGAATGCCACGCGTGCTTTGAGTGGCTTTTTCCAGTGCTCGAAGATTTCCGCAAGTCATGGTCAGATGTTGACGTGGATATCCGTCCGGGCCTTGCATTTGACGCGTTGCCTGCCTTGCAGAAAGAAGAGGTCGATCTGGTGGTCTCGTCAGATCCCGAGGATTTGCCAGGTGTCGAGTTCGTCAAACTTTTTGACTATCAGGCTGTGTTCGTTGCGGCAGCCTCACATCCACTGGCCGACAAACCTTATGTCGAAGCTGAAGATTTTCGAGGGCAGACATTGATAACTTATCCGGTCGAACGGACGCGTCTGGACGTTTTCAGCCAGTTGCTTATCCCGGCGCGGGTTGAGCCGGCTTCGGTCCGGCAGGTTGAACTGACCGCTGTAATCCTGTTGTTGGTTGCTTCGAACCGAGGCGTTTCCGCTTTGCCGGATTGGGTGGTGCGTGAGGTGAAATACAACTCGGACTATGTCACACGTCCGCTGACCAAAGAGGGGATAACCCGCAGACTATACGCGGCGGTGCGCAGCGAGGACCTTGAAAAGCCCTTTGTGCAGGAGCTGGTGGATCTGGCTCGCACTCAGGCGAAGAAGTTGCAGTCACAGTAGTACTCAGCGCAGATCAGCCATGCGTATCATTCCTCTTGGCAATGCTGAATTGCGGCAGTATACGCGCGGCTTGACCGGACAGGAGCCTATGTAAAATGGTTGGCAGTGCAAATCTCAACATCATGATCAAAGCCGCGCGCAAAGCGGGGCGTTCTTTGGTCAAGGATTTTCGTGAAGTCGAGAACTTGCAGGTGTCGATGAAAGGCGCTGGCGACTTTGTGTCAAAAGCGGATATCGCAGCAGAAGCAATCCTGAAAGAAGAACTTCTAGGTGCGCGCCCTACCTATGGCTGGCTCGCCGAAGAGGGTGGTTTGATCGATGGCGAGGACCCAACTCGCCGCTGGATCGTTGACCCGCTGGACGGTACCACGAATTTCCTGCACGGGCTGCCGCACTGGGCGGTTTCAATCGCGCTTGAACACAAGGGCAAGATCGTCGCCGGTGTCATCTATGACCCTGCCAAGGATGAGATGTTCTTTGCTGAAAAAGGTGAGGGCGCGTGGATGAACGACATGCGCATCCGGGTCTCGGGCCGTCATCGCATGATTGAATCGATATTTTCGACCGGTTTGCCATTTGGAGGACGTTCGGACTTGCCTGCAACGCTGCAAGATCTGGCCCGCCTGATGCCCGCCTGCGCCGGTGTGCGCCGTTGGGGTGCCGCAGCGCTAGACATGGCATATGTGGCCGCTGGTCGCTACGAAGGCTTCTGGGAGCGCCGTCTGAATGCGTGGGACTTGGCCGCTGGTATCATCATCGTCAAAGAAGCAGGCGGATTTGTTCAGGCGCTGAACCCCGAAGGGAGCGTGCTTGAAGATGGTGAGGTGATCTGCGCGAACGAGCCGATCTTTGACAATTTCGCAAAGGTGATCCGGGGCTGACATCCAACCCCGGTCAGATTATCGCAGCGCGCGCCCGTTTCGTGAGTGCGATTTGGTTTGGTTTAGATGTCGACTTCGATGCCGATACCCTGCTGAACCGCCAGATCGACCACCGCACTTGCCACCGCAAGATCTTGCAGCCCCACACCAGTACCGTCGAACACGGTCACCTCTGCCTCGGATACACGCCCGGGATGGGTGCCGTTGATGACCCCTCCGATCTGCCGGATATCGCCTTCGGTTTTGGTTCCTGCAGCCACGGCGTGCTGGCATTCGCCCAAAGTCACGGCTTGTGCGATCTCATCGGTAAAAACGCTGGCGCGGGTGATCAGGTCGGTGGCGACCTCTTGCTTGCCAACCGTATCCGTGCCCATGCAGGCGATATGAGTACCGTCCGAGACATGCTCGGACATCAGGCTTGGCGCGAAGGATGAGGTGATGGTCACAATCACATCCGCTTGCACCATGTCGGGTAGATCCACAGCCTCGAATGGCAGCCCCGCCTCATCAGCGACCTTTTCAATGTTGGGAAGCATCTCAGGGTGCAGGTTCCAGCCGATCACTCTTTCAAAGTCTCGCTGCTCCAGCGCGGCGCGCAGCTGAAATGTTGCCTGATGCCCCGCACCGACCATCCCGATCACCTTGGCATCTTTGCGCGCCAGATGATTGATCGAAACTGACGAGGCTGCTGCCGTGCGCAGCGCAGTCAAAAGGTTGCCTCCAACAATTGCGCCGACACGACCTGTGTCAGGATCAAACAGAAACACCGTGGATTGGTGGTTGATCAGCCCATGTCTCTCCAGATTGTTGGGCCAATACCCACCTGCCTTCAGGCCCAATGTCATTCCAGCGCGGTCAAACCCGCCTTTGAAGCCATAGAGCGCATCTGCATGGCCAATCGCCTCGCGTACAACCGGAAAGTTATAGGCGTCACCTGCGGCCATTGCGGCGAATACTTGTTCGACAGCGGTGTAGCTTTCCTGACGCCCCAGCAGAGCGCCGATTTCCTTCTCAGGGACGATGATCATCGCGTGTGCCTTTCTTTCGGATGGCATCAAAAAGAGGGCGGCACAGATGAACCGCCCTTTGTTGCATTTGCTGACAGATCAATAAGCCTTGCCGCGCGCCGAAACTGGCCACAGGGCTTCGACCTTGCCGCCCCGTACGCCCACATACCAGTCATGAACGTTGCAGGTCGGGTCGCAATGACCGGGCACCAGCCGCAGTTTGTCATTGACTTTCAACACGCCATCCGGGTCGCCGATCACGCCGTGTTCGTCCGAACATTTCAGGTATTCGACATCTTCCCGTCCATAGATGAAAGGCAGGCCGCTATCGACAGACTGTGCCTTTAGGCCAGCGTCACAAATCGCCTTATCCGCCTTGGAATGGCTCATCACGCTGGTCAGGATGAACAACGCGTTCTCCCATTCGCCATGATCGATACGATTGCCATTCTCGTCGAGAATGCGGCCGTAATCTGCATCCATGAAAGCATAAGATCCGCACTGCAGTTCGTTGTATACGTCCGAGTTGCTTTCGAAATAATACGACCCGGTTCCGCCACCCGAGACCAGTTCGCAATCGATCCCTTCGGCCTTCAGGCCATCGACAGCGTCTTTGACCATGGCGATGGCGATATCCAGCTTTTCCTTGCGAGCCTCATAAGTATCCAGATGTTGCATGGCGCCTTGATAGGCCTGAATACCGGTGAATTTCAGATTTGGCGCTGCCTCAACCGCTTTAGCGATTTCGATAACCGCAGGGGTTGTGGTCACACCGCAGCGGCCTGCGCCGCAGTCGATTTCGACAAAAACCTCGAGTTCGGTGCCGTGTTTAACAGCAGCGGCCGACAAGTCCGCCACGTTGTTCACGTCATCGACGCAGACAATCGTTCGTGCGCCCAGCTTGGGTAGGCGTGCCAGGCGGTCGATTTTCAACGGGTCGCGCACTTGGTTCGATACGAGGACATCTTTGATACCTCCGCGCGCGAACACCTCGGCCTCGGAGACTTTCTGGCAGCAGACTCCGACTGCGCCGCCAATCTGTTCCTGCAATTTCGCAACGTCCACCGATTTGTGCATCTTACCGTGCACCCTATGCCGCATACCATGCGCCTTGGTGTAGTCGCCCATTTTCTTGATATTCCGTTCCAGCGCATCCAGATCGAGGATCAGGCATGGCGTCTGGATCTCGGACTCATCCATGCCAATCGCGGCTGGAATGTCATAGCCCACTTCGAGTTGATCGGTATTCATGAGTTTGTTCATCCTGTTTCTCCTTACCCGTTCAGCCAGGGCAGCTTGTCCAGATCCACGTTGCCGCCGGTGATGATCACGCCAACACGCTTGCCGCGAAAGACCTCGGGGTTCTTCAGGATTGTCGCCAACGGCACTGCCGACGACGGCTCCATCACGACCCGCAGGTATTTCCAGGTCAGTTTCTTTGCATCGATGATTTCGTCCTCAGAAGCGGTGAAAATATCCGTCACGTTGTTGGATACAAAGTGCCAT
Source organism: Ruegeria sp. CE9 (assembly GCF_056537425.1). Classification (NCBI taxonomy): domain Bacteria; kingdom Pseudomonadati; phylum Pseudomonadota; class Alphaproteobacteria; order Rhodobacterales; family Roseobacteraceae; genus Ruegeria; species Ruegeria sp. CE9. The sequence goes on along the minus strand of NZ_JBQFRO010000003.1, from coordinate 182,484 downwards.
GTGTTTTCCTTAAGCGGGACCAGCAGCCCGTCTGCGATAGTTTTGGGCGCGTCATCCGCGATGATGTGACCGGCCTTAAAAGACCGGTATGCATCGTCGGCCTGTTCGGGCTCAGCCGCATAGATTGCGGTCTCAGGCGCAAGATTCGAAACGGTCAGGCAGGTGCCCGATACCATCCCACCACCACCAATGGGCGCGATCACAGCGTCCACACCACCCGTTTGTTCCAGAATCTCAGCCGAACAGGTTGCCTGACCCACAATGACGCGCGGATCGTTATAGGGATGCACGAATTCGCCACCCGTCCGGGCCTGTATTTCGGCAAATGTCGCCTCACGCGAAGATGTTGAGGGCTCGCATTCAGTGATTGTACCGCCGTAACGGCGCACAGCGTCTTTCTTGGCCTGCGGTGCAGTGCGCGGCATCACAACGTTGCAAGGTATCCCACGCCGTCCGGCTGCATAGGACAAAGACAGAGCGTGATTGCCGCTGGAATGGGTGCAAACGCCTTTGGCGGTCATGTCGTCGCTAAGTCCGAACACCGCGTTGCACGCTCCACGAACCTTGAACGCGCCCGCTTCCTGAAAATTCTCGCATTTGAAGAACAGCTGGGCGCCAGTCAGATCGTTCAGATAGTCCGAGGTCATGATGGGCGTACGGCGAATATAAGGTTTGATCCGCTCGTGCGCTACGCGCATGTCATCGATGGTCAGATCTGCGGCTGGGGTATGGTCCAACATCTCGTCCTCCTTATGCTGCAGCCTTGGCATGGCCTGTCGGACCTGTGCGGTAGAAATCCTGTGCCGCAGCGACACCACTGCCCAGCTTGATCGGATAGTCCAGATCTGCCATCGCCATTTCGATTGCGCCAAGACCGGATAGAACCATCACATCCGTCAGGCTGCCCAGATGTCCGATCCGGAAGGCTTTGCCGTTTAGTTCACCCAGACCGATGCCAAAGGATACTCCATAGGTATTAAACGCATGATCGGTTAGCAGGTTGCTGTCATAGCCTTCGGGTACATAGATCGCGCTGACAGTGTCAGAATAAAGATCGGGCGACCGCGCTACCAGTTTCAAGCCCCAGGCGTCGACGGCGCGGCGCACACCCTCGGCCAGCCTGTGATGGCGAGCATAGACATTTTCTAACCCTTCTTCGAACAGCATTTTCAAGCTTTCGCGCATACCATAAATGAGCTGCAGCGGCGGTGTGTAAGGAAACCCACCTGATGCATTCGCAGCTATCATGTCGCGGAAGTCGAAAAAGGTACGCGGCAGGCTGGCGGTTTCCATCGCGTCCAGAGCCTTAGGGCTAACGCAGAGGATTGCCATGCCGGTGGCCAGCATAAACCCCTTTTGCGAGCCCGAAATGGCGATATCCACGCCCCAACGATCAAACTCGAACGGCATTGATGCCAAAGAGCTGACGCAGTCGACGAACATCATTGCCGGGTGGTCGCAAGCGTCCATCGCTTTGCGTACTGCCGCAATGTGAGATCGCACACCTGTAGCAGTTTCATTATGCGTGACCAGCACCGCCTTGATCTGCCGCGACGTGTCCGCTGCCAGCGCGGTTTCGAACCGATCGGCAGGCGCGCCTGTTCCCCAAGCGCATTCGATGATCTGAACGTCCAGACCATGGCGCTGACACAGGTCGATCCAGCGATGGCTGAAAACGCCATATCTCGCGATCAGAACCTTGTCACCTGGGCTGAGCGTGTTGGTGATCGCAGCCTCCCAGCCACCCGTGCCGCTAGCAGGGAAGGTGATTATCTGCCCATCACCTGTGCCGAACACTTTCTTAGTATCCTCCAGCACAGGGGCGAACGTCTCAACAAAGTCCGGCGCGCGGTGGTCCTGAGTTTGGACCTGCATAGCAAGCCGCAATCGATCTGGAATATTGGTCGGGCCGGGAATGAAGACCGGGTTCTGGTTTGACATGGCTGCTGTCCTTTCCTCTCACCCCAAGTGTCACCTGTGCCTCGCTTTTGTGCAATTTTCTTGAAAAATATTTTCAATTTCGATAATTAAATAATAATTGGCTGAAATGTATATGGTTTCAGTTTCTTGAAATTACGCACGAATAACTGGCGAGACGGCGCCAGATTTCGAAATCAGGCAAACAAGCGGGGGTTTTGGCAAAATGGAATCGCAGAAAAGACCCCGCGGCAGGCCGAAATCACTGTTCAAAGAAAGCTCGGCGGGGACCATGCAATCGCTCGACCGGGCGCTGGGCGTTCTCACAACGGTGGCCCGGCTTGAACGTTCGACGCTTAGCGATCTGGCGCGAGAGGTCGATGTTCCAACCGCAACGACCCATCGCATACTGGTTACCTTGCAAAAACATGGCTTCGTCACATTCGACGAAGAGCGTCAGGAATGGATGATCGGGATCGAGGCGTATCGCACCGGGGCTTCGTTCCTGCGCCGTAACAGCGTGCTTGAGATCGGCAGACCCATCCTGCGTCGCTTGATGCAGGAGAGCGGAGAGACCGCCAATCTGGCAGTGCCGGATAAGACTGAGGTCGTCTTTGTTGGACAGGTCGAAACACAAAACCCAATACGGGCTTTTTTTCCGCCCGGGGTGCGTGCGCCCATGTATGCGTCCGGTACAGGAAAGGCGATACTTGCGGCTCTCAGCGATGAGGGGCTCAACAAGGTTTTGGGGCTGACAGATCCGATTGCATTTACCGAGAATACGCATCTGCCTGATGCAGGTTTGCGCGAGGATCTGGCCGAGACCCGCGCCAGAGGTTGGTCTTACGATCACGAAGAACGGTACGAAGGCATGTCTTGCATCGGCGCGGCCATCTTCAATGACCGGGCTGAGCCCTGCGCGGGTATCTCAGTCTCAGGCCCAACCGTAAGGTTCAGCCGCGAACGCGCGCCCGAGCTGGGGGATCTGGTCATGCGTGCGGCGCAAGAGATCACTCATCTAAGCGGCGGGAGGGTGCCCAAGGGCTAGTTTTTGTTTTCTTGCGCGTTACTTTGGGAATGCTCGATTTCGAGAGCTTGTACTTATGTTCAGGGTGTGGCGGGTGACCATGAGTGCGATTCCAGTACGCGGGCCCCCCACGTCTGAGCCAAAAGGGGACGCAAAGGACCATTCCGACGAAAAAGCCACCCGTGTGCGCCCAATAGGCGACGCCTCCCTGATCGGGATTGCTGGAAAGGCTGCCAAAGAACTGCAAACCAAGCCATACCCCGAGCATGACAAAGGCCGGTATGGTGAAAACTCTGAAATAGACGATCAGGATCAGAAGAATATCGACGCGTGCCTTCGGGAACAGCAAAAGGTAGCCACCCATCACCCCGGCAATGGCCCCGGACGCACCGATCGTTGGCACCACAGAGCCGGGTGCCGAAATCACGTGAATCAGCCCCGCTCCGAACCCTGCCAGCAGGTAGAACACCAAAAACAGAAGATGCCCCATCTCGTCTTCAAGGTTGTCGCCGAAGATCCATAGAAACAGCATGTTTCCGGCCAGATGCATCCAGCCCCCGTGCAAGAACATAGATGTCACAAGCGTCTCAAACCCATATCCGTCAGTAATACGGGCAGGGATGACCGCGTAGTCGAAATAAAGCTGATTTATCAGCCGCCCATCATCCATCGACCCCACATAGCTGAGGAAAATCAGGATGTTCGCAGCCATCAGTGTATAGACAACAAACGGAGTTCGCCCCGAAGGGTTATGGTCACGGATCGGAAACATGGCGCGACGCTGGGCTTTTCGCGGCCCAGCGTCAAGGCCTGGTTACGCCGCACCTCCCAAAAGGGCGGCGTTGCCTCCGGCGGCGGTGGTATCGACGCAGACATGGCGCTCGCCCAGAACGCGCGCGCGGTCCGGATGTCCGGGGATCAGCGGGATGACCGGGCCATCGCGCCGCGCCAAGTGCTGCTCGATCTGGCGAGCGGTGTCGTCGTCACCCCACCACAAAACACCTGAGAACCCGGTCAGGTTTTCAAGCCGGTGCAAGTCCAGCATGCCTGTCATCCGGATGGCTGTGCCGCCCAATTCTTTGACGGCGTCGACTTGCGTTTGTGTCGCCTCTTGCCCGGGTCCCATGCACAAAAGCGGCGCGCGGGCATATTCGGTCAAACGGTTTGATTCACCGGTCGGACCGGGCAAAGACTGGGTGCGTGATGGCGCAGGCTGTCCTTCGGGGGTGCCCAGCTCTGCCGCAGTATCCCAGCTTGCCGATACGGCCCTTCGGGCCGGAGCACAGAACCGCGCCATATAGTTCGGGCCGCCTGCCTTGGGACCCGTGCCTGACAGGCCTTCTCCTCCGAAGGGTTGCGAGCCCACAATGGCACCGATCTGGTTGCGATTGACGTATATATTACCGGCGTGGACGGCTTCGGTCACATGCTGCACGCGGTCATCGATACGGGTGTGAAGACCGAAGGTCAGGCCATAGCCTGTGGCGTTGATATCCGCAATGACCTTATCAATCTCGTGCGATTTGAACCGAGCGACGTGTAATACCGGCCCGAACACCTCACGCTCAAGCGCTGAGATGCCTGGAATTTCGATCAGCGTAGGCGCAATGAACGTTCCTTCGGGTGGAGTTGAGAGTTCTTTTAATACCCGCCCCTCGGCCCGGGCCTGGGCGACGTGATCGGCGATACCTTGACGGGCCTGTTCATCAATCACCGGTCCGCAATCGGTCGAGATTAGCCAAGGATCACCAACCTGCAGAGCGTCCATCGCGCCTTGCAGCATGGTCAGAACATCCTCGGCAATGTCTTCCTGAAGGTAGAGGCAACGCAGGGCGGAACAGCGTTGACCTGCAGATTGAAACGCGCTTTCGATGATCGACTGAACCGCCTGCTCGGGCAGCGCGGTGCTGTCCACAATCATTGCATTCAAACCGCCGGTCTCGGCAATCAAAGGCGTTCCGGGGCGCATGTGCTGAGCCATGGCCGAGCGGATTTTCAGCGCGGTCGCGGTTGAGCCGGTAAAGGCAACGCCTGAGACCCGTGCGTCTGAGGTCAACGCCGCGCCGATCTTTGGCCCACCGGGCAACAGTTGCAGCGTATCGCGCGGAACGCCCGCCTCGTGCAGCAATTGAACAGCGCGGTGTGCAATCAGGGGCGTATGCGGGGCAGGGGCGGCCAGCACGGCGTTGCCGGTGGCAAGCGCGGCCGAAATCTGCCCGGTAAAGATAGCCAGAGGAAAGTTCCATGGGCTGATACAGGTGAATATCCCGGCGTGTTTGGCATCTGGAATATTGGCGGCGTAATAGCGCAGAAAATCAACAGCTTCACGAAGCTCGGCCACCGCATCGGGGATCGATTTCCCGGCCTCACGAGCAAGCAAGGCGAAGAGCTCTCCGAAGTTGGCCTCGTAGAGATCAGCGGCCTTGTTCAAAATGTCAGAGCGCGTTTCGGCTGAGGCCTGCCAAGGGCGGGCGCTCGCCAGTGCCAATTCTACGTCCTCGGGGCTGGCAGCAGCGACTGAGCCGGGGCGGTCTTGTGGTTGCGCAGGGTTGATCACGGGCGTGTCGGTCAAAGGCCGCGCCTCGTCTGACAACAAAGGTCGGGCGTACCAGTGATGGGCGCGGAAAGCGTCTCGCGCGATATCGATCCGGTCCAAAGTCGGCGTGTGATGCAGGTCGAATCCTTTCGAATTCGGACGCTCGGGCGCGAACAATTCGGGTCCGGTCGGCAATGGTTTTGCGGGTGTCTGAACGTCTTGGAATGGATCCGCCGCAACAATTTCCGGAGCGACATCTTCATCGACGATTTGGTTTACAAATGAGGAATTCGCCCCGTTCTCAAGCAATCGCCGAACCAAATAAGCGAGCAAGTCACGATGCGCCCCGACAGGAGCATAGATGCGACAGCGCGAGTTCTGATTGTCACGCACGATCTGATGCAGCGTCTCACCCATCCCGTGCAGGCGCTGGAATTCGAACGGCTGGTCTTCGGCCATATGCAGTATGGCGCTGACCGTATGGGCGTTGTGGGTAGCGAATTGCGGATAGATGCGGTCGGTCATGCCCAACAGTTTGCGAGCACTGGCGACATAGGACACATCCGTTGCCGCCTTCTGGGTGAAGACCGGAAACCCCGCAACGCCTTCGACCTGAGCGCGCTTGATCTCGGTATCCCAATATGCGCCCTTGACCAGCCGCACCATCAGCTTGCGGTCATGTCGTTCGGTCATATCGTAGAGTGTATCCAGAACCAGCCCGGCGCGCGGACCATAGGCTTGTACAACGATGCCGAACCCGTCCCAGCCTGCCAGCGCGGGCTCAGCCATCACCTCTTCGATGACCTGCAGTGACAGGGAAAGCCGGTCGGCCTCTTCCGCGTCGACGTTGAGACCCATGCCAGCAGCCTTGGCCAGCAGCGCCAGGGCCCGCAGGCGAGGGACCAGTTCATCCATCACCCGTTGTTCCTGTGCCAGCTCATAGCGTGGGTGGAGTGCTGATAACTTGACTGAGATGCCGGGGTTTTCGCGGATGTCCTTGTGGGTGCAAGCCTCAGCAATCGCAGCGATCGCGCGGGAATAAGACAGATGATACCGCGCGGCGTCAGCCTCGGTTCGTGCTGCTTCACCCAGCATGTCGTAGGAATAGGTGTAGCCCTTGTCTTCCATACCTTTGGCGCGCTTCATCGCGGATTGAATGGTTTCGCCCAGTACGAATTGTCGCCCCATCTCTTTCATTGCCCGACCCACCGCGGTTCGGATTACCGGTTCCCCCAGTCGTTTGATCGCGCCACGCAACGCACCAACAGGCGAGGATTTGTCTTCATCCAATACCCGTCCGGTTAGCATCAGCGCCCATGTCGACGCATTTACCAGTGACGAAGAAGACTGCCCCAAGTGCTTTCCCCAATCCGAAGGCGCGATCTTGTCTTCAATCAAAGCGTCGATGGTATCGGCATCAGGCACACGTAAAAGCGCCTCGGCCAGGCACATCAACGCGACGCCTTCGTCTGTGGACAGGCCGTACTCGGCCAGAAAAACTTCCATCATGCCGGGCGAAGTACTGGAGCGGATGTCGCGCACCAGCTGCGCTGCAGCTTCACAGATTGCCGTTCGGTCGGACTGTGTTAGCGCGGCCTGAGCGATCAGCGAGTCCAGAACTGCGGACTGTTCAGCATAGGTTTGGGCATCGATTTTTGTGCGAAGACTGTGTGACATGTGTACTCCGGGGCTTTTGGCTAATATAACTGCGAATGCGCAGGCAAATGGACTGAATTTTACCAACAGGCGGTCGAAACGACTGAATCACAGGGGTAATGAAATGCAAAACGACTTGTCTGGTCTTGACCGCTTTGATCAGGCCATCCTGATGGCGCTGGCCGAAGATGGCCGCATCTCGGTAACTGATCTTGCGCGCAGAATCGGCTTGTCAAAATCGCCCACGCAAGCGCGTCTAAAGCGGCTTGAGGCAGACGGGATCATAACGGGCTATCGCGCCATGCTGGATCCGATCCGTCTTGGTCTGGATCATGTTGCATTTGTCGAGGTACGCCTGACCGATACCCGTGAAAAGGCGCTAGCTGAGTTCAACACCGCTGTGCGCAAAGTCGCCGAGATTGAACAGGCGCATATGATTGCATCCAATTTCGACTATCTGCTTAAGATTCGCACCCGTTCGATGACCGAGTACAGGACAGTTCTGGCCGAGAAAATCTCATCTCTGCCGCATGTTGCCAACACATCCACCTTCGTGGCGATGGAGGCTGTGAAAGAGACTGGGCTGCTAAGTCCGATCGACGGCAGTTGACCTATCGTTTGTCCGTGCCAGATTAGGGGGGATGAAGCCCGCTTTTGCTATATTAGCTTTACTGACTGCTTTGCCGTTTCGCGTTTCGGCTGCGGAATGTCCAACCTCGCCAGATCACATCGCGGAAATCGATGTTCTGATCGAACAGACGCAAGACGCAACCAGCGAGCGCGAGGCGCGCGCTATTTCAAGCCAAATGTGGCAGTTCTGGACCGACGCACCAGACCTACGTGCCCAGACATTGCTTGACCGGGGTATGGCCAGACGCGAGGCATGGGATCTGCTTGGTGCGCTCGAGGATCTTGACAGCTTGGTGGACTACTGCCCCGAATATGCCGAGGGCTACAACCAACGTGCTTTCGTCAACTACCTGAGGCAGGACTATGGCGCCGCGCTGGTGGATTTGGATCGGGCAATTGCGCTGTCTCCGAACCATGTTGCTGCGCTGAGTGGGCGGGCACTTTCTTTGCTGGGTCTCAAGCGTTTGGATGACGCGCGTTCGGCACTCAACTATGCGCTTTCGCTGAACCCCTGGCTATCCGAGCGTGCCTTATTGGCACCCGGTGGTCTACTTGATCCTCCGGGCGAAGATATCTGAGCTGACGCAAACACGCCCCCGAACCGAAGTTCAAGGGCGCTTTCGGTTGCCATGTCTGCTTAGCCGACGAGGCCGTTGTCGGTGCGTTTGATCGCGATCACCGACGAGCGGGGCGTGCCACCATCGGGCCAGTTGCTACCGGGGTGCTGGATACCAACAAACATAGTGCGCAGGTCGGACGACCACGCCAGACCGGTAACTTCACAGCCGTTCGGGCCGGTCATGAAACGCACGATTTCGCCGGTGACTGGATCGCCAACCAGCATCTGGTTGTTGCCGTTGCCCGCGAAATCTTCCTCGTTGTCGTCGTTGCCGTCAGTCTGGATCCAGACCAGGCCAGTCGAATCGATTGCCATACCGTCGGGTGAGTTGAACAGGTTACCCTCGTTCACATTGGCTGACCCGGCGCGGTCATCCGAATGCACGGTCGGATTGCCCGCCATGACATAGAGATCCCAATCGAAGCCATCGGCAGAGTGGTCTTCGTTTGCAGGGCGCCAGCGCACAATCTGACCGTATTTGTTGGCGTCGCGCGGGTTGGGGCCGTTGGCCGAGGTGTCATCACCACCGGCGTTTGGTTTCACGCCACGGTTCTTGTTGTTGGTCAGGCAGCAATAGGCCTCAACCGCAACGGGGCTCGACGCAACCCACTCGGGGCGGTCCATTGTGGTGCCACCTGCGGCCGAAGCGGCCATACGGGTGAAGATCAGGATCTCGGCCGCGTCCATACCGGTGGTTTCCGGTGTCAGCGGCAACCACTGGCCGGTCATGTCGTCGTTGAACTTGGCGACATAAAGCGTGCCGTCATTCAGCAGGTTCTCAGTGTCGACGCCTGGCGCATAAGACTCGTTCGAGACGAACTTGTACAAGTATTCGCCGCGTTCGTCGTCACCCATATAGACCACTACGCGACCGTCGCTTGCCAGCGTCACCTCGGCATTTTCATGCTTGAAACGGCCCAGACCGGTATGCTTGACCGGCGTGCTGTTCGGCTTGGTTGGATCGATTTCAACGATCCAGCCGGCGCGGTGCGGTTCGTTCGGGTTTTTTGAGGTGTCAAAGCGCGGATCGAACAGCTCGTACCCATTCCAGCTTTCGGCTTTGATGCCATAGCGTTTCATACCATCAGCAACCTTCTGGTCATAGCTGGCATTCTCGTCCGAGGACCCGAAGTAGCCGTTGAAGTTTTCTTCGCAGGTCAGATAGGTGCCCCATGGCGTCTTGCCAGACCCACAGTTGTTCATAGTGCCCAGCGAGGCTGTGCCGGTTGGATCGGCCTCAGTCTTCAGAAGATCATGACCAGCGGCGGGGCCCACGATCTTCATCGGGCTGTTATGGTGGATACGGCGGTTGAAAGGGCTGTCTTTGACAACCGACCAACCTTCGGGACCTTCCTTGATCTCCATCACGGTTACGCCCTGAATGTTCTGGAACTTCAGAACGTCATCGGCGCTGGCCGGAACACCTTCCTGCGCGGCGGGCAGGTTGATTTTGCGGTTCGGGTACTCGTGATTTATCGCGATCAGTTCGTGACCTTGGAAAGAAAATGTCTCCATCCCGTCGGTGTTTTCACCGAAGACTTTGTCCGAGTTCTCAACCGAACCACCATCGGTCAGATCATATCCATCGGCATCCGAGAACAGCGGGTCACCCCAGCGCATCAGCATCTTCCACTCATACCCTTCGGGCACATGAACGGTGCCATCAGTCTGAGCAGGGATTGGCTGGAACGCAAAACGCGAGGACCCAACTGCTTGTGCCGAAGTTGAACCCAGCAGTCCTGCGCCCATCGCCGCAGCGCCCGAACCAAAGGCCACGACACCAGCCAGAAATCCTCGGCGGGAAATGGCGCTTTCAACCACGCGGTCAAAGTCATTCTCTTCCGGGCGGGGGAAGTGCAGTTCGTCCCAATCGTCGGCGGACAGAGTGGTGGGATCGACGTCTTTCATGGATAGCTCCTGGCTGTCTGGATTCAGTTTGGTCCAGCGGATTTAGGGGCGGTGCATGACAGTAATATAACAGTTTTACTAAAGTTTTTATTTGGCTTCACCGCAGGCAGATTGACGCTGATCTAACCGTAGCTTTGATTAAAACAACAGCGCGGTCAAAGGCGCAAACCAACGGGGCGGTTTTGGCTTGGCCGCGGCGATAATGTGACTCGTGCACTTATTCGAGCTTCAATTTTCGCGGGGATGCATCCGGCAGCCAAGGCAAGCTTTGACCATTGCGCAATCTCGTTTGATCGACCGGCGTGACAAAGCCAAACCACCTTGATGGCAACCGGACCTCGACGCGATATTCCGCTCCATCTTCGCCTCACCGATCTGAAGGACATTTTCGATACCAGCAGAGGGAAAATCTACAATTCCACCCTTGACCACAAATATGCGATGAAATACACCCGCCTTCGCTGAGCGGGCGTCGTATACTGGCTATTACCTCAGCCTTCCAAGCTGATGAAGCGGGTTCGATTCCCGCCGCCCGCTCCAACGAAATCATCCTTGAAAAACAACTTGCTGTTTGCGCGCTGATAAATGTCATAGCGCAAAATACACAGAATATTGAGTGTTCTGGCGCTGGATCACTTTGATCGTTACATCAGCTTGAACCCTGGCCGCATGCCTTAGTTCAATGCCTTCATGGAATGCGTCAAAAGGCCCGGATCGCACCTGCAATTGTGTGCAATGCTTGACCCCAACTGCCTCTGCCGCCAAGAAGCATTGATGTAAGCCCAATGCGGGCGATGACCAGAAGACAAGGGCCAGACATGGCAAGAACGCGCTCCGCCAGTCCAGCAAACGTACAAGCGCCAGGTGCGCATGAAGAACGGGCTGGGTCCAAGAAAATAGGTGTCTTGCGGTCGCTTTGGCCCTTCATGAAACCCTACCGGCTGTTGATGGCCGGAGCCACGCTTGCGTTGATCCTGACCGCCAGCATGACGCTTACACTGCCCTTGGCCGTGCGCCGCGTGGTCGACAATTTCCGCATTGAAGACGGCGAACTGTTGGATTGGTACTTTCTGGCTGCGCTCGGTATTGCGGCCATACTCGCGGTGGGCACAGGCATCCGCTATGCGCTGGTCACCCGACTGGGTGAGCGCGTGGTCGCCGATATCCGAAAAGCGGTGTTCAACCGCGTGATTGGCATGAGCCCCGAATTCTACGAACGCATCATGACCGGAGAGGTGCTGAGCCGAATTACGACGGACACAACCCTGATCCAATCCGTTTTGGGCTCGTCGGTATCGATTGCTCTGCGCAATCTACTGATGTTCGTGGGGGGGCTGGTGCTGATGCTCCTGACCTCGGCCAAGTTGACTGGAATGGTGCTATTGTTGATCCCGCTGGTGGTCGTGCCGATTCTGGTATTGGGTCGCAGACTGCGCGTGATCAGCCGGGAAAATCAGGATTGGATTGCAGCATCGTCAGGGAACGCGGGCGAGGCGCTGGGGGCAGTACAAACTGTTCAGGCCTTTACCCATGAACAGGCTAGCAGAGCCCAGTTTGGAGAAATGACAGAAACTTCGTACGAAGTTTCTCTGCGCCGGATCCAGACTCGCGCTGTGTTGACCGTCATAGTTATCTTCCTCGTATTTTCGGGCATTGTTGGCGTGCTTTGGATGGGCGCGAATGATGTGCGCAACGGTGTGATGACCGAAGGGGTGCTGATCCAGTTCGTGATCTATTCGATCATCATGGCGGGCTCGGTCGCAGCATTGTCGGAAATCTGGAGTGAGTTGCAGCGGGCAGCTGGCGCGACCGAGCGGTTGGTCGAGTTGCTGAACGCTGAGGATACAGTAAATGATCCGTCGCAGGCACAGGCGTTGCCAGCCCCGGTGCGAGGTGAGATTCGTTTTGACGACGTGACCTTCCGCTATCCGGCGCGCCCAGATGTTGTCGCGCTTGATCAGTTTTCGCTGCAGATCAATCCCGGAGAAACAGTCGCCTTCGTCGGCCCATCGGGGGCGGGCAAAACGACCGTGATCCAGATGATCCAACGGTTCTATGACCCTGACGCTGGCCATGTCAGCTTAGACGGCATCGATCTGCGGGGCCTAAACCGCGATGACTTCCGCCAGCATATCGCATTGGTGCCGCAAGATCCGGTGATTTTCGCGGCGTCGGCGCGCGAAAATATTCGATTTGGCCGTCTGGACGCTTCGGACGCAGAAGTTGAGGCCGCCGCACGGGCTGCTGCTGCGCATGAGTTTATCTCGGCCTTGCCCGAAGGGTATGACAGTTTTGTCGGTGAACGTGGCGTGATGCTGTCAGGTGGTCAGAAACAACGCATCGCGATCGCCCGTGCCATTCTGCGTGACGCGCCTGTGCTGCTGTTGGACGAGGCGACATCGGCGCTCGATGCGGAAAGCGAGCGTGCCGTGCAGGGCGCAGTCGACAACATGCGGGCCGGGCGCACCACGCTGATTGTGGCGCATCGTCTGGCGACAGTGAAAAAAGCGGATCGGATCATCGTACTTGAGGCCGGGCGCATTGTGGCGCAGGGTACGCATGATGATCTGGTGGCGCAGGACGGTCTGTATGCTCGTCTGGCCCGTCTGCAATTCACCGACGGGGTGGCCGCAGAATAAAGTGACGCTCCGGCACATCCAGAATCGCCGTAGCGTCATTCTACAGTTTCCCGGAACTGATCGCTAAGCCCTCGCTTGCGCATGGTGTGTTTTGCTTCCATCTTGGAGGCACAAACAAGCCCGTGCGCGACACGGGAGAGAGATCAGGGGAGGAGCCACATGGCCTTTGTGGGATTGGAAGACAAGGCACGCATCGAGCAGGAGATGCCGTGGGAAGATCGGGATGTGCCCGTCACCTTCCACCAATTGCTATCGCGGACGGCGGGCAGGTTCCCGAACCACAAAGCGATCAGCTTTCAATTGCTGTCCGGCCCGACCGATAAGGCCGAGACGCTCACCTGGTCCGAGCTTTTGGGCAAGGTCAACCAGGCCGCCAACCTGTTCCGATCGCTGGGGATCGGAGAAAAGGATGTGGTGGCCTATGTCCTGCCCAATTGTAACGAAACCCTAGTCACAATGATGGGCGGTGCAGTTGCGGGGATTGTGAACCCTATCAACCCGCTGCTCGAGCCTGAGCAGATTTCGGCCATCCTGCGGGAGACCGGGGCAAAGGTGGTGGTAACGCTGAAGTCTTTTCCCAAGACGGATGTGGCGCAGAAGGTTGAAGAGGCTGTTCGCCACGCCCCCGGCGTTCACACGATCCTTGAGATTGATCTGAACCGGTATCTGACGCCTCCAAAATCGTGGCTGGTGCCATTCCTGCGCCCCAAGATGGGGGATAAGGAAAAGCTGGCGCATGCGACATACAAGAACTTCAATGCTGAGTTGAACAAGCAGCCAAAAACACTGTCGTTTGAAGACAGCGCCGAGGATCGCGTTGCCTGTTATTTCCACACCGGTGGCACCACGGGCATGCCGAAGGTCGCGCAACATAAATACTCGGGCCTGATCTATAACGGCTGGCTGGGCAACACACTGCTGTTTGACGAGAACGACGTGATCATGTGCCCGTTGCCGATGTTCCATGTCTTCGCTGTGCACGTAATAGTAATGGCGGCGGTATCGTCGGGTGCACATGTCATCTTCCCGACACCTGCTGGCTATCGTGGCGACGGTGTGTTCGACAATTTCTGGAAGCTGATCGAACGCTGGAAAGTCTCGTTCATCATCACAGTGCCGACAGCCATATCTGCCAAAATGCAACGCCCGGTGGACGCAGATATCTCCAGCGTCAAGACGGCCTTCTCGGGTTCAGCCCCGCTGCCGGTTGAACTGTTCCGCCGCTTTGAAGAAGCTACGGGCGTTACCATCGTCGAAGGCTATGGCCTGACCGAAGCCACCTGTCTGGTCTCATGTAATCCGGTGGATGGCGAGAAGAAGATTGGTTCGATCGGGATTCCGTTCCCTTATACGGATGTCAAAATCCTGCAGGATGGGCCCGATGGACCAACCGAATGCGGCACAGATCAGGTAGGTGAAATCTGTATCTCGAACCCCGGCGTTTACGCCGGAAACACCTATACCGAGGCCGATAAGAACGTTGATCTCTACCACTTCGACAAATACCTTCGCACCGGTGATCTGGGCCGGTTCGACGAGGATGGTTATTTGTGGATCACAGGCCGCGCAAAAGACCTGATCATTCGCGGCGGTCACAATATCGACCCTGCCGAAATCGAAGAGGCGCTGTTGGGCCACGAGGCTGTTGCCTTTGCCGGAGCGATTGGTCAGCCGGATGCTCATTCGGGTGAGCTTCCTTGTGCGTTTGTCGAATTGGTTGACGGGGCTTCGGCCACGGAAAATGAGCTGATGGAGTTCTGCAAGGTGCATGTTCACGAGCGCGCAGCGCAGCCCAAGCATATGACCATCCTGAACGAATTGCCAAAAACCGCCGTCGGCAAAGTGTTCAAACCTGATCTGCGCAAACATGCGATTACACGTGTTTATAACGGAGCACTTGAGGATGCCGGTGTGGCAGCACGGGTTGTTTCTGTGATCGATGACAAGAAACGTGGTCTTGTCGCGCAGCTTGACGCGAACGGGTCTTCCGAGGACGATGTCTCAAAAGTGCTGGGCGCATTTACCCGGCCGTGGGAGTGGTCTGCATAAGCTGGAGGGACAATGGACTATGAACGCCTGATTGACGAAGAAACCTGGGCGTTCATACGTCGCACGTCCGAAAGCTATCCCGATGATGCGGTCGAGATGTCCGTAGCGGACCAGCGTCGGGTTTATGATGCGATGTGTCAGGCCTTCCGCCAACCCCGCCCGCCGGGCATTGATGTGCAAGACAAGTCCGCCAACGGCGTGCCTGTTCGATTATATACAGCCGGTGACCCGACCCGGAGTGTTATCTATTTTCACGGCGGCGGATTTGTCGTGGGCGGGTTGGACAGCCATGATGACGTGTGCGCTGAAATCTGTGCCCAGACTGGATATCGCGTCATTTCCGTGGACTATCGTTTGTGCCCCGAACACGTACACCCGGCGCAGTTTCAGGATAGTTGGACAGCGGTGTGCTGGGTGGTTCAGGAGTATGGTGATCCGATTGTCTTGGCAGGCGACAGCGCAGGCGGCAACCTGGCTGCGGCCGTGGCGCATTATGGGCGGGGTCGTCTGGGCAACGTGTTGGGGCAGGTCCTGATCTATCCCGGTTTAGGGGGCGATACTTCGGCAGGATCGTATATCGAGCACGCCAATGCCCCGCTGCTGACTTTGGACGATGTCCGGTTCTATGAGACCATTCGATGCGAAGGGGCGGCGCCACGCAACGATCCGACTTATGCGCCGTTGCAGGATGATGATTTCTCGGGGCTTCCGCCAACAGTCGTTGTCACAGCTGATTGCGATCCATTGCGCAATGACGGACAAGCCTATTGCGACCGGATCATTGCTGCTGGTGGTCAGGCGCATTGCATCAACGAATCCGGATTGGTTCATGGATTTCTGCGCGCCCGAACCTCGGTCAAGCGTGCCGCAGACAGCTTCGAACGTATTTCGGTGGCGATTGAGGCGTTGGGGCAAGGGATCTGGTCCTACGACTGATCCCCCCCATTTTAACTCAGGAATGGTTTCGCTTTCATCGTGTCCGCCAATGGTGCACCAAGACGCTGCAAAATGGTTGGCGCCAGCTGAAGCTGGTCGACTACAGTCTCCGCCTCGGGTCCTTCGGCATCGCCAAAGTAAAAAAGCGCGGTTTCCTGTTGCAGCGGGCCGCGCCCTCCGTGGTGGCCGCGTTCATCCTGACCATGGTCTGCGGTGATGATGACGTCATATCCAAGCTGCCGCCAGCGCGGGATGAAGGGGGCCAGCATTTCGTCCATGACGAAACAGGCGTGGTCCATCTCTTCACAATCGTGAAAAAAGCGGTGGCCCATGCTGTCCAGCGTGCAGGTGTGCAGAATGCCATAGTCCAGCCCGAACCGCAGACACAGATTGGTTAGAGACGCAAAAAGATCGACATCCGACGGAGTCATTTGGTTCGTTTTGCCGTATCCCGTCATGGAGTGGAAACGACCATGGTTAATGGTTTTACTGTCAGGTTCGTCATATTCCACGTCGCGGACATAGTCGAACGGGTGACGATTGAAGAATTGCGACCAATAACTGTGGGTCACGGCCCCGGTCACGCCCCCAGCCGCGCGCACTTGGCTGAAAACGTCCTTATGGCTTAGCCGGAAGACGTTGCCGTTGCCGGTGCAGCCATGCTCTTGTGGGGTGACACCGGTATGGATCGAGGCATAACAGCTGGCGGAAGTCGATGGCAGGACTGAACGCAGTTTCCAAACCCGTGCATCGCCTGAATCAACCCAACCTTCAAGGTTGCCAAAAAGGCGGCGAAAGTTACGCCACGGGACACCGTCCAGGATAATCAAAAGCAGTTTGCGGTCCATAACCCAACCTTCCTTGCGTGCTCGTGGGCGAACATACTGGATTCGCCCAACCGGATGCGCGTATTCGCGTCCTGAATTGTAAAATCCCGACACCAGAGTGCCGGGATTTCGAACTTTTTTCTGACTGTCGAGATGTGATCAGTTCCCGGCGCTCTCCATCTTGCGGTGGGCGACGACCTCTTCCAGCCAGCCCAGATGCATCTCGGGAACCGAGCTAAGCAGCAGGTCGGTATAATCGTCAAACGGCGGGTTCAGCACCTGCGATTTGGGGCCATAACGCACCACACGGCCTTGATACATCACTGCAATACTGTCGCTGATCGCGCGGACCGTCGCCAGATCGTGGGTGATGAACAGATAGGCCACATCCTCGATCTTCTGCAGGTCGAGCAGTAGTTTAAGAATGCCATCCGCTACCAGCGGATCGAGTGCCGAGGTGACCTCGTCACAAATGATCATCTTGGGCTTCGCGGCCAGCGAGCGTGCGATACAGACACGCTGTTTCTGACCACCCGACAGCTCCGCAGGATACCGGTCGATAAACTTTTCGCCCAGTTCGATCTCATCCAGCAGTTCGATGACCCGCTTGCGTTTCTCGGACCCGCGCATGTTGAAGTAGAACTCCAACGGGCGTCCGATGATCGTGCCGACGGTCTGGCGTGGATTCATCGCCACGTCAGCCATCTGATAGATCATTTGCAACTCGCGCAGATCCTCGAGCGACCGGCCCTTCAGATCGGGGCTGAGCTTGCGCCCGGCAAAGGTAATCTCGCCATCGCGGGGCGGAAGCAGACCGGTGATCACACGCGCCAGTGTCGACTTGCCCGAGCCGGATTCGCCCACCACAGCCAGCGTCTGCCCCGGATGAAGCTCGACATTGACGTTGTGCAGGACGTCGAAATTCAGCCCCTTGTAGCGCGCGGTGATGCCGTCAACTTGCAGCACGGGTTCCGGCGTGGGCTTTTTCTCTTCGTGGTCGATTGAGCGCACCGAGACCAGCGCCTGCGTATACTCCTCTTGCGGGTTGTTGATGATCTGATCGGTGGTGCCGTATTCGACCGTATTGCCCATCTTCAGAACCATGATGTCGTCGCTCACCTGAGCAACAACAGCAAGGTCATGCGTGATATAGAGCGCAGCAACGCCGGTATCTGCGATGGCTTCCTTGATCGCCATCAGAACGTCAATCTGAGTGGTCACGTCCAATGCGGTGGTGGGTTCGTCGAACACCACAAGATCGGGTTCGGGGCACAGCGCAAGTGCCGTCATGCAACGCTGCAATTGGCCACCAGAGACTTGGTGTGGATATCTGTCTCCAATGTTGTCCGGGTCCGGCAGGCCAAGTTTGGCGAACAGCTCACGCGCGCGGGCTTCAGCCTCTTTACGGCTGAACTTTTTCTGTTCGACCGCAGCCTCGACCACTTGATCCATGATCTTCTTAGCAGGGTTGAACGACGCGGCAGCGGATTGAGACACATAAGTGACCTCACCCCCGCGCAGCTTGCGGATATCCTTGAGCGATGTTTTCAGGATGTCGCGCCCGTTCACCCAGACCTCGCCGCCGGTGATCTTCACGCCACCCCGACCATAGGCCATCGAAGCAAGGCCAATCGTGGATTTGCCTGCACCGGATTCGCCGATCAGCCCCAGCACCTTGCCGCGTTCGAGGTCAAAGCTGACCCCGTGCACGATTTCGATGTCATGGGGTTTCTCACCCGGCGGATAAACGGTCGCGCCGATCTTGAGGTCGCGGACCTTGAGAAGGGTATCACTCATCCCCGGCCTCCTTTCAGCGATGTGGTGCGGTTCAGGACCCAGTCAGCCACTAGGTTGACCGAGATGGCCAGTGTCGCGATAGCGACGGCGGGCAGCAGGGCGGCAGGAATGCCGTAGACGATGCCTTCCTTGTTCTCTTTCACGATGCCACCCCAATCAGCCTCGGGCGGCTGCACACCAAGACCCAAGAACGACAGGGTTGAAACGAACAGCACTGCAAAGATGAACCGCAAGCCCATTTCGGCCACCAGCGGTGACAGCGCGTTGGGCAGGATTTCGCGGAAGATGATCCAGCCGATTTTTTCACCTCGCAGGCGCGCCGCTTCGACATAGTCCATGACAGTGATGTCAACGGCGACAGCGCGTGCCAGACGATAGACGCGGGTCGAATCCAACAAGCCCATGACAATAATCAGGATTGGAACGGTCACGGGCATCACCGACAGCACCACAAGGGCAAAGATCAGCGACGGGATCGACATGATCAGATCGACAAAGCGCGAAAGCGCTTGATCGACCCAACCGCCCATCACAGCAGCGAAAAAGCCAAGGACCGAGCCCGTCACAAAGGACAGGATCGTCGCGGCCGTTGCGATGAAGATTGTCGTACGCCCACCGTAGATCATCCGGCTTAGCAGATCCCGACCAATATTGTCGGTGCCAAGCCAAAAGTTCGACTCGGTAAACCCAGGGGGCGCGATCCCCAGCATGATCTCGATCTTCGAGGGCTCCCACACACCGCCGACAACTTCGGCCATGCCATAAGGTGAGATGAGCGGCGCAAAAATCGCCATGAGAAAGTAGAGGGCCGTTAGGAACAACCCGATCATTGCAGAAATAGGGATGTTCTTCATTTCGGGTGCCTCAGACGCGGATTGGCCAGGATTGAGACGATGTCCGCAACCATGTTGAGGCCGATATAGACAGCGGCGAAGATCAGGCCGCAGGCTTGCACCACCGGCACGTCACGTTTCGCCACGTGGTCCACAAGGTATTGGCCCATTCCGGGGTAGACAAAGACCACCTCAATCACCACGACGCCGACAACCAGATAGGCAAGGTTCAGCATCACGACGTTGACGATTGGGGCAATGGCATTCGGAAATGCGTGTCGTGCGATAACTTGAAATCCGGTCAAACCCTTCAATTCAGCGGTCTCGATATAAGCTGACTGCATAACGTTTAGGATTGCCGCGCGCGTCATGCGCATCATATGCGCCAGTACAACCAGAGTAAGAACCATGACGGGCAGTGCGATTGCCTGAAGCTTTTGCAGAAGGCTCATGTGGTCGCCGATCATCGCCACCGATGGGAACCAGCCCAGTTTCACGGCGATGAAATACATCAAAAGGTAACCTATGAGGAATTCGGGGATAGAGATCGAGGCCAACGTCACGGCCGAGATCAGTTTGTCGGGCCAGCGGTCCTTGTACCGAACCGCTATAAGGCCGAGAAGAATTGCCAGCGGCACCGATATGATAGCGGCCCAGAAGGCGAGAAACAGGGTGTTTGACATGCGTTGACCGATACTCTCGGCGATGTCACGACCATTGGTCAGCGCAGTACCTAGATCACCCTGTAAGGCGGCAAAAAGCCAGTCGAAATAGCGGGTGATGGCGGGTTCGTTCAACCCAAGCTCTTCGCGGATGTTGGCGAGGGCCTCGGGGGTTGCAGACTGGCCGAGGATTGACTGTGCAACGTCGCCGGGCAGAATGAGCGTTCCGGCAAAAATCAGCACTGACACGGCCAACAATAGCAAAAGGCCCAGCGCAATGCGCTGGACCACAAGTTTCATCGCGATTCCCATATCAGGCAGCAACCCACATGGTCATCGGAGCATAGAAGTTGTTCAGATCAAATCCGTTTTTAGAGTCGATCCAACCATCTACTTCAGTAGATGTCGCGTCTACGAACTGGTTGAACATCGGACAGATCAGGCCGCCTTCGTCGCGCAGAATGGTCGACATATCAGCATACATTTGCTTGCGGCTTTCTTCGTCCAGTTCTCCGCGCGCGGCGAACAGAAGCTGGTCGAACTGCTCGTTGAAGAAGCGTGTGTCGTTCCAGTCTGCGGTCGACAGGTAAGCCGTCGAGAACATGAAGTCCTGAGTCGAACGGCCACCCCAGTAGCTGGTGCAGAAGGGCTGTTTGTTCCAGACCTCTGACCAATAACCGTCATTGGGCTCGCGCTTGATTTCGATGTTGATACCGGCAGCGCCACAGGATTGCTGGAACAGCGCCGCAGCATCCGGCGCACCTGGGAACGAATTGTCTGACGTGCGCAACAGAACGGTGCCATCAAAGCCCGATTGATCCAGATGGAATTTGGCCTTTTCAGGATCGTATTCACGTTGTTCCAACTGGGTAAACAGCGGGTAAGAGTCGTTGATGGGAGAGTCGTTCCCAACCGAACCAAAGCCGGACAAGATTTTGTCGACCATTTCCTGACGATTGATGCCGTATTTCAGCGCCAGCCGCAGGTCCTTGTTGTCAAACGGCGCGGTGTTGGCGTGCATGATGAAAACATAATGCCCCGGACCCGAGGTCGTGCGCAGGTTGATATTGGGCGCGCGTCCAACCAACGCTGCTGTGCGTGGCGGTACGCGGTTGATCATATGGACCTGACCCGACTGCAACGCCGCCACGCGGGCGGTGTCGTCGTTGATGACAAGCAGTTCGATCGTGTCGGCATGGCCAACGTTTTCATCCCAATAGTCAGGGTTTTTGGTTCCGACAAAGCGGACCCCCGGTTCGACATCGCTCAGGACATAAGGACCGGTTCCGATTGCCGCGGTCGGATCGTCCTTGCCACCATTGGGCTGAATGATCAGGTGGTAGTCGGTCAGCAGATAGGGCAAGTCGGCGTTGGGTTTGTCCAACTCGATAATGAATTTGTCGCCCTCGACGCTCATGGCCTGGATGCCACGCAGCAGGCCAAGCGCACCGGACTGCGAATCTTCACCGGCGTGGCGTTCGATAGTGGCCAGGACGTCATCTGCAGTCATGGTCTGACCGTTCGAGAAATTCACGCCCGAACGAATTTTGAACGTCCAGATACGCGCATCGGCAGATGCCTCGAAGCTTTCGGCCAGCCGCGGCCACAATCCGCCATTCGGATTCAGCTCCAGCAAAGGTTCACCCCACAAGCGGATAACCTGAGTTGCAGTGGCGTTTGCTGCAAGTGCCGGATCAAGGCTGTCGGAAGACCCACCGCCCTGAATACCAACGCGAATGGTACCGCCCTTGACCGGACCTGCCGCGCGGGCGGCTGTGGCAAAAACGCTGCTTGCCATGGCGGCGGTTACACCCAAGGCCGCAGCTTTGCCCATGAATTCGCGGCGTGACATTCGTCCTGCCGCTACCAGTTTAGACATGTGAGTGAGTTGATCGTTCATCCAGAGATCTCCCAGTTGATTGGATGTCCTGCCCGTTAGCGGGCTTTTTTGTTGACGCTTGAGTCAACTTAGGTGCAATTGCCGTCAGCGGGCAAGTGAAATTCTCTTGAATAAGGGGGTGGTCCTGCCATTGATCGCATTAGCCAGTGCAGATGTGTGCATGAGGAATGCCAAATCCTCTTCTACCTAGCAGCAAACACTGGACTGAACAAACCATCTGAAGGCCGTCAAATCATCATCCAAATTAGTTATTGCGCTTATGATTAAGTACTGCGCGCGTCAGTGGATGATTCTTCTTATTGACAATTATACAAACGTTCGCCGCGATCGTTCAGCCTCTGATCGCCACAACCAAATCCATTACGTTGGTACCTGTAGGGCCTGTGACCAGCAATGAACCAGATTTATCCAGATAACTTCCGCTATCCGCGCGATCGAGATAAGTCTGTGCATCCTCCGACCATGTATCGCCAGTGACGATGGCGCCTGCGGCCTCCGTTGGGCCATCCGTGCCATCTGTCCCGCCAACGATGACGGTTAGATCCGGTTGCCCAGCAATTTCTTTGGCCAACGCCAGCGCCAGAGCCTGATTTCGACCACCGCGCCCGGGTTCATCAGGTAGAACGACGGTCGGCTCTCCGCCAAAGACAAGTGCACCCTTGGGCATGTTGCGCAATCTCTCTCCGATATTGGCCGCGACCGACAGATAATCATCGTGCATCGATTCTTCATTGGCATGCACATTAAGGCCGGCTTGAACCGCAGCTTGTTCCGCAGCGGCCCGGGCATGCGCATTTGATGCAATTATCGAGGTCTGGGCAGCAAACGCAGGCGTATCGGGCAACGACCCGATACCGGACCCGATCACGCCCAAGTCATCTCCGGGAACGTCCGAAATCGCCAGAACGGTCACCCGCGTTCCGTTGAAATGAGACAACAATCCGCCGCCCTTGATCCGTGACAGCTTGCGCCGCTTGGTATTCATCGCACCGATATCCAGCCCTTCGCTGAGCAGCCTTTGATTCAGCGTTTCCAGATCATCCAGCGTTTTACCGGTAACAAGGTCCTCGGCCAAGGACGATGCCCCGCCAGAAACAAGCAGCAACAGGTTGCTGCCGGGGGCCAAAGCCTCAATCGTTTCGCGCAGCGCTCTCCCGCCCGCTAGACTGCGTGCGTCTGGAACCGGGTGCGAGGCTTCGATAACCACCACATGCTCTGGCAGGTCACTCCCGTGACCATCTTTGGTAACAACCAGAGTGGGCAGGTTCCCAAACCGTTCATTTGCTGCGCGGGCCATGGCACCAGCAGCTTTGCCAACTGCCAGAATCTGATCCGGTGCTTCAATCCCTTGGGTGGCAGCCAGCGTTGCCCGATACCCATCAACCGCCGCTACACCTGCTTGCCAGATATCCTGAACCTGTTGAAACCCTTGCATCAGCTTTCCATCCAAATTGTCACCGGCCCTTCATTGACCAGTTTTACTGTCATGTCAGCCCCGAAAGCACCTGTTTCGACAGGAATACCCTGCGCCGAGAGTTTGCGAACAAACTCTTCATACAGTTCTTCACCTTCTGCCGCAGGGGCCGCCTCTGAAAACCCGGGCCGATTTCCGCGTGATGTATCAGCGGCCAAGGTAAATTGGCTAACCACCAGTGCCGAGCCTTCAACGTCCAAAATCGACCGGTTCATTTTGCCCGCTTCATCTTTGAAGATTCGAAGCTTGGCGATCTTTTGGGCCAATTGGTCGGCTTGTGCCGCACTATCCCCTTGCATTGCGCAAACCAAAATCATCAATCCTGGTCCCGATTGTCCGATAATTCTCCCGTCGACGGTAACTGAGGCACTGGAAATTCTTTGAAGCAAAGCACGCATCTGCAGATTCCGTTCTTTTATGATTATTCGCGCCAGTCGACGACATCATCCAATGCGGCCCGATCCGTCCTGAACGCATTTGCCGGGTGATCTTCATCGGCATATCCAAATGAGATTGCGCACAGGATTAAGCGATCATCCGGGACCTTGAAATATCTATGAAGAAAGGGCCCATAGGCCGCGACTGCTGCTTGCGGGATACAGGCTACGCCCAAAGCTTGCGCTGCCAACGCAAATGCAGTTACGAACCCTCCGCAATCCATTGCACCATAGGGGCCCAACTCAGCCGGGCTGGATAGAATTGCGCAATGCGGGGCTCCGAATAGAGTAAAGTTTTCCATCATCTGCCGGGCCGAGGCCGCGCGGTCGCCTTTTTCGATGCCGACCGCATCGTACAGTGCCCAGCCACAGGCGCGGCGGCGCTCTTGATAGACGCCGGAATACCCGGTTGGAAAAGGCAAATCAGGGGCTGGTACAGTATGTGAAGCTTCGCGCTGCAACGCGTCCCGAAACCGATCTGTTTCAGCCCCGTTAGTAATCACGACCTGCCAAGGTTGAGCGTTGCACCAGCTTGGAACGCGCATCGCACTGGTTATGATCTGTTCAATCTGCGCACGCGGCACCGGGTCTGCACGAAAGGCGCGGCAGGAGTGGCGCCTAGCCAACAATACGTTCAGATCATCAAGGTGCAATTCAGCATCTCCTTCGGCGCGTGCCAGATTATTTCCTTCAAGGCGCTTTGCGCTTTTCAATGCTATTGTTGCCCGGTTGCCACCAGATACCCGACGCCAGCTGCAACGAGAAGGCCCAATATCACTGCGATGGTTATCTTTATTGCAGACCACGGGCGTTCACCCTGAACGCGACCGGTTCGGCCATTCACAACAAAGCGATAGGTTTCACCGCGGTATTTGTATGCGGCCATCCAAACGGGCAAGAGGATGTGTTTGAATGTGACGTCGTGCACTTCGGTATCGACGGCGTGAATGCGTTGGCGATCACCCCCGATATCAAACCGCACGTCACGCTCGATCACGCGCGCCATATGCGCGCGGGCCTCCTGATAACCTTCCTGCAGTTGGACCGTATAAGCCTCGGCCCGGAAACCGGCTAGATATTCAGGCTGATACGGCTCAAGCGCAGGCAGGTCCCACGGCTCAAGTGCGTCGGTATAAGATTTTGGCAGGGATTGTGACGCAAGCACCAGAATATCGTCAAAAAACCGCGCGACCCGTCCGGATTTTGGCGTCCAGCGCACCTTGGCAACCTGTTGCTGAACGCGCTTTCCATCGCGCATGACAGTGCGCGTTTCGTAATACACCACTCCGCGCTCACCCCGATAGCTCGACTTGGTATCGGCGTCGAATGTCCAGTAGGGGACATAGATACCCTGCATCTTGCGCCCCTTCCGGGCGTATTCCTTCAGCCCATTTGGTGCGAACCAAAGCCGCCCTAGCCAATCCCCCATAGCTTTATGGGCCGAGCGTTCGTCAAGCGCGAAAGGCAGCACACCACGGGGTTTGATGTGGCGACTCACACCGGTATCAGTCACGACCGGGGTGGCGCAGAACGGACATTCGGCAGCATGGGTGTTCGGATCGAACTCGACCTGAGCGGCGCAGTTCGGACAAGTCAGAACCCGGGTTTCCTCAATCTCGCTGTCAGGCAAGCGATCTGCAACAGCTGCGTCGAAATCCAACTCGCGTAGACTGGCGCCGCCCCACGGGCCCGCACCAATCGATTTGGTATGCCCGCAATGATCGCAGGTCAGCGTCCCGTCACCAGGATTGAACCGATAGTCCGCCCCGCATTGATCACAGGGAAAACGGTGTTCGTCTTTCGCCATGTCAGATCCCCGACCTTAGCTTGCCGATTGTCAGATCACGCACCCGGAGGCGGCGGCGGTAAAATCGTGAACAGCTGTGCCAACTCCTGCACGTCGCCTGCCTTTTTCCATCCGTCCTGTCCAGCGGTCCAGACGTGGGTCTCGCGCGTTATCTCACCATCGGTCGCCATTCGGCCCATCTTGGCCTTGGAAAACGGCCCGCTGGTCTGACCATCCACTGCGATATGCCATACATGCTCGACAGGCGGAGGGGGCGGGGGTGCCGCAGGCGCCGAGGCCTGCGGGGTAGCTGGGGCGGTATTGCCCCACGGGCCGCTTGGTTGACCCGCTGCCATGTTCGACATCTGCTGCGCCATTGCCATGCCCATTCCCATGCCAAGACCTGCGCCCATGCCGCCACCTTGACCGGGGTTGTTTGCGGCCGCCGTCATCGCTTCTGCTGCTGAATATTGAGTGAATTTACCCAAATCACCGGCCAGTCCCATCGACGTGCGCTTATCGAGCGCCGCCTCAACCGCAGGCGGCAGTGAGATGTTTTCGATATAGAATTCAGGCATGCTGAGGCCATACCCATCCAGCACAGGCGACACCTCTGCAGCAATCAGCTTGCCCAAATCAGCGGTGTTTGCTGCCATATCCAGCACCGGAATGCCCGAACTTGCGATGACGCGGCTGAATTCCTGTACAATGATGTTTCGGATCTGAAAGCTGATCTCATCCATGGTGAATTCGCCGTCCGTGCCCACGATCTCGACCAGGAATTTCGCCGGGTCCTTGACCCGCACTGTGTAGGTGCCGAAGGCCCGAATGCGTGTTGGCCCAAACTCGGGATCGCGCAGCATGATCGGGTTTTTGGTGCCCCATTTCAGGTCATTGAAGCGGGTGGTGTTGACGAAATAAATCTCGGACTTGAAGGGCGATTGGAACCCGTGATCCCAGTGCTGCAGGGTCGTCATGATTGGCATATTGTTGGTCTCAAGCATATAGAGCCCGGGTGTGAACACATCCGCCAATTGCCCCTCATGCACAAAGACCGCCGCCTGACCTTCGCGCACGGTCAGCTTGGCACCGTATTTAATCTCGTGCCCTTCGCGTTCGAACCGCCAGACCATGGTATCGCGCGTGTCGTCGACCCAGTGGATGACGTCGATAAATTCGCCGGTTAGAAAATCAAAAATTCCCATTGGATTTCTCCTGTTCTTGGGGTCAGAGCGACTGCCCCATCAATTCGCGTGCAATGATGCGGATCACCGTGCGCGCTTCATCAGCGGTCATACCAGCCTTAAGGCGCGGGTCATAAAGGATGGTCAGCAGCTTTTCGTCGTGGCTAGTGAGCAAGGCGAACTCGTCGTCATCGTTGAATATCGAAGGTCGGGCCGAGGGACTGTCATTCGGCAAACCCAGCCCCTGCGCAATTTCTTCGTGGACGCAGCTCAGGCGCACCAGATCGGGATGTTCGGCTCGGATCAAGGCAACAGCCCGGGTATACGTCTGTGGTGCGCTGTTCGACGCCGATGCGAACACAAAGCAATAGAAAGAGCGCGGCAGCTTGTCGAAAAGGTCAAGCTGCGCCTGTCCTATACCCGGGATCAGCTGGCGAAGGCGGGCCTGTACATATTCGGTATCATCCTCACCTGCGACAAACACGTGGAAGTTCGCGTTTTTGGACGTGGTTGAAACTGAATGACCAGTTAACCGCGACAAACGATTGGCGTAAGCATCAATCCGGGCAGTCTCTTGCTGACGAATACTTGGTGCCACTGAAGGGCCGAACTCTGGCTGGATTCGCACAGGCGAGGACCAGCGACTGAGTTGTCGGCTGGTTCGACCGCTGCCGCCGGCGACGGCTTGCCCCGGATATTCGTTATAAAACGCAATGGTCTCAAAATTTCGGGCCAGATCATCAGCGTCGTAAGGCGTGTCCGGCCCACCGCCATCGGTTCGCAGCAATCCGCGCGTTAGCAGATTATTTTGAACGCTTTCATAATAGCGCGCCAGATCAAGACTGGTGGCTGAAGGTGGCTGATACGCATTGCTCAGACCCTGCGGCTGAACCGGGCGGGGTTCAGGCGCGTCGGGCGTTGTCAGTGCAGTCTCGCAACCGGCCAGAGCCAGCAATGATAATCCCAATACTACGGTCTTAGTACGATGAAATGGCCGCACGCCTGCTGTTCTCATTACCCGGGGACGGCCGTCCCGGCGTTGTCGCCGATCCCGTCCTGTCGCGCTTTGGCCGATGCGAGTGTGTCGCGCAGCTCGGCTTCCATCTTCTTAAGCTCTTCCTCTGCGGCGGCACGCTTGGCTTTGCCTTCGTCGGCGATGGCGAGGCTTTCATTAATGGTGCCGATCAGATCTGCGTTGGCTTGTTTGACGGCTTCGATGTCAAAGACACCGCGTTCCATCTCTTCACGGATCATCTTGTTGGACTCGCGCAAGTTGGCCGCGTTCGAGGTCAGCAATTCATTGGTTAGATCATTGGCATCACGCACAGCAGCGGCGGCCTCGGCGCTGCGCTGTATGGTGACCGCTTGCGCCAGCTGGGTTTCCCAAAGCGGAACGGTGTTGACCAAGGTCGAGTTGATTTTGGTCACCAGTGACTTGTCGTTTTCTTGCACCAACCGGATCGAAGGCAACGATTGCATGGTCACCTGACGCGTCAGCTTCAGGTCATGGACCCGGCGTTCCAGATCATCCCGTGCCGCGCGGAGATCGCGTAGTTCCTGTGCTTTCATCACCTGTTGATCTTCTGGTGCGGCTTCTACCTCGGACTCTTTCTCGGGGATATCGTGGCTGTCCAGTTCGGTCAGCTTTTCCTCACCGGCCGCGATGTAGAGGGCCAGTTCATCGTAGAATTCCAGTGTCTTCTCATATAGCAGATCAAGCGATTTGATGTCTTTCAACAATGTATGTTCATGGCCCAACAGATCGTCGGTAATCCGATCGATCTGGCTTTGCACGTCCTCGTACTGCGCTGTGAACTTGGCAAAGGGCGCGGCACGGCCCAACAGTTTTTCCCACCAGCTCCGTTCACGCCGAACGTCCAGTTCGCTGACCGAGAAGCCCCGGATCGTCGTCACGATATTGCGCAGGCTATCGCCCGCAGGACCTACGTCCTTGTTGCGGACATCGGCCAACATGGCCTGGCTTATTTCCTGCAGCTCGGCTTGCGCGGAAGAGCCAAAGGAAACGATCGAGTTGGTATCGCCCATGTCAATCTCACCCATCCGTTTGCGGATTTCGGCCCCAACTGGCTCGTCAGCCTGTTCTAGCGGCACGATTTCGGCCTGGGGTTCGGGCAAGGCAACAGCGGTGACTTCTTGGACCAGTGTTTCGGCCTCAACTGCCTTGTTCTTGATCTCATCGGACATGGGGTAATCCTCGCTCACATAAAAGCCGGTCAGTCCAACCGGACGCCTTCGCGCTGCAGCCGGTCGCGCAGCACATCAATTTCAACCGTCAGATCGCTGCGGTCATCCAATAGCATCTTCCGCGTGCGTGCCGCGAAGTTCTGTTCCAAATCGTCAAGCAGAGCCGAATAATCCGCCAGCGCCTGTGCATCGCGGGTGCGGGCATAGACGTCGGAGAACTTGACGGTCGCATCGCGCGCGCCTTGCAAATAGACCGTCAGATACTTCCGAGCCCCGGCAAGATCACGCGGGTCTTCTTCGACGGTGCGGAACAGATCGCGGGCGGTGTCCTGAAAACGCTCGACCCGTGCTTCGATCCTACGGTCACCGGCCCGCTTGATTGCATCGGTCATTTGGCTCAGGTGAGTTTCCGCGTCCTCTACAACACGCGCCACGCGATCTTGTTGGAAGGTATCGATACCTTCCATCCCTTTATCTTTCATCGGATCAATTCCAAAGGACACCGAATGCAGTGCGGTCGCAACAACTCCAAACAGAACTGGTGCCACAAGGCTGGCCTGTGCGGCAGTTTCCGCATCCAGAAACTCGGTCCGGTACGAGGCCAGCGCGGCACCAAGGCCTGTCAGAACACTCGAGAAGATCTTGCGGGGAAAAGCAGGTCTGCGTGCGGTCCGTTTGGTGTTGTAAGCGGATTCCGCGCGCAAGCCTTCGCGCAGCAGGAACGCTGCCGCTGTTAGCAATGCAGCAGCGATCAGACCAATTGTCATCCCAATCGCGCCGTCATTCAAAGACAGGAACACAAGCGGTATTGCCGGAAGAAAAAGCAAATTTGCCCGAGCACCCTCCGGTTCCACCCGAGCCCCGTCAAACTGTCCTCGAGAGGGTTGATCCTGGTCTGACGACGCACCCTGGGGGCTGAATTTCCCGCCGAACCTTTTGGCCATGTCCTTACAAGCCCCCCAAAACGCCAGTGCAGACACCAAACAACAGCACGAGAAGTGCTGCATATGCCAATTTTTGCACTCCGGTCCCGGACATTGCGCCCCCCCAAACTGTGGCTATCACAGAAAATTTAGGCGATGCGAGGGCTTGGCGCTAGGGGGAAGGTTGCCTAACCCGCGTCACTTGCGAGATTTCTTGCCGATTGCCGGTCTTTTGCGCTGAGGTCGGGCAAGGCGTTTGGCGGTTGGCTTGCCGCTTTCTTCAGCGTCCAACCCTAGTTGGTCACGCATGACACGCCGACGAATTTCTTCGACTTCGCCGGATTTCAGGTCACCAAGTTGAAAGGGGCCGTATGAAACCCGCAAAAGCCGGTTCACCACATAGCCGATGTCTTCAATTGCCCGGCGGATCTCGCGGTTCTTGCCTTCGCGCAGGCCGATGGTTAGCCACGCGTTTGCTCCCTGTTGGCGGTCCAGTGTGACGGTCATTGGTTGAAACCGCTCGCCGTCAATCACCAAACCCTTGCGAAGGGGGGCGAAGTCTTCGTCCTTGGGCCGCCCGTTGACCCGCACGCGATATTTCCGAAGCCATCCGGTTGAAGGCAGCTCAAGCTTGCGCTTGATGCCGCCATCATTGGTCAGCAGCAGTAACCCTTCCGAATTCAGGTCCAGTCTCCCAACGCTCATGACCCTCGGCATATTCTCGGGTAGATCGTCAAAGATCGTCTTGCGGCCTTTTTCGTCGCGCGCGGTGGTCACCAGACCCGGCGGTTTGTGATACAGCCATAGACGCGAGGGCTCTGGTTCCGATACCGGCTTACCATCAACGGCGATCTTGTCTTTGGCGGTGACGTTCAGGGCAGGACTGCCGATTGCTTTGCCATTCACCGAAACACGACCCGCTTCGATCATGCGTTCAGCCTCGCGCCGCGAAGCAACACCGGCGCGGGCCAGCACTTTGGCGATCCGATCGCCAGGAGGAGGGGTATTGGTCATCCCCCGGCCATAACGCATCCCGGCGGCTTGCGAAAGGCGGGTTTCTGAGGCAGTCAGAGGCATGGAGTTCAGATCCCACATGAAATTGGCACTGGAACAGGCGCAGGCTGCGGCGGATCGCGGTGAAGTGCCGGTTGGCGCGTTGATTATCGGGCCGGACGGACAGGTTGTTGCAGCAGATGGCAATAGGACCCGCGAGTTGAATGATCCCACCGCCCATGCAGAGATTTTGGTGCTGCGTGCAGCCTGCGCTGCGGCTGGGTCAGAACGTCTGCCGGATCACGATCTTTACGTGACGTTGGAACCTTGCGCCATGTGCGCGGCTGCACTGGCGGCAGCACGCATTCGGCGTATTTATTACGGCGCATCCGATCCTAAATCCGGCGGCGTCGCCCATGGCGCGCGGGTATTTTCACATCCGCAGGCACATCATACACCTGAAATTTATGATGGGATCGGTGCCGAAGAGGCCACGCAATTGCTCAAGAGTTTCTTCGCAAGGCGACGTTAGCGCGCTACCATTTCAGGCTGTAGACTGTGTGATTGCCGGGCAAACCTTTCAACGAAACCGATCTTGGCCCGCCAAAGGTTAAGTCATCTTGCCCATCTACCAAAAGTTGGGTCGCATCAGATAAACAGATATCTCCCGGTGCGGCGGATGCCGCGACTCTCGCGGCCTTGTTCACCACCGTTCCAAAGAAATCGTCATCGGTTTGGATTACATCCCCTGTATGTATGCCGACACGAATCCGCAGGGGCGGCTCGCTCTGTTCTGTTGCGTTGCGTCGCTGCAGGTCGGCGGCGGCCATCAGCGCCGCCCGCGCCGAAGAGAAGCTGGACATGGTTCCATCACCCAGCGATTTCACCAGCGTTCCACTTTGCGCTTCGATGACTTCACGAGCCAATTCCAAGTGTTTTTGAATTGCTTCAGCCCACACTCGGTCACCCAGCTTTTCAGCAATTGCCGAAGAGTTGGCGATGTCAGTGAACATGACCGAAGCCATGCCTTCGCGCTGGTCCTGATGAAACCCGTCACGCGCGGCTGCGACCAGAGCATCCAGTGCTTTGTGCTCGACACCCATTTTCTCAAAGTTGGGTACTGGATTGGACACGTGGCAGTGCACCATTTTCCAGACGCCGTCTTCCAGATGCAGGATAAAGGTGAAGCGGTGCACCATCGCCCTCTGATTGCCGGCAAAGTGCAACGTGGCTGCGCAATTGGCCCAGCCGATGGCGCCGCATTCAAACGCCTCCAAACTGTGTTCCTGCCATTCAAATTCGGGAATTTCGGCTACGTGATCGGGAAAACCTTTGCGAAACAAAGAGCCAGACCAGAACTCGCCTTCTGCCGAGCCCTGATATCGCAGATGTTCTGAAGTCGACAGCATGTTGAACAGCGCCGCGCTGTCCTTGCCAAGAACCGCGTCGTTCCACCGTCGCACAACTGCGATCAATTCTGGTGAAGGGCGGATCGGCTGGTTCATAAGGGTTTCACCACCATTTCGCGTGGGATGTCAGCCAGAGGCTGGCCTCCACCCTTCGTCACCACAAAGCTCTCGGTGATTGCCAACCCCCAGTCCGGAGTCCACAGGCCGGGCATCAGATGAAACGTCATGTTTTCCTGCAGCCCTGTTTTGTCACCCGGTCGCAGGCTCATCGTGCGCTCGCCCCAGTCGGGTGGATAGCTGAGCCCGATCGGATAGCCGGTGCGGTTGGCTTTGACGTATCCAGCGCGGGCAAAGCTGTCGTAAACACAGGCCGCCACTTCTTCGCAGGTGGTGCCAGGTCGCGCTGCGGTCATTGTGTCATCGATGGCCGTTAGAACGGCGACTTCAGCTCGGCGGATATCGTCGGGCGGATCACCGAGATAGAGGCTGCGACTGGCTGGACAGTGATATCGGCGATAGCAACCAGAAATCTCAAAATAAGACGCCTCATCACGGGCCAAAGGCCTGTCATTCCAAGTAATGTGCGAGGCCGATGCTTCGTGGCCCGACGGCGCAATCGGCACGATCGCTGGATAGTCCCCAGCAAGGCCGGGAAGTCCTGCAATGCCTGCTGCCTGCACTTCGGCAACCAGCTGATTTTTGGGCAGGCCTTCACGAAACGCGCCGCGCAGGACGCCGTGCATGTGCGCGGTCAACCGACCCGCTTTTCGCATCATTCCAATCTCAGCGTCGCTTTTGACGGCACGCTGCCAGTTCACCAGACCGGTGGCGTCGATCAAAGACCCAAAAGCGCGTTCAAGAATACGGTGGCTGGTGGCTGAGTAGTAATAGTTATCCATCTCGGCACCCAACCCAGAGGTCCAGCCGCGCTCGCGTAGTGCAAGCACAAGCGAATCGACCGGATGGTGATCCGGGTGCTGCACGTGCTCCTCTGGCCAATCCAGCAAATCGGACGCTTCCAGCCATGTTGTCTGTGCTGCGCCTGCCTTGTCCTGCGTCCGACCCCACCAAAGGGGTGAACCTTTGGCAGGCAGGATTACCATCTGCGGAACGTAAAAGCTCCACCCGTCATAACCGGTGAGCCACGCCATGTTCGACGGGTCAGTGATCAGCAAGGTCTCGATGCCCTGCTGATCCATTGCGATGCGGGTTTTGCTGATGCGGTCAGCGTATTCCTGCGCGCCGAAATCCGAGGCGGGCATCAGAGAGAGATCGCCTGCATGACCTCAGGTTCGATTACATCGACGCCGGGTAGCCCGTCGACCAAAGCCTGAGCCGATTGTTCCAGAATTGGAAAGGTCTTGTAGTGGCAAGGGATCACGGTCTTGAAATCAAAATACCGCTTGGCTGCGTAGGCCGCGCCTTTCATATCCATGGTAAAGTGACCGCCCGCCGACAATATGCCGATATCGGGTTTGTAGTAATCTCCCATCCACTCCATATCTGCCATGATGTCAGTATCGCCAGAGAGGTAAAGCACGTGATCCTCAGACGCGATCATATAGCCGACCTCAGTCCCGCCCGTACGTAGACCATCCGGAGTCGCAAAAGTTGAACTGTGAGAGGCAGGGACCATCGAAACCTTCACGCCATTCAGGTCAACAGTGCCACCTTTGTTGAAACCAACAGTTTCGATCCCCTCAGCTTCGGCCCAGTATCCCATGAGGTCGTATTGTCCGATCACTGGAATACTCAATTGTTTGGCCAGTGGCAGCACATCGACGACGTGGTCAAAGTGGGTATGGGTCAACAGGATATGTGTGGCACCCGCAACGGCTGCGTCATGCTGATCTTCGGTTAGCGACGGGTTTCCCGTTAGCCAGGGATCGATCAGCAGAACTTGGCCTGCGGTTTCAATACGAAAGCTGCCATGTCCCAGCCAAATGATTTCCATGAAGATTCCTCCCAATTTTCTGCTTGGAGTCAGCCTAGCATCGGCTATGTAAAAATCCATGGATTGGACGCAGTATGTTGATGGGTATTGTGAGCGGCTCTCGCCCGCTTACTGGGCCGAACCGATAAACGCGGTCACCAATGCAGCGTTTCTGATCGCGGCATTTGTGATGTGGCGCAGGGTGCGCGGGCATGGCGCGCACTTGGCGATGGCTTTGATTATGATCCTCGCGATCATCGGCATTGGCAGCTATCTGTTTCATACCCATGCGCAGGTTTGGGCCGCAATTGCAGATGTTACGCCAATATTGATGTACATTCTTGTCTACATCTACGCGGTGAATCGCGACATCTGGGGTATGAGGCCAATATTCGCGGCTGGGCTGACGGCACTATTCCTACCCTATGCAGCGTTGACGATCCCTGTATTTCAATTGGTGCCTGGGCTTGGAGGCTCGGCAGCTTATGCCCCGGTTCCCCTGTTGATCCTGATCTACGCCGTCCTGTTGCGGCAGAAGGCGCCGGATACGGCCCGAGGACTGGCCATCGGGGCAGGAATCCTGATCGCCTCGATCACGTTCCGCTCACTGGATGAGCCGATATGTGGGCACCTGCCGATGGGAACACATTTCATGTGGCATATCCTGAACGCCATCATGCTGGGCTGGATGATCGAGGTTTATCTACGGGCGATCCGAAACCCTCCTGCCGAGACAGTGGCGGCCGTAGAGTCAGGATACTGAACAGAATCGCCTAAGCGTCATTCTGGTGGTTAATTCCTGAACGCAGCAGCCAATGCCTCGGGCAGATCAAACTCTTCCAGAACGTGGGCGCGGCCTTCTGCTGACATCTTCAAAGCTGTTTTTTCGACGATGCGTTGAACTTTTTCGTCGGAATGCTTGGCAGCAAAAGGTGCAAAGTACCATTTCAGGAAAACGAAACAGATCACGTCCTCAAGCGCCTGAACCTCAGCGTTGCGCTTGATTCCCTGCTTGCGCAGCATCTGACCTACGGCTTCGATGTCGTCCGCACTGTATTCGGCCAGTTCCATGAAACCCTGGACAACATCCGCGTGATAGACGCCTTGGGCCTTCCGCCAGGCCAGATATCCCGCGCGTCCTTCGGGGTATTCGGTGCGCTTCAGCTTCCAGCGTTCCACATGCTGGCCACGTGCGGCAATTTGCAAAGCGTCCGACGCGTCGGGAAACAGCCGATCCAGCTCGGCGCTCATGCGTTGGCCATAGAGCAGCTCTACCGGCTGGCCATCCTCGATATTGGGATCCTGCGCATTTGCTGCGTCAATCGCGTCCAGAACGGTCTGCTTGCGTATGCTCATTCTCTGCTCCGTTAGCTCGCCTGAACGGCACCTGACGGGTGGTTCGGCATAAGTTTCATGATCATGCTAACGGGTTGTTGGATTGGGTGCAGCAGCCAATTGTAAAAAGCGCCGGATCGGGAGGGGGAAACCGATCCGGCGTTCGGGTCAGGATTATTTGCCTACCCGGGTGTGGTCCTTGGTTACGGGTTCCGAAACAGGTGTGGGGAAGCTCAGGTTCCGGGTCAAGTTGCTCATATCAATACCCAGAGCCAGGGCAGGCGAGGTCAGGATCAGAGCGGACAAGATGAAGGCAGGAAAAAGGGTTTTCATGAGATGTCTCCGATTTCACGTTTCGTCACGATATTGAGGTGAACTGTCCGGTTCAGTATTTCAATGCTCAACCTGAACTAATTAGTTTACTAACATGTATATCAGGCATTCAAATTTGTATGGCTGGTTGTGATCGTTGGTTTGATGCAATGTCTTCAACCTGTCGCTCTTGCGAGTGCTGCGGCAGACAGGTAAACGCCCCCTAACGTAGATGAGGGTTTCCGATGTCGATTGACCAAAGCACCGCCGCCAAGGTGGCCAAACTGGCCCGGATCAAGGTCGAGGATGACGCGCTGCCTGCGCTGGCGTCCGAGTTCAACAATATCCTCGGGTTTATCGAGCAACTGAACGATGTGGATGTCGACGGCGTCGAGCCAATGGTCTCGGTTGAGCCGATGCGCCTGAAACGTCGTCAGGACGTGGTCACCGATGGAAACCAGCAGGACAAGGTTTTGTCCAACGCCCCCGATGCGCGCGAAGGGTTCTTCGCTGTTCCCAAAGTTGTGGAGTAAGTCATGAGCGAACTGAACAAACTGGGCCTGGCCGAAGCCCGCGATGCGCTGCGTGCCAAAGAAGTCACATCCGTTGAACTGACCGAGGCTTGCCTGAAAGCAATTGATGACGCCGACGCGCTGAACGCTTTCGTCCATAAAACGCCCGAGATCGCGCTGGAGCGCGCCAAGGCGGCGGATGAGCGTATCAAAGGCGGCGACGCGCCTTCGATGTGCGGCCTGCCGATTGGCATCAAGGACCTGTTCTGCACCAAAGGCGTGCCTTCGCAAGCGGCCTCGAAGATTCTCGAGGGTTTCAAACCCGAATACGAATCCACCGTGTCGCAGCAATTGGCTGATGCCGGTGCCGTGATGCTGGGCAAGCTGAACATGGACGAATTCGCCATGGGCTCGTCCAATGAAACCTCTGTCTACGGCAACGCCGTCAGCCCGTGGCGGCGCGGCAATGACGATGCGCAGCTGACGCCCGGCGGCTCGTCCGGTGGCTCAGCCTCGGCTGTCTCTGCTGACCTGTGTCTGGCGGCGACCGGCACCGATACCGGCGGTTCGATCCGCCAGCCGGCTGCCTTTGTTGGGATCACCGGCATCAAGCCAACCTATGGGCGTTGCTCGCGTTGGGGTATTGTGGCGTTTGCGTCTTCGCTGGATCAGGCCGGTCCGATGACCAAGAACGTGCGCGACGCGGCGATAATGCTGGAAACCATGTGTGGTAATGACCCCAAGGATTCCACGAGCGCCGAACTGGCTGTGCCAAATTTTGAGGCGATGCTAACCGGTGATATCAAAGGCAAGAAAATCGGTATCCCCAAGGAATACCGCATGGACGGCATGCCTGCCGAGATCGAAAAGCTTTGGGCTGATGGCGCTGCAATGCTGAAAGATGCAGGGGCCGAGATCGTTGATATCTCGCTACCGCACACCAAATACGCGCTGCCAGCCTACTACGTGATCGCTCCGGCCGAAGCTTCGTCGAACCTAGCCCGCTATGATGGCGTTCGCTATGGCCGCCGTGCACAGTTGGCGCAGGGCGATGGCATCACCGAAATGTACGAAAAGACTCGCGCAGAAGGCTTTGGCCACGAAGTCCAGCGCCGAGTGATGATCGGCACCTATGTGCTATCTGCGGGCTTCTATGATGCCTATTACAACCGCGCCCGCAAGGTCCGCACCCTGATCAAGAAGGACTTCGAAGATGTCTTCGCCGCAGGCGTTGACGCGATCCTGACGCCGGCAACGCCGTCGGCTTCGTTCGGCTTGGGTGAGATGACCGAAGCTGATCCGGTTCAGATGTACCTGAATGATGTGTTTACCGTGACCGTGAACCTCGCTGGTTTGCCCGGCATCTCAGTGCCTGCTGGTCTGGACAAACAGGGCTTGCCTCTGGGTCTGCAATTGATTGGTCGCCCCTGGGACGAAGGTGAACTGCTCAACACCGCCTACGCGCTGGAAAGCGCGGCGGGGTTTGTGGCCAAGCCCGGAAAATGGTGGTAATCCTCAAACCTGACACGGCAACAAAGAACCGGAGCGGCGGAATGCGCAAATTGCTTCTGATCCCAGCCCTTGGGCTGATCGCGGCCTGTGATACCGTTACCCCGGTTTCGGGGACCGGTTTCAATACGCCGGAATATCAGGCACAGCGCGAGGCCGAACTAGCTGGGCAGGGCCTCGCAGGCAACCCGCTTGCGCCACCCGAGGCAATTTCGGAACAACCGCTCTCGGCGCAGGGAACTGTTGGTGGCGCACCAACAGGCGATGCCTCTGACATCGCCAATCAGACGGCTATTGCCTTGGCGAATACATCCGATCAGGAGACGCGTGTCGCGCCTCTGACGGCGTCTGATAACACCGGTATTTCGGACGAGCAGGATTTTGAGGCCGTCTCGAACCGTCGCAGCATCGACGCCGACGCCGCCCGTATCGAACAGAATCGGCAGACCTATGAGGTCGTCGCCCCCACCGCCGTGCCCGAGCGTGGCTCTGACGGGCAACCCAATATCGTGCAATATGCTCTGAACACGTCGAACCCTGTCGGTACCCAGCTCTACAGCCGGGCCGGGTTTAACCTGCAGGCCAAGGCACAACGCAACTGCGCACAATTCGCTTCACCCGATCAGGCCCAGATCGAGTTCCTGTCGAGCGGCGGCCCTCAGCGTGATCGCAAGGGGCTGGACCCGGACGGCGACGGCTATGCCTGTGGCTGGGATCCCAGCCCGTTCCGCAGTGCCGTCAACAACTGATCTCGCGCCGATCTGGCATCCGTCCCCCAATTTCGGCCCCCGAAGGGATGGGCTGAAGCCTACGCTGATCGTATTGCACTACACCGCGATGGAGAGCGCCTCAGCAGCGCTTGAACGCCTCTGCGATCCCGGTCCCGAAGTCTCTGCCCACTACCTTGTTGGCAACGATGGCACACTCTGGCAGCTCGTCCGCGAAGACGACCGCGCTTGGCATGCCGGGGCAGGGGAGTGGCATGGGCAAACTGATATCAACTCCCGCTCCATCGGGATCGAGCTGGACAATGCTGGTTCGCACCCCTTCTCCGAACCGCAACTTGCGACGTTGGACGCCTTGCTTCCCGGGATCATGACGCGCTGGTCCATTCCATCTGCTGGTGTGATTGGTCATTCGGACATGGCTCCAGGCCGCAAATCAGACCCGGGCCCGCGCTTCGATTGGCAGAGACTGGAGCGACAAGGTTTGGCCGCAAGCCGGGGCCATGACGCAGGGCCGACTGACGCCTCAAAAGATGTTTTCCGTGCTTTGGCCCGTGACGCGGGCTTCACAGCCGAGGTGGATGACGAGACTCTCCTTGCGGCGGTACGCCTGAGATACCGCCCTTGGGGCATGGGCACACTTGCACCCGAAGATTTTTCTCCGCTTGGCCACACCCCCATGTGAACCTGATCCTCTTCATCTGGCCAAAAATATCCCGGGGATGAATTGGCCGCAGGCCAAGAGGGGGCTGGCCCCTTCCGAACCCTCTCCACCCTTGACGTCGCCTGATCCAACGCCTACCCAGCCCTCGCGCGGAGGGCCGGATGGCCGCTGGGGTCGTAAGGCCCGAGAGGAAAGTCCGGACTCCACAAGGCAACGGTGCCGGGTAACGCCCGGGCGGGGAAACCCGACGGAAAGCGCCACAGAAATCAGACCGCCACACACGTGTGGCAAGGGTGAAACGGTGGGGTAAGAGCCCACCGCGCCGCTGGCAACAGTGGCGGCACGGCAAGCCCCACCGGGAGCAATGCCGAATAGGGTCCCCGCGCGGGCCGGTCGGTGCAAACCGATACCGCCGCTAGGCACGCCTTGGCCGAGAGGGACCGGGTTGGCAGCTTGAGCCGCGCAGCAATGCACGGCCTAGAGGAATGGTCATCGAAAGGGGAAACCCTGGAACAGGATCCGGCTTACAGGCCCTCCGCGCATATCCTGTTACCCACCCGGCGGTGTGTATGTGCCACCGAGTGCGGCCGCCTTCTCGGCGACGGCAACAAACTCTTGGGCGGACCATGCACGAACGGTCTCGATCCTAGCAACAGCACCCGTACCCACGACGGCCATGCCAATCGCCACAGCATCGCTGCCTTCAGGCAGTTCGCTGATAACGACGACATCGTTGCCTCCGGTGGTAATGTAAAAAGAGATAAGTTTGCCGCCTGCTTTCTCAAGCAAGGCCTTGACGGGCCCGGTGCGATCTTCCGGCTTCGCCAACATTCCTTTAACCCCATCTTGCGAATAAGAAGCGTAAGTGATGAAAACAGGCATATTAATCTCCCATGGTTACAGTTCATCAGGAGCCTTTAGACCGGCCGCCCCCGTGGCCGGGCCGCGTGCATGATTGCGCGCAAATCGAAAAATCCCGGAATGGTGGTCAACCGGGCGTACTTATTGGTGTGAGTGGTGTTGGCTGCCGGAATTCTTATCCGACCTGATATTACCTCTATCCGCGAAGCGGCTTTCGAAGGTTGGGCGACCCTATCACAGAATCGTGAGCGTACCAAATCGTCTGCTCTTGAATCCATGTCAGGAATTGTTCCCCGACGCGGCGAATCCGGTTGACTTGGGCGCTTGAGCAGTTAAAAGCGCACGCTCATAGGAATTCAACCGAAAGGCCCCTGCCTTTTCGGACGCAGGAGATAACCATGGCGAAGCCGACGACAATCAAGATCCGTCTGAACTCGACCGCGGGCACGGGCCACTTCTACGTGACCAAGAAGAATGCACGCACCATGACCGAGAAAATGACCATTCGTAAATACGACCCGGTTGCTCGGAAACATGTCGAGTACAAAGAAGGTAAGATCAAGTAATCTGCCTTTCTTGTTAGAACGCTTAAGAGGACTCTGCGTGCGCAGGGTCCTTTTTTGTTGCCCGAAGTAGTTCGCCCATAATGTCACAAGTGGCCGCGCAACTCGCCTATCGCGGGCGTTGCATGGGCGCATCAGCCTTTTGACCCTTCTAAGCCCGGCCATCTTGCTTTTTCGGGCAGCCTGCCGCTACGCTTGAGGTAACCTTTCCAAAATGTTGACCGCCATGAAAAAAATCTTATTGCCTGCTCTTGCTGTTCTGACGTTGTCAGCCTGTGAAGACCCGTTTAACCGCGAAGGTGTTGGTTTCACCGGGATCGATGGTGAACCGCGCACGGTGTCCGATGTCAAAGGTGCCGTAGCCTTCTTGCCGCCCGAAACAAACATTCCTGCCGAGTTGGCCAAACTGCCGACGACTCAGGTTACTTCGGACAAAGCTGGCGCTGACAAGCTGGCGGGTGTTGCGATAGATAACGGCGGTCGTACGGATGCGAATGCGGTGCCGCTTTCGGGTAGCGACACCAATCTGTACCTGAGCACCGTCGGTGTGAACGGTCAGTTGTACGGTGTGCTTCGCACCGAAAACAACTCGACCAAGGTTGATACGTCTGTGGGGTCGGCCTTTGGTGAACAAACAGAACGTTTTACCGGCTGTTTGCCTGCCGGCGATGTGTTCCGCAAGGGTTCGTCCGAACGTAGTTCGGGATTCGCGGTTCCGCTGAACTGCCGCTGATCGCAGCTTGCTTCAAGCATAAATTAAGCCCCCGCCGATAAGGTGGGGGCTTTTTCTTTTGATACTATCGCGGCTCTTACGCCGTACCGAACATCGGCGCGAGCCCGGGATTGGGCTTAGTTCCCTATCAACGCCTGCCCGTTTTCATCAAAGAAATGGAGATTGTCAGTCGGGAACTGCAAACCGATCTTCTCCCCAGGCGCCAGGTCTGTATCTCCATTCAGACGTATCGTCACTTTGTCTTCAACGCCACAATCAACGATCAGGAAGGTGTCTGCGCCCAGATACTCAATCACCTCAATGATGCCATCGCTTTGCCCGTCTCCGGCCGCCACGACCTGTATGTGTTCAGGACGAATTCCAAGCTTGGTTGCATTGCCTGATCGGGCGAAGTCTCCACCTCTGCCGTGTTCCAGTGAGTAGCTGCTGCCTTGGGTCGTGCATGGCAGGATGTTCATTTTCGGACTGCCGATGAACTGGGCCACAAACAGATTGGCAGGGCGTTCATACAACTCGCGCGGCGTGCCGACTTGGGCGATCTTACCGTATTCCAGCACCACGATGCGATCAGCCAAAGTCATCGCTTCGACCTGATCGTGCGTCACGTAGATCATAGTGCGCTTCAGATTCTGGTGTAGCTTGGCGATTTCGTAGCGCATCTCGACCCGAAGCGCAGCATCGAGGTTCGAAAGTGGTTCGTCGAACAGAAACGCCGTTGGGTCACGTACGATGGAGCGACCGATGGCAACGCGCTGACGCTGACCACCTGACAGATCTTTGGGGCGACGTTCAAGGAACGGTCCCAGTTTGAGGACCTCGGCGGCCGTGTTGACCTGCTCGGCGATCTCAGCCTTCGGAACACCGGCCACCTTAAGCGAGAAGCCCATGTTTTCAGCAACCGTCAGGTGCGGATACAGCGCATAGGACTGGAACACCATTGTCAGGCCGCGTTTGGAAGGCGGATGATCCGTGACGTCGTTCTCATTGATCAAAAGCGATCCACGCGAAATATCCTCAAGCCCGCCGATCATACGCAGCAGCGTGGACTTGCCACAGCCTGAGGGGCCCACAAAGACGATGAATTCGCCCTCATCGATCTTGAGGTCAACGCCCTTGATAACCTGCGCCGAGCCGAACCACTTTTCGACTGATTTCAGTTCAATGCTACCCATTATTTCCTCCCTGCCCAGTGCAGCCATACAGCTGCAGTCCAGGTGAATGAATTGCCGCCAGCGGGGCTGCCGGAGAGCGGATCGTAGTATTCCGCAAAGCCATTTGTTGCGATCAATTGCGCTGTTTTTTGACGTAGCGCTTCGGCTTCGGGCAGATGCCCCATATCAGCCAATCCAAACCCGATCAGCATGTTCATGAAGCCCCACGAGGGGCCTCTCCAATACCTGCGCTGGTCGAATTTGGGCATCGAAGGGTCATAGCTTGGAACCGGATATGGCACGTTTTCAAGTATCGCCTGCAACCGTTCAAGCATGGGCTGCGAGTCGATGCCCGCATACCAGCAAAGATAGGATGCGTTTGACACGCTCTCAGCCCATTCGCCTTTCAGCGCATCGCGCGAGTCGAATGAGTTCAGCGCATCGTTCCACAAGGACCGCGCGCCGGCATCGAGCTTTTGAATGTCTTCGCTTAGCCCATCCGCTGCAATACCAAGCTTTTCGCTGATCACCAGAAGATCGCGCGCGGCGCGTAAGGCGATGAAAGTCATAGAGGGATCTGCGACCCGAAGGGGGTTCAGGCTGAGCAACTTCTGTTGATCCCAGTTCACCCCGCGACCAATCTGTACAAGCTTGATATAGCGATCGTAGTCGTACTTGGTCGGTCGGTCGTCGCTGTTGACATGGCTGGTATCCCGACGCTTGTATTCTCCGACACCAGAAGGATCGACAGCCTCCATTGCCTTGTCCCAATCCGGTGCGTTGTCGCGCCCAGCTTCCCATGGGTGCGTAATACAGACGGCACCATGGTCATCGAGCCTCCACTTCATTAT
Organism: Ruegeria sp. CE9; assembly: GCF_056537425.1. NCBI lineage: Bacteria > Pseudomonadati > Pseudomonadota > Alphaproteobacteria > Rhodobacterales > Roseobacteraceae > Ruegeria > Ruegeria sp. CE9. The sequence continues at coordinate 138,988 of NZ_JBQFRO010000003.1, read as the reverse complement.
CCATCGATGCCAGGCCAGCATGGCAGGAAAGAGAGCGCGAACACGATCTTCGCCTGCGGCGTTGTCGTTTTCCCAAATTTTGCGCGCTACCGTCGCCGCCACCGGGGGTTGAATGATGCCCGACGACGGAATCGGACCTAGGCCCCCCCAAACATCTGGGCCAGGAAAATATCCATCATCGATTTTGTGAAACAGGATATGAGGCACCATGCCGTCGTCCCATTGCCCCGTGAACAGCGTTTCGATCTCGGTCCAGGCCCGGTCAATGTCGAACTCGGCAAAGCCAAGCGCTGCAATCGCGCTGTCCCAATTCCACTGATAGGGGTACAGCCCCTCAGTTGGGATGGTGTATCCGCCGCGATCGTTTGCAACCAGAATGTTGCGCGCCTCGCGGTCAGGGTTTGTATGTTGGTTCATCTTGGTCATCCTTTGACGGACCCTGCAGTCAGGCCCTTGGTCATGAAACGTTCAAGCCCCAGGAACAGCGCCATGATCGGAACAGTGGCAATCACCGCACCAGCCATCAGGTGTTGTCTGGGGATTTCCGAGGAGTTCAGCATCGTCACACCTCGGGTCAGGGTGAATTTCGATGGGTCGTCCAGCAGCATGAAGGCCAGCAGGAACTCATTCCAGGCGATCATGAAGACATAGAGCGATACGGAGGCCAGTGCAGGCAGGCTGAGCGGCAGAGTGATCTTCCAGATCACCGATATACGCGACAGCCCATCCATCAGGCCGGCCTCTTCCACCTCAGTTGGCAGTCCGCGGAAGTAACCTTGCAGCATATACAGCGCGACTGGGATCGTTGTGACCGGGTAGATCATCACAATGCCCAGGATCGAGTTGCGCAGCCCGGTCAGCGAAAACGCGATATAGATCGGCAGCGCCAGAACGATCATCGGCACCATGTAGATCAACAGGATCGAGCGCGAGAACGCCTTTTGCCCTTTGAACCGGAACCGCGCTACAGCATAGGCACCGGGCACGCTGAACAGCAGGGTGATGAACACCGTCAGGACCGAGACATAAAGCGAGGTCCAAAGATAAGTACCGAAATTGAAATCCCGGAACAGCTCGGTATAGCTGCGGAACAGTTCAAAGCCTTGAGACAGGTCGACCGAGAAATCCAGAGGGTTCTGCAACAGGGCTTGCTGCGACTTAAGGCTGGTCATCACCATCACATAGAACGGGATGATCACAATCGCGGTGAAGAAGATATAGCCAAAGCCGGTGCAGAACCGGATCACGGCCTCTTCGTATTCATGGCGGGTAAGCTCTCCGAATGGTGTCTCTTTCAGGATTGCGGCCATGGACAGATGCATGACAACCGCAATTGCGATCACGGTCACCAGCATCGCCTGCAAGGATGTGTCTGCACCGATTAAAACCGGGCCGAAACTGGTCAGACAAGATAGACCCATTAGCGCGGAAATGCCCAGACGGGCCGGCGCGCGTTGCGCCGGGAAGCGGACATAGACTAGACCGGCCACTGCCCCCCAAATCAGGCAGAGCAGGACCTGCGGCCTGAATGCCGCGCCGGTTGAGAATGACATGGTGATGGCAACCGAAGTCGCGATGACCACAAGCCAGAGTGCACCCAAAAGCGGGGCGGTAATATACCCTTTGCGCATCATAGACCCTCCTCACGGCTGATGAAGCGGAAGAAGACGAAGCTGAATGCGATCAGGCACATCAGGATCACGACCGCGACTGCCGCGCCTGCACCGATGTTGGAAATCGCAAAGGCCTGTTCATAGACATTCACGGTCAGAGTACGGGTGCCCGCGTTGCCCCCGGTCAGCAGGAAGATGTCGTCAAACTTGTTGAACGTCCAAATGAAGCGCAGCAGGAACAGCACCGACAGGATGCCCAACAATTGCGGGATGCTCAGCAGCCAGAACTTCTGGAAGGGAGAGGCCCCATCCATATCGGCTGCTTCATACATGCTGGAGTCGATGGATTGCATCCGCGCCAGAATGAACAGGAAGGACAGCGGGAAATAGCGCCAGATCTCGAACACCGTCACCATGATCAATGCCAAGGGGCGTTCGCCGAAGAAATTGATCGGTTCGCTGCTCAGGCCCATCTGAACCAACAGCGCGTTGGCCGAGCCCGAGAATGGATCGAACAGGGTAACCCATGTGAAGGCGACAGCGATCACCGGGGCCACATAGGGGAACAGGTAGAGGCCCCGTATGAAACCTTGCCCCCTGAAGCTTTTGTTCAACAGCAAGGCTGCGAACAAGCCCATCAACAGGGCTCCGATCGTGCCAAACACCGTGTAGAACAGCGTCACCCAAAGCACGCCCCAAAACTCGTCCCCGTCGAACACGCGAGCATAGTTTTCAAGGCTAAATTCAAAGTTCGTAAGCACACTGGGGCCACTGCCGGTCAAATCCGGTTCAGACCCTTCGATCAAGTCTTCGAATTCATCCGGTTCTCCGTCTACAGAAACGGGGATACGGATGCGCTCGCGTTGGCCACCTTCCAGGTCGCCGAAATCGCAGAACAGGTTTTGCCCGTCCAGTATGCAAGGGCTTGTCACCTCTTGCGCAGTAACGCCGTCAGGCAATACGTCGGTCAGGGTGACACCGGTAACGGCGATGTCCTGACTGGAGTTCCGAAGCCGGTACTCGATCCGCAGATCGTCGCCGGATCCGCGCAGGCTTTCACGCACCACAGGTGCAGGCGGGCGCAGGTCGGACAGGTTGAAGGGTTTGAAGCTGATCCAGAAGATCGCCAGCAATGGCAGGATCACAACCAGCGACACACTGATGATGGTCGGAGCCAGCAGCGTCCAGGCCAAACGCGCTTCGCGTTTGGCTAACGCCCCGGTCCCTGTCGGTGGGGTGGCCGAAGACATGGGATACCTCGAAGGGTTGGGTGCAGCGGCGTAATCGCCGCTGCATGTGTCACAAGGTTACTGAACCTTCGCGAGCTCGTCGTTCATTGCGGCCACTGCAGCGGCGGCATCGATTTCATCGTCGATATATTGGCGCACGACCCGGTTGATGGCCTGGCTGTTGATCATTTTGGACGCCAAAGCCAGCTGGCCTTCAGCAACGCCCCAGCGCTGCGCCACGTCCAGACCGCCGACGATCTCATCGATCATCGCCTGATCATACAGCTCGCCCAACGGGGCTTTGCGGTCCACACCAACGGGCAGCTCTGCCCAAGCTTCCGAGAACGCGGTCGGGTTGTCAGCATTACCGCGACGGACCGGGAACTTGCCCTCGGGTGCGATGGCCAGTGTTTGAGTATAGCCGTCGTCCATGGCGAATTTCACGAACTCCATCGCCGCGTCTGTGTCGGCGTCGTTCGTGATTCCAAAGTAACGAACGTCGCCCCAAGCCGCGCCATCAGGGTTAGACGGGCCAGAGAAGTTCGTAACGATGCCGGTTTTGGAGGCCAGATCGCGCGAGGTCGGATCATCATTGATGGTCGGCGGGGCGCTGTCGCGCAGGCCTGCCAATTCGTCCAGAATGAAGGGCGACCAGATAATCATCGCGGCTTTGCCATCGAAATACAGCTCACGCGATTGCTTCCAGAACAGCTCACCCGGAGGCGAGGCTTTTGAGATCGCTTTGTAGAAGTCCAGAACCTCGGTGGTTTTAGCTTCATCAAGCGGTTGGAAACCATCCGCGCCGACAGGTGATACTCCATTGGCGAGGAACACATGTTCCAGTACCTGGCTCATAAAGTTTTCGTCCACCTTGGTGGCTGCAACAAAACCGTACATCTCAGGCGGATTGTGCAGCTTGTCCAGTGCGGCAACAACACTGGCGAACGAGTTCGGGGCTTCAAGACCTGCGTCGTCGAACAGGTCCTTGCGATAGATGACCATCTGCGTCCAGCCATCAACCGGCACCGATGCGGTTTCGCCATTGAACGCTGCCATGCCAAGCGCACCGGGGGCGAAAGTGTCAGCACCCAGCTCTTCGATCACCTCGGTTGCGGCCTCGGTGTCCAGAATGCCCGCTTCGGCCCAGGGTAGGGCGTATTGCAACGGATGATAAACTACATCCGGGAGGTCCCCGGCAGCAAACGCGGCTGTGGCACGTGTGCCCAGATCGCTTTCAGTGACCGGGATCACTTCGACCGTGGTACCAGTCTCAGCCTTGAACTGGTCGGCCATTTCCTGTTGTTTGGCCAGCCGCTCGGGCTGTTCTTCTGTGGTCCAGAAACGGATCGTATCCGCCTGAGCTGACACCGCTGTTAAAACTAGCGCAAGCGATGTTCCAAGCATCAGTCGCGATGCTTTTGTCTTAAGGTTCATTGTGGGTTTCCTCCCCGTTTATGATCGTTGAACAGATTGATTTTTTGAGCCAGTTCCTCGGGTGTCAGCCGAGGAGGCCCGTCGGAGTCACGTGCAATCAACACGGCGTCACTAAGTTCGCGCAGGTCTGCGGACGATTCTCCACGCGCCTGGCGGATCAGCATGGTTGCAAGGCGCTCACCGGCGCGCTGGGAATCCACACTGAATGTCGTCAGTCCGGGGTTGACATATTGGCATTCGGGTATGCCGTCATATCCCAGAATTGATACGTCTTTTCCAATCTCAAGGCCCAAATCGGCACAAACGGGATAGCACCCGAGTGCGGCGAGATCGGTCGCAAAAATGATTGCCGTCGGTGGGCGTTTCAAATTCAAAAGCGCACGCGCCTCAACCGCACCTTCTTCGCGCGTACGGGCGCCTTCACGGATCAGTTCGGCATCAAAGGTCAGACCCGCAGCCTTGAGGCCTTCGAGATAGCCATCACGGCGTAAATGGCTGTAGTTGAATTTTGGATCGCTGCCGACATAGCCGATGCGTGTATGGCCGAATTCGACGAGGCGCTCGAACGCATTGCGAATGGCCGTTTCACCCGAGATGTCGAACCAGGAGTTATTTTCCTGCGCGGCGGGCTGCCCATATCGAGTGCGCCCAAACATGATGAATGGAACCTTGAGCTCTTCAAGGTATTTTACGCGCGCGTCGTCGACTTCGGTCCGAGGTAGGATGAACCCATCGGCTTTGTGTTCTTCGACAAGTCGCCCCAGCACGTTCAGCATGTCTTCTTCGGACCGCGCAGTGGAAATGGTCAAAGTCCAATCGGATGCACTTGCAGCTTCACAAGCGCCTGCAAGAAAGTCCTGAAGAAAGGGGTTATGCCCGTCTGGTTCTTCGCTGCTGATCACCATTGCGATGGCGCGCACCCGTCCGGTTCGAATCGCCTGGGCATGGCTTAGAGGGCGATAGCCCATCTTACGCGCAGTGACCTCGACCCGCTTTCGTGTGGCTTCCGAAATGTCGGTATACCCGTTCAAAGCCCGGGACACGGTGCTTTTCGAAAGCCCTAGATGCTCGGCCAATTCATCCAGTTTCACCCTTCCGGGGCCGGAAAGGTGCCGTGGCCTTGATTGAGGCCGCTGGGGACTGGGATTCGCCATCATGTTTCCATTTGTTCGTTCCGAAACCGGTTTCGGCAATTAAAAAATCAACTTTCTTGATGCCTGCCGCATTAGAACTAGGCGGTTCGTGAACTCCACGCTTGTCGTAAAAGGCTAAAAAACAGCCAGTGCGCCTTTAGATTCGGGCGAATTCTGGTGCTCAATCTTGTTAGCCGTGCCTCGCTGCGCCCATCAGAAACGCAAAGGGCAAATGTTGTTTCTTGCTTCAAAGATGTAGCTGGCCGAGTGCGGGGCTTGGCTTTGATTGATTGTTGGAGGTCATGCGAACCCAGCTTGCGCCCACACACTTTGCCTGAGCTACCAATACTTGTTAGCGGCTGCGTTCAATAAGAATTGCGAATGAACCGATGCAAGACCTTCTGAAATGAATTGCGCGCATAAAAAAGCCCCGCTCAGCGCAGGGCCAAGCGGGGCAATATCGATCGATTAAGGGTTGGCTTTATTCCCGGTTCCCCAGAAGCTGCAGCAGGAACATGAACATGTTGATGAAGTCCAGATACAGGTTCAACGCGCCCATGATGGCCGCTTTGCCCAGCCACTCCTGATCGCCCGCATGGGCCATCTGCAGGTAGGTTGTTTTGATCTTCTGCGTGTCATACGCGGTCAAGCCGGCAAAGATCAGCACGCCCAGAATCGACACTGCAAACATGATTGCAGGCGACTGCAGGAAGATGTTGATCACCATCGCAACGATCAGGCCAATCACGCCCATCATCAGGAAGGTGCCCATGCCGGACAGGTCTTTCTTGGTTACATAACCATAAAGCGACAAGCCCGCGAAGGCGATCGAGGTCACGAGAAATACCTGCGCGATCGAGATGCCGGTGAAGGCCACGAAAATCCAGCTTAGCGATAGGCCCATGACGGCCGCAAACGCGTAAAAGAACAGCTGCGCACCGGCTGCGGACAAGCGGTTGATAGCCGCGCCAAAGCCAAACACCATCGCCAGAGGTGCAAACATCACAATCCAACCCAGAATGTTCGGGCTGAGCGTAACAGGATCGCGGAAGATCGAAAGCAGTTGCGGGCTGGACCCGACGGCCCACGCCACAGCAAATGTGATCAGCATACCTACGGACATTGTGCCGTAGACTTTGTTCATATGGGCGCGCAGGCCCTCGTCAATCTCGGCAGCGCGCGCGCCGGACGCCGTCCGGATCGTGTCGAATTGTGCCATTTAAGGGTCTCCCTTCAATATTCTGTTCGCAGCCCACGGTTGCGGACCGGTTTCCCGGTAAATATCGGAGAGTGTGGCCCTCGTTTCAAGGGTTTTACGACCGAAACTCAGCAAAACTGTCAGTAATTTTCCTGACTGGTGCCAAAAAACTAGCGGCTTAGGTGTCAAATTCACCAAGCCGCCAGTATTTTTCATTTAATACAGATGCTTGTGCCAGTTTTCCGGTGCATCCCAGATCGGACGTGCAGCCTCGGTTTGCGCATCTGAGCGTGAAATCCCGATGTCGTCCAGCGCACGATCATCAAGCTGTGCCAATGTGCGACGCTGTCGTGTGAGGCTAAGCAGGTCAAGTATCCTGGTCCCAAGTGCTTTGCCTTTGATGCGGCGTGGGGTTGAGATGGCTATATGGGTCATAACGCTTGCCCTTTCCTGGTTGCTTGATGAAACACTGTGCTTCAATCAAATTCCTTGATCTATATGGGGCAGTCTGACATATTTTGGAAATGAATGTTTATGACGTGACTCATAAAGGATATTGAAGATGCGAAATCTGGACATCACAACTTTGCGCTCATTCATAGCGGTTGCTGATCATGGTGGTGTGACGCGTGCTGCCGGATTCCTTCACCTCACACAGTCTGCAGTTTCGATGCAGCTCAAACGGCTGGAAGAGCTTTTGGGGCTGGAACTGCTGGATCGATCTGGCCGCACCATTGCCCTAACTGCGTCAGGAGAGCAGTTGCTGGCTTATGCGCGTCGGATGATTGCATTGAATGACGAGGTGATAGGTCGGCTGACAGATCAGGCGTTTGAAGGTGAAGTTGTACTGGGCGTGCCGCATGACGTGGTCCATCCCTTCATTCCCAGGGTCTTGAAGCGGTTCAATGCCAGTTTCCCCCGGGTTAGCGTGAATCTGGTGACGTCGAACACACGTCAACTGAAGGAAGAGTTCGCGCGCGGAGCATTCGATCTGATTCTGACGACGGAATCGGGGGCAGGCGAGGGGGCCGAAACCCTGCACCATATGCCGTTGCGTTGGGTCGGTGCCCTGAATGGGTCAGCCTGGCGGCAAAAGCCTTTGCGTCTGGGATTCTGCCGGAACTGTATTTTCCGACCTGTTGCAACCACCGCGTTAGATGATGTGGGGATCGAATGGGATATGAGCATAGACAGCGATTCTGACCGCACTGTCGAAGCCACCGTCAGCGCGGATTTGGCTGTGGGAGTGCTGTTGGAAGGCACCCAGCCGAGCCATCAGGAACTGATCGACCATGCAGGCGTGTTGCCTGATCTACCTGTACAGTTCATCAACCTCTACGGTGCTGAACGGGTACGCGAAGAATACGTGGCAGAGCTTGCGAATTTGTTGCGTCAGAACTTTAATCACCCGACCGCACATCCGCTTAAAGTGGCGAGTTGATACGGATCACCACTTTGCCCGTTGATTTGCGATCGCGGAGCAACTGCAGCCCCTCAGCTACATCTTGCAGAGGCAGGATGTGGCTGATGTGCGGTTTGATCCGTCCCTCTGAATGCCAACGGAACAGGGTGGTGAAGCTGTCACGTACAACCTCGGGCCGGAAGTTCAGATACCCGCCGATATACACGCCGATTACGGTCAGGTTCTTAACAAGAAGATGGTTGGCGGGAATCTGGGGGATTTCTCCTCCGGCAAATCCAATAGGTAGCAAGCGACCTTCTGGATTGGTGGCACGGAAGGCGGCTTTGAAAACATCACCACCGATTGCATCGTAAACCACATCAGCTCCGCCCAATGCACGGACTTGTTCACGCAGGTCTTCGTCCGCATCGATCAGGTGGTCCGCTCCGGCCTTTTGTGCCACTGCCAGCTTATCTCGCCCTCTCGCTTGCGCGATCACAGTGGCGCCCATCAGCTTCCCAATCTCCACGGCCGTAAGTCCGACACCGCCCGCCGCGCCGGTAACAAGCAGTGTCTCGCCTGGCTGTAATCGGGCGCGGTGTTCCAGAGCGATATGGCTGGTGCCATAAGCGATCTGGATTGCCGCGGCGTCTTCGAAACTCATGGAATCAGGTACCGGGATCGCCCGGTCTGCATCAAAGACCCCCGATTCGGCTAACCCACCTTGACCGGAATAGACCGCAACGCGATCGCCCAGCTTCAGATCTGTCGCATTGTTTCCAATTTCGGTAACAATCCCCGCTATCTCCATGCCCAGCGTAAATGGGGGTTCGGGGGTGTCTTGATATGTACCCTTTTGCATCAGTAGGTCTGCAAAGTTCAGGCCACAGGCTTTGATCTTAACGCGAACCTGATTGTCTCCCGCAAGTGCTTCTGGCGTGTCGCATAGCCTTGCAGGAGTTCCTTTGGTCTCTATACGAAATGCCTGCATCACCGGTCTCCGCTGTTTTTTGCTATAGGTTGCGTGGTGATGAGAATTGTCAATTCCAATCATTAGATTGGCTGTGGTCTCGCATGGAGTGGCGTGGAACTGTTTCCAATAGGGAAACTTTGAGTTTTCACATTCGCGACACAACCACAAACCACTGTACGAATTCCTTGATTCAACCAACTTGAAAAAAAAACTAATTACGGCAATATTACGCTATGGTGCTGTTCGGGGGGCACGTTCCGGATTAGGGAGTTCTTAAGCAGCGACCCGCTAACTCAGCGGTTATGGCTGCTGTCGCGGTTTCCCGGACAGGTGTTTGTGTAAAGGAGACTACCAATGACCCATCACGTCGATGTCCATGTGGGCAAACGCGTCCGGCATCGCCGCTGGCTGATTGGCATGACTCAGCAGCAGTTAGCGCAGCAAGTTGGTATCAAGTTTCAACAAATTCAAAAATACGAAACAGGGGCCAACCGGATAAGCGCGTCGCGCTTGTGGGACATTGCCGAGGCATTGGATGTTCCCGTCAGCTTCTTCTTCGATGGACTTGAAGAGACTCAGAAATCGGCTTCGGAAAAGAAATCGGTTCCTGCGGATCTGATGGGGGACAAAGAAGCGCTTGACCTCGTTCGTTCATACTATGCGATACCTGAAAACCAGCGTCGTCGTCTGTTTGAACTGGCCCGCGTGTTAAGTGACGTTGCCTGATACAATCACTTGACTTCGCGGGGCGTCGGGCGCACGGGTAAGCCATGCAAAACACCCCGCTAAGTGATCTAGAGATTGCCGAACAAATGGCCGACGCGGCGCGTGCGGCCATTCTTCCATTTTTCCGACAGTCGAATCTAAAAACTGACAACAAGTTGGCGTCTGGTTTCGATCCGGTTACTGCTGCGGACCGTCAAGCTGAACAAGCCATGCGAGCGGTGCTGGCTAAACACCGCCCAGAAGATGGGATTCTGGGGGAGGAGTTCGGCAAGAACTCTGGCACAAGCGGACGGGTTTGGGTGCTGGACCCAATTGACGGCACGCGCGGATTTATCAGCGGCACGCCCACCTGGGGCGTCCTGATTGCGCTGAGCGACGAAACCGGGCCTAAGCTCGGCGTTATTGATCAGCCCTATATCGGTGAGCGATTTGTTGGGGATAAGGATCAGGCCTATGTCGAAGGCCCGATGGGCCGGTCAGCGCTTGGAACCCGTGATACTCGGACAATAGACGAGGCCATCATCTTTACCACCTTTCCCGAAGTTGGCAGCGAGGTAGAGGCTGCAGCTTTCAAGGCCGTCGCTCAGAACGCGAAGCTGACGCGCTATGGGATGGATTGCTATGCCTATGCCCTGCTCGCGGCAGGGCAGATCGATTTGGTCGTTGAGGCGGGATTGAATGCCTACGACATCCAGGCTCCAATCGCTGTAATCAAAGCCGCTGGCGGTGTCGTGACAGATTGGCGGGGTAATCCGGCACATGACGGCGGGCGGGCACTTGCGGCGGCTAATGCGGATGTTCACGCTGCTGCTCTGGAAATCCTGAAACAATACTAAACCGGTTGCCGCGGGTCTTCTGCGGCACTACACTGATCCCGGCTGGTTCTTGCGCCCGTTTTCCACCAGCCAAACACTCTACGCATGAGACGGGCTGAATGCGGGAGTGTACAAAATGACCGAAATTCTGATCCGTAACGCCGACGTAATCGTAACCATGGACGATTCGCGGCAAGAGCTTGCAGGCGCTGACCTTCTGGTTCGCGATGGAAAGATAGTAAAGATTGGCCATGGCCTGACCAGCCAAGGAGAAATCCATGATGCCTCCGGCTGTGTCGTGACACCCGGATTGGTAAACACCCATCATCACCTTTATCAAACTCTGACGCGCGCTGTGCCTGGTGGGCAGGATGCGCTGCTGTTTGGATGGTTGCGAACGCTTTATCCCATCTGGGCACATTTTGGACCCGACGAGATGTTTATCTCGGCCCAAATTGGACTGGCAGAGCTGGCGTTGTCTGGATGCACGCTAAGTTCTGACCACCTCTACCTTTTTCCCAATGGCGCCCGGCTGGAAGATACGATTCATGCAGCGTCGGAGCTGGGTTTACGTTTCCATCCCACACGTGGGGCGATGAGTATTGGTGAAAGTGACGGGGGCTTGCCCCCTGATGCGCTGATCGAATCCGAGCAGGCCATTCTGGACGATATGATCCGCGTGGTTGACGCCTTTAATGACCCGTCTGACGGATCAATGTGCCGCGTCGGGCTGGCGCCCTGTTCACCGTTCTCGGTCAGCCGCGACCTGATGCGCGAAGCAGCCATGTTGGCACGTGAAAAAGGCGTGATGCTGCATACGCATTTGGCCGAAAACGACGAAGATATCGCCTATTCCGAAGAGAAATTTGGATGCCGACCCGGCCAATATGCCGAAGAACTGGGCTGGACTGGCTCGGATGTCTGGCATGCACATTGCGTCAAACTAGATGGCAGCGAAATTGATCTGTTCGCACGCAGTCGAACGGGCGTGGCCCATTGCCCCTGTTCGAATTGTCGCCTTGGGTCGGGCATCGCTCCTGTACGCGCAATGCGCGATCGCGGAGTGCCGGTCGGTCTTGGCGTTGATGGCTCTGCCAGCAATGACAGCAGCAATCTGATGGCCGAGGCGCGTCAGTCCATGTTGCTGCAACGGGTCGCAAACGGTGCTGATGAGATGTCGGCCCGTGAAGCGCTCGAGATTGCAACCCGAGGCGGGGCAGATGTGCTGAACCGTCCCGATTGCGGGCGCCTTTTGCCCGGCAAACGCGCCGACATTGCCATTTGGGATGTGCGTGGCATCGAAAGTGCAGGCAGCTGGGATCCGGCTGCGCTGTTGCTTGCGGGACCAACGCGCGTGAAACACCTGTTTGTTGAAGGGCGTCAGATCGTTCGCGATGGTCAGATCGCCACAATCGACTTGCCGAAGGCTATAGAGACCCAAAACCGTCTCGCGCGCGCTTTGGCCGAATAACGGGGTCCACCTTCATTTGGCTTCAAATATCCTCGCCGAAGGCATGGGCCGTCGGCCCATTAAGGTCAGCCCAAAACGGATCGTCCTCCGATCCATACATCGACCACAGCCCGATCATCGCCCATCATGATGGTCGGGAATACCGCCTCCCAAAGATCATCAGCGTGCGCTTCGCGCTGGGCGATGGCTGGAGTCGAGGCCAAATCCAAGACGACCAGATCGGCCTCCATTCCCACGGCGATATTGCCGATGCGATCATCCATCCGCAGCGTGCGAGATGATCCAACCGTTCCGAGCCAAAGCAATTGCGACGGATGCAACGGGCGGCCTCGCAATTGACCGATTTCATAAGCCGCAGCCATGGTGCGCAGCATTGAAAAGCTGGAACCGCCGCCGGTGTCGGTTGCAAGACCCACCCGATGCCCTTCGTGAATCAGGCCATTCATGTCAAACAGGCCCGAGCCGATGAATGTATTCGAGGTTGGACAGTGGATCAGCGCTGCATCCACTTCGCGCAGGCGATCACGTTCGCGATCTTCCAGATGAATTACGTGACCATAGAGGCCATTCCCACCCAATAAACCAAACTGCTCATAGGTATCCAGGTAATCGCGCGCGTTAGGGAAGAGGGAACGGACCCATTCGATTTCGTCAGTCTGTTCGCTGAGATGGGTCTGCATCAAACACTCGGGATGCTCAGCCCAAAGTGCACCCATCGCTTCCAACTGCTCGGGAGTTGAGGTGGGTGAAAACCGCGGCGTGATGGCGTAGGAAATCCGATCAACGCCGTGCCATTTTTCAAGTAGCGCTTTGGATTGGTCGTACCCGGTTTGAGCGGTGTCGCGCAGGCCTTCAGGCGCATTTCTGTCCATACAGGTTTTGCCTGCAACAACCCTTTGTCCTCGTGTCTGTGCGGCAGTAAAAAAGGCATCAACACTTTCGGGGTGAATGGTGCAGAAACTGCACATGGTCGTCGTGCCGTGGGCAGCCGTCAGATCCAGATATCTGTTTGCGATTTCCGAAGCATAGTTCGGGTCTGCGAACTTCATCTCTTCGGGGAACGTGTAGCTGTTCAGCCAATCAATCAGCCGTTTGCCCCAACTCGCGATCATCGCCGTCTGCGGATAGTGAACATGTGGATCGACAAACCCGGCCATGATCAGATGATTGCCATAGTCCTGAATGCGGGCGTCGGGATGCTCGTCAGATAGGTCGGACGCCGATCCTAACGCGACGATACGACCGTCTTCGATCAGCACCGCTTCGTGAGTTTTGGTCGCATCCGTGGGTTCACCTTCGAACGGTGAGCCGGTGAAGCTGAGCACGCGTCCCTTCAGAAGCGTCTTTTGCGCCATTTGTCTTGTTCTCCGCCTGTTTGGGGCCGTCAACCAGCATAGGGGCGCGAAAGATGTGGGTAAATTGGAGCATTGTCATTGTTTTCCGGTAGCTGCTTCTTCTATCTAGAAGCAATCCACGAGCAATAGGGGCAGCGCATGACGACAGGGAATGACGAAGCCAGACCTGACCAGCCCCGGGAAGAGGACGTCTATGCGCTGGATCGGCGAACCGTAGCGGCGATCCTCTATGCGGTTGATGTCGAGGATCGCGCCAAGCTGATTGAGCTGATGGAGCCGCTGCATGCGGCCGATATCGCTGACCTTCTGGAACAGATCAACCCATATGACCGCGCCCGCCTAATCCGGTTGTACGACAAGGAATTTGACGGGGATATCCTGTCTGAACTGGATGAATCCGTCCGGGAAGAGGTGATCAACGTCCTGAAACCGGACGTCTTGGCCGAAGCCGTTCGAGAGATGGAAAGCGACGATGTCGTTGACCTTCTGGAAGACCTCGAAGAACCACAGCAGGAAACCATCCTTGATGCGCTGGAGGATTCCGAGCGGGTCGCGGCCGAACAGGCGTTGTCATACCCCGAAAACTCGGCCGGTCGCCTTATGCAGCGCGAAGTGGTCATGGCGCCCGAGCATTGGACGGTGGGGCAGGCCATCGATTTCATGCGGGCTAATGATGACCTGCCTGAGCAATTCTACCATGTCATTCTGGTTGACCCGCGACTGAAACCCGTTGCGCAGGTTACACTAGGCAAGCTGATGGCGACCCGGCGCGAGGTGCCACTGCATGACATCGCCGAAGAGGAGTTCCACACCATCCCCGTCGAACAAGACGAAGAGGATGTGGCATATGCATTCAACCAGTATCACCTGATCTCGGCCCCGGTTGTGGATGCTGATGGGCGGTTAGTAGGCGTGATCACCATCGACGATGCGATGGTGGTTCTGGATGAAGAATACGAAGAGGATATGCTGCGTCTTGCGGGCGTGTCGGACGAAAGCTCTCTGTCTGATAGCGTAGCGGCGACGAGTAGGCGCCGCTTGCCCTGGCTCGGCGTCAATCTGGTCACCGCGATTTGCGGATCGCTGGTGATTTCGCAGTTTGAAGCCGCGATCGATCAACTGGTCGCACTTGCGATCCTGATGCCGATCGTGGCGTCGATGGGGGGCAACGCCGGAACGCAGTCGCTGACGGTTGCTGTGCGGGCCTTGGCCACGCGCGACTTGACTGGCTCGAACGTGGGGCGAGTGATCCGGCGCGAACTGCTTGTGGGAATGCTCAATGGGATGTGTTTTGCCGTTGTTTTGGGAACCGTTGGGATGATGTGGTTCGATTCTCCGCTGCTGGGTGTCGTGATCGGATCGGCGCTGGTCGTGAACATGATCATCGCAGGCTTTGCAGGTACGGTAGTACCCGTAGTGCTGGACCGTCTGGGCGTTGACCCGGCGCTGGCATCAGGAACCTTTGTGACTACAACAACAGACGTCATGGGCTTCTTCATCTTTCTGGGGCTCGCCAGCGTGGTGCTATTGTGACCGAAAAAACCGATCTGACTGAACTCAAAGCCGCTGCACGCAAGGCTGCCTTCGCGCGCCGTCGGGCAGCGTTTGATGCGCGCATTCCGGGGGCAGCAGGTCGTTTGTCAGAAGTTCTGGCAGGGCATCGCGGTGTTCCCACGTCCGGCTACATGCCGATCCGCACCGAAATTGACCCGCTGCCGGCAATGGCTGAGGCGGCGGCTTATGGGCCTGTAGGAGTGCCCGTCATTCAAGCCGCAGGCCAGCCATTGCGCTTTTCGCGCTGGACGCCGGAAGGTGTGCTGAAAGACGGGCCCTTTGGTGCGAAAGTGCCGGAAGTCGACGACTATTTTGATCCTGAAATACTGATCGTTCCCTTGGTGGCGTTTGATGCGAAAGGCGGACGATTAGGCTATGGCGGCGGATTCTATGACCGCACTCTAGAAGGCTTGCGCGCAAAACGCCCGACGCTTGCCATTGGCTTTGCCTTCGATGCGCAGGAAGCTGAGCATCTGCCGCTAGAGCCGACGGATCAACCGCTGGACATGGTGATCACCGAAAGCCGGGTACTGACCTTCTGAGCATGCATCTGCCGCGCATTTGTCTGGTTCCGCCTTGTTATTGCCACCTGCGGCGCTTAGGACCGCAATCATGAGGATTTTGTTTCTTGGTGACGTTATGGGGCGCTCGGGTCGCGCCGCCATTCAGCAACATCTGCCGCGTCTGCGTGACGAATGGCGGCTGGATTTTGTGGTGGTCAATGGCGAGAACGCCTCGAACGGGATGGGGCTGAGCGGGGATCACGCCAAGCTGCTGCTTGAGGCCGGGGCGGATTGCATCACGCTGGGCGATCATGCGTTCGATCAGAAAGACATGCTGCAGTTCATCGAGAAAGAACCGTGCATCGTGCGTCCGGTGAACTATGCCAAAGGCGCACCGGGGCGGGGGCACCGGCTGTTTACGGCACCGGGTGGGCGCAAGGTGCTGGTGGTTCAAGTGCTGGGGCAGGTCTTCATGAAACGGCCCTTTGACGATCCGTTCTCGGCCATCGAACCGATCCTGAAATCGCATCCGCGCGGCGGTCAGGCGCAGGCGATCATCGTCGACATGCATTGCGAAGCAACATCCGAGAAGATGGCGATGGGCCACTATTGTGACAAACGCGCCAGCCTTG
Source organism: Ruegeria sp. CE9 (assembly GCF_056537425.1). Lineage (NCBI taxonomy): Bacteria > Pseudomonadati > Pseudomonadota > Alphaproteobacteria > Rhodobacterales > Roseobacteraceae > Ruegeria > Ruegeria sp. CE9. The sequence goes on along the minus strand of NZ_JBQFRO010000003.1, from coordinate 122,950 downwards.
TGGTGGGGACGCACACACATGTACCAACCGCAGACGCGCAGGTATTGCCGGGTGGGACAGGATACCTGACTGATGCCGGGATGTGCGGCGACTATGACTCGGTCATCGGGATGGATAAGCAGGAACCCATGCGACGGTTCATCACCGGGATGCCCAAGGCGCGGTTCACGCCTGCAAATGGCGAAGCGACGTTAAGCGGCGTATTTGTGGAAACCGATGATCGCGACGGCAGCGCAAAATCTGTGCAGATGGTGCGGGTTGGTGGGCGGTTGCAGCAGGCAGCGCTCTGAAAAACACGTCGGGCTTGCCCTGATGAACGCAATACGTGAAACTGATCACCGGGCGCGTGTGCCAGTTTAGGGTTCGGACAGAATACCAAGAATGCAATTCCTTCAACTGACAGAGACGGGCAGCGCGATACTGGCGCTGATGATCGTCGCAGGCATGTTCATTATGTTCCTGCGCGAGGTTTATCCGACCGAGGTTGTTGCCATCGGCGGGGCAGCCCTGATGCTGGCCACCGGTATTCTACCCTATCAAAGTGCGCTCGCGGTCTTGTCGAACCCCGCGCCTTGGACCATTGGCGCGATGTTCATCATCATGGGCGCACTGGTTCGGACCGGGGCTCTTGATGCTTTCACCTCGGTTGCGCAGAAGCAGGCGCAGGTGAACCCCCGGTTCGCCATCGGATTGCTGATGGCTTTTGTCGTCGTTGCATCAGCGGTGGTCTCTAACACGCCGGTGGTTGTTGTGATGATCCCGGTCTTTATTCAGATCGCCCGTACATTGAACGTTTCAGCGTCCAAGCTATTGATCCCGCTCAGCTATGCAGCGATTCTTGGCGGCACGCTGACGCTGATTGGGACGTCGACTAACCTGCTGGTCGATGGTGTTGCGCGGGCGCAAGGCATGGCCGCATTCACGATCTTCGAAGTCACGCCTCTGGGCATCGCGTTGGTGATCTACGGAATGGTTTATCTTCGCTTTATTGCGCCTCGCTTGCTGCCCGAGCGTGACAGTATGGCTGAAATGCTAAGCGACCGCTCTAAGATGAAGTTCTTTACCGAAGCTGTTATTCCCCCCGACAGCAACCTGATCGACCGAGAAGTAACTGGGGTTCAGCTGTTCAAACGCCCTGGTGTGCGTTTGATCGACGTCATCCGGGGGGATGAATCGCTGCGCCGGAACCTGAAGGGTGTCAGCCTGAAAGTGGGCGACAGGGTGGTTCTGCGTACCGAGATGACCGAGTTGCTGAGCCTTCAAAGCAACAAGGAACTCAAGCGCGTCGATCAGGTCTCGGCGGTTGAAACCAAGACGGTTGAGGTGCTGATCACGCCAGGATGCAGAATGGTTGGCCGAACGCTGGGGTCTATGCGGTTGCGGCGGCGGTATGGCGTTTATGTGTTGGCTGTTCATCGCCGAAACCAGAATATCGGACGTCAATTGGATGACCTGACCGTGCGGGTCGGTGATACGCTCCTTCTGGAGGGCTCACCTGCCGATATTCAGAAGCTGGCGGCGGATATGGACATGGTTGATGTCACGCAGCCATCGGCGCGGGCATTCCGGCGCAGCCATGCTCCGATTGCTATCGGCGCGCTGGTTGGGATTGTTGCTCTGGCTGGACTTGGCGTTGCGCCGATCCTGCTGCTTTCAATCATCGCTGTTGCTGTTGTTCTGATGACCCGCTGCATCGACGCGGACGAGGCGTTCTCATTCGTTGAGGGCCGATTGCTGGCCCTGATTTTCTCGATGCTCGCAATCGGCGCGGCGCTCGACAAATCCGGAGCGGTGACATTGATCGTCGAGGCAGTAGCCCCCGGGCTGGGCATGTTCCCACCTTTCCTGATCATCTGGGCGGTGTACCTGCTGACATCGGTGCTGACCGAGTTGGTGTCGAACAATGCGGTGGCCGTGGTCGTCACACCGATCGCGATCTCTCTGGCGCAGGCGGTGGGCATCGATCCGCGTCCGCTGGTTGTCGCGGTAATGGTTGCTGCTTCGGCGTCTTTTGCGACGCCTATCGGCTATCAGACCAACATGATGGTGTACGGCCCGGGCGGGTACAGGTTCACAGATTTTCTGAAGGTTGGTGTGCCGCTGAACCTGACGGTGGGACTGCTGGCATCGCTACTGATCCCATTTATCTGGCCTCTCTAAGGCCGGCACGGATTCGCCGACTTGAATGTGTTGCACTTGTAAAACCTGATCCAGGCACAATCTTTTCGCTAAAGACGAAAGTGAAAGGATGGGATCATGCCTTTTCCAAAACTCGGGCAGACCATTGTGGCCGGAGCAATCATATTAGCCTTGCTCGGCAGTCAGAGCCATGCCGGCACCGTCACCGGTACTGCAACTTATCGCGAGCGGATTGCTCTGCCGCCGGATGCGACACTTTACGTGGAATTGCAGGATATCTCGCGCGCGGATGCCGCCGCTGTGACCCTCGCGGCGCAACGTTATGCGTTGGACGGTGTGCCCTCAGATTTCGAGCTGACCTATGATGATGCTCTGATCCGTGAATGGATGACCTATGCTGTACGCGGCGCGATCTATGGTGGGGACGAGTTGCTGTTTACAACGGATACCGTCCACCCTGTGCTGACCAATGGCGAAGGCAACACGGCAGAGCTTTTGCTGGTGCAAACGAACAGGCAGGGTACCGAAACACTGGAAGGGACCGAGTGGACAGCCATCGGCATTGACGGAGCTATTCTTGACTCAAAACGCCCACCTCAGCTCTCGTTCGCTCAGGGCGGCGCGTTCGGTGGCACAGGCGGCTGCAACAGGTTCTCTGGGCAAGCCGAGATCAGCGGCAATAGCCTTGAGTTTCCAGACAACATGGCCGCGACCCTGATGGCATGTCCACCAGAACTGGAAGAGGTCGAAGACCAGTTTCTGGCGGCCCTGCAAAAGGTAACAAACTATGCAGTCGCCGGCGATAGTCTGGTGCTGCTTGATTCTGCGGGCGAGCCGGTGCTGAAATTTGTGCGCAGCCAGTAATTACGCGACGGCGCGGGACCGTCCCGCGTTGCGTCCCGAGAAGATGCATCCACCCAGGAATGTGCCTTCCAGCGCGTTGTATCCATGGTAACCGCCGCCGCCGAAACCTGCGACCTCTCCGGCTGCAAATAGGCCGGGGACGACCTGACCGTCTGCACCGATCATCTGGCTGTCGAGGTTGGTTTGTAAGCCGCCCAGCGATTTGCGGGTTAGCACATGCAGCTTGACTGCGATCAGCGGCCCGTTAGACGGATCGAGGAACTTGTGGGGCTTGGCGGTTCGGATCAACTTGTCGCCCCGATAGTTGCGCGCCGCGAGGATCGCCATCATCTGCGCGTCCTTCGAGAACGGGTTGTCGACCTGCGAATCCCGCGCCTCGATCTGGGCACGCAGATGCGCCTCGTCAATCAGCCCACCACCAAGCTGGTTCATTCCTGTGACCAATTCAGTCAGCGTGCGAGCGACGACGAAATCCTCGCCCTTTTCCTTGAATGCCTCGACCGGAGCGGTGGCCTTTGAGCCCGACAGGATGCGCTGACGGATCACTTCTTTCCAACTGCCCGATGTGAAATCGGGATTCTGTTCCGAGCCTGACAGCGCGAATTCTTTCTTGATGACCTTCTGCGTCAGCACGAACCAGCTGTATTCATATCCGGTTTTCAGAATTTCGCGCAGTGTGCCCAGAGTATCGAAGCCCGGCAGACACGGAGGCTGCAGGCGATTGCCGCGCGCATCGAACCACATAGAACTTGGGCCGGGCAGGATACGAATGCCATGTGCGGGCCAAATCGGGTCCCAATTGCGGACACCTTCCGTATAATGCCACATCCGGTCGCCGTTGATCACATGCCCTCCTGCCTTTTCGGTGATCGGGATCATCCGGCCATCCACGTGAAAGGGAACGCCCGCCACCATGTCTTTTGGCGGCTCACCCAGCCGGTCGCGCGGCCAGCTCTTGCGCACCATCTCAAAGTTACCGCCAATGCCGCCCGAGGTGACAATGACCGAAGGAGCGTAGACCTCGAACTCACCCACTTCGTCTCGGTTGGTCTTGCCGCCGCGCTGGGCGGTATCGTCGGCCAGAACCTCTCCGGACACGCCTTTGGCGCATCCGTTTTGCATGATGATGTGGCTGACTTGATGTCGGAACTTCAGTTGAATCAATCCGGCGCTGACATGTTCATGCACTCGGCGGACGAAATGTTCCAACACACCCGGCCCGGTGCCCCAAGTGATGTGAAATCGTGGGACCGAGTTCCCATGCCCATTGGCATAAGACCCTCCGCGTTCAGCCCAGCCCACAACCGGGAACCATCGTAGGCCCATCTCTTGCAGCCATGGCCGCATCTCACCGGCTGCGAATTCAACATATGCTTGGGCCCATTTACGCGGCCATGCGTCCTCATCCCGGTCGAACTGCGCGCTGCCCATCCAATCACGCAGGGCCAGATCGTGGCTGTCGCGGATACCCATGCGGCGTTGTTCGGGGGTATCGACCATGAACAAACCGCCGAGGCTCCAGAATGCTTGCCCGCCAAGGAAATGTTCAGGTTCCTGATCCACGATAATCACGCGTTTGCCGCGATCCCCCAGTTCCGCTGCAGCTGCCAGACCGGCAAGGCCAGCGCCAACGACAATCGCATCTGCTGTGTTTTCAGTCATCGGATCTCCTTTCAGCGGCTGCGGAACCAGAGAATAAAAGGGGTCGCGACCACATACATGGTGATCCCATAGACGGCGGCAGGTACGGCCAGAGGGCTGAATCCCGTCGTCGTGCCAGTGATCAGTGCCGCCAGTGTAATCCCCATCGCCGAGTTCTGAATGCCGGTGTCGATTGAGATGGTCTTGGCCTCTTCCCATGTTAGATTTGCTGCGCGGGCCAGCCCAAGGCCGATCAGCAATAAGGCTATGTTCAGGCCGATCAGAGCGACTCCGATTGAACTGAGATTTTCGATGAAGAACGTCCAGTTCCCTGCAAGAGCGGCCAAAACAATCAAAACGAATAGGATGGATGCTATCGTTGAAAGCGGGCCATCAACCCGAGCGGCAAACTCTCGCGCAAACCTGCGTATGCTGACGCCGATGGCGACCGGTAATGTGGTGATCAGGAATAGCGCTGTGGCTAATGCACTGATTGAGACTTCGGGCGCGGCCTCTCCCATGAAATGATTGATCGACCAGGCCGCTAGTATAGGAACGGTCACGATTGACAGCAGGCTAATCACCGCCGTCAGGCTGACGGACAGGGCCACATCCCCCTTTGCGAATTTGGCAAGAATGTTGCTGGTCACTCCGCCGGGGCAGAAGCTGAGGAGCATGACGCCGACAGCGATCTCGGCGGATAGTCCGAACAGCGAAACTGTTAGAAAGGCCGCCAATGGGATCAACATCACCTGGCTAATCGCACCAATGGCAAAGGGGTAGCCGCGCGTCAGAACGCGGCGGAAATCAGCGGCCTCAAGCCCGATCCCCAGAGACAACATGATAATGGCCAGCGAAATCGGCAGGCCGACATTGATAAGTAAGTCCAAGAACAACTCCTCCCAAAGCCGTTCGGGCCAGCCTATGCGAGGGGTCGTGGATCAGGCAACCGCGCCGTTAGGTCACCCGTATCGTTCGGCAAATCGGCGCAAGATTTCACCCGGTTGCGTGACGTCTGCGGCGTGGCACATATCGATCAGATTTTGCGCATCTTCCGGCGGGAAATAGCCGTGATCCTTGTAGATATGGATACGCTGTTCGAAATCCTTGGCGTCCGCCTCGGGGTGGAACTGGGTGGCATAGACATTCTGACCCCAGCGGATCATCTGAATCGGGCAGGGGTCCGAGGCCACCAGAAGCACACAGCCTTCTGGTAAGGTCTGCACGGCCTCTTTATGGCCGACAAACGCCTCGAACTGTGGATGCAATCCAGCGGTCAGAGGGTCCTGTGTGCCATCCTCGGTCAGGCGACAATCAGACGGACCAACTGGCTCGCCATATTGCCGTTTGCTGACATCACCCCCTAGATGCGCGGCAAGAATGCCCAAACCATAGCAGCACCCCATGAACGGATGATCCTGCGCGGTGATCTGCGGCATCAGCCCCATGATCGCACCCTCGATCTTGGCATCCAATGCGGATTTGCTGGCCGGGTCGTCACTGACGCAGCCCGGACCGCCGCCGACAATGACACCTGCGTAGTCAGTCACATCCAACGCCTCGGGCAAGTCTTCGCAATCCAACCGGATGCGATGGGCCTGCGTGGGCCGAAGGCCGGTTTTGTCCAGAATCGAGGCGTACTCGGCATCCGACGCATAAGTTTCCGGGCGCAGTTGCAGGATCAGAAATCGTTTCATGCGCTGCCTTTACCCATCAAAGCGGCCAGAACACAAGGATAGAGGGGATTGAGACCGCTATGATCAGAACCTCCAGTGGCAATCCCATGCGCCAGTAATCGCCAAAGCGGTATCCGCCGGGACCCAGGACCAGAGTGTTATTCTTATGCCCAATTGGGGTAAGGAAGGCAGCGGATGCCGCCACCGCAACGGTCATCAGAAATGGATCGGGTGACACTTGTAGCGTTCGCGCCATTTGAATGCCAACCGGGGCAGCAACAATCGCAGTGGCTGTATTGTTGAGCACATCTGACAGCGTCATTGTAACGACCATCAGTACCGTCAGGATCGCCCAAGTTGGCAAGCCATTCGTCAATTGAATGAGAGCGTTAGCGATCAGCCCCGTTCCGCCTGAGGTTTCAAGCGCGCTGCCCAGCGGGATCATCGAGCCCAGCAGAACCACCACAGGCCATTCGATGTGGTTGTAGATATCCGCAATCGGCATGATCTTGGTCAGCACATAGGCCACGACCACCAGGCCCAAAGCGATGGGTAGATAGATCAACCCAATGCTGGCCGCGAGAACAGCCGCAGCGAACAGGCCAATAGCCAGCCAAGCCTTGTCATTTGCGGTCACGTTCAACCCGCGTTCTGCCAGCGGTAGACAGCCAAGCCATTCAGTCACATCGGCGCTGCGATCCCGGGGGCAAAGCAGCAACAAGATGTCCCCGGGTTCAACCTCGGTCTTGCGGACCTGCTGGGTGATGCGCCGTCCTTGACGCGATATCCCCATCAGTACCGTGCTTTGTCGCCACGCAAGCCCTAACGCCTGCGCAGTGCGTCCGGTGATGCGGGCACTTTCGGGAACAACGACCTCGATCACCTCAAGCCCATCGCCTTCGGCGGTCAAAACCTCTTGTCTCCGCGTGTCCGAGAAATCCAGATTGAGCGCGGCGCGGAATTCGTCCAGCGCCTCGGGCCGCGCCTCCAGCACCAGCGCGTCGCCTTCGTGCAAGGTCGCGTGGGTCGATCGGCCATAGCGGCGCTTGCCGTCACGGATCAGACCAATAATGGCCACGTCAGATTTCTCGGCAGCTTCATAAAGCTCACTTACTCGCTTGCCGATATGCGGTGATTCAGGTGGGATCGTCAGTTCTGCGATATATTCCGCCAGCACTTCCGAAGTCTCTTCTTGAACACCTCGATTTGGGATCAAGCGCCAGCCAATCAAAGCCACAAAGGCGAGACCGGCAATGGCGGCGATGCCACCCACAGGGGCAAAGTCAAACATCCGAAACGGCTCGCCCAGCGTTTCGGCCCGGATTGAGGCGATAATGATATTCGGGGGCGTACCGATCAGGGTGGCCATGCCACCAAGGATGGTTGCAAAACTCAGCGGCATCAGGCTGAGACCGACCGAGCGCCCAGCCTTTCGTGCGGTCTGGATGTCGACCGGCATCAGCAAGGCCAGCGCCGCCACGTTGTTCATAAAAGCCGACAGGATTGCGCCGATTCCGCCCATCAGCGCGATATGCGCGCCCAGCCCGCGCGAGGCATCAACCAGCGTCCGCGTGATCATGAACACAGCACCCGAGCGCACCAGACCGGCAGAAACCACCAGCACGAGCGCGACAATGATTGTGGCCGGATGACCGAAACCCGCAAAGGCGCTGTCAACGGGAACTACACCCAACGTGACTGCGATCATAAGCGCGGTGAAGGCCACGAGGTCATAGCGAAACCGCCCCCACAGCAGCATTCCAAACACGGCGAAAAAAAGGGAAAAAAGAATGATTTGATCCGTCGTCATGCCGCCACCATAACCCGCGCCAGCCTTGGGGCAAGTCGATCTCTTGATCCCAGCCCCCGCAAACGTCTATATGAGCGCCAAACACGCAATCACGAATGACGAGGACGCACCATGGCAGGCCATTCCAAATGGGCCAATATCCAGCACCGCAAGGGACGTCAGGACGCCGCGCGGTCCAAACTGTTTTCCAAGCTGTCGAAAGAGATCACAGTCGCTGCCAAAATGGGCGACCCCGATCCCGACAAGAACCCGCGCCTGCGTCTTGCGGTAAAAGAGGCCAAGTCGAACTCGGTCCCCAAAGACGTGATCGACCGCGCGATCAAGAAATCGGTTGCGGGCGAGGGCGATGAATACGAAGAAATTCGGTACGAGGGTTATGGCCCCAATGGCGTCGCGGTAATCGTCGAAACGATGACCGACAACCGAAACCGTACCGCATCCACGGTACGCTCGACCTTTTCTAAGAACGGCGGAAATCTGGGCGAGACCGGCTCGGTCGGTTTCATGTTCGACCGCAAGGGTGAGGTTGTTTACCAGGCCGATGCAGGTGATGCGGATACGATTTTTGAAGCGGCCATCGAAGCCGGGGCCGAGGACGTTGAAAGCTCGGAAGACGGTCACATCATTTGGTGCGCTGATACCGATCTGAACGATGTGTCGAACGCATTGGAAGAGGCGTTGGGTGAATCCGAATCCACCAAGCTGGTGTGGAAACCTACCACCACGACCGAACTGGGTCTGGAAGACATGCAAAAGTTAATGAAGCTGGTGGATGCGCTGGAAGACGACGACGACGTTCAGCGCGTGACCACGAATTTCGAAGCGACGGACGAGGTCATGGCACAGCTCTGACCTGCTGATCGATCGCGCAAGGATTTGAACCCGGCCCGTTTGGCCGGGTTTTTTTGTTGCAAAAGAGTGCCCAACAGAAGTCTTGGCCCCAAAGAAACTTGCAATTCGTGTCAGATCAGTGAGGCTGAAGACCCTGAAATGCGACTGCAGGCAGACAACTCAGAGCACGGAAAATGGCCGAAAAAACCAATGATCCAGCGAGACGCAATGTTCCGGTAATAGCCAGCCAGAGCATACTGTCTCAGGTCGCGTGGACATTGGGCAGCCCCTCTGTTGTCCTGCCATTTCTGGCAATCTCGTTGGAGCTGCCGATGTTCCTTGCCGGGGCGTTGGTGTCAATCCGGATGGTTGGCAGCATGATTTCAGATGTGTTTCTGGCCCAACCCATCGCAGCACAGGCACGCAAGAAACGTGGTATTGCGCTGACTGAACTGGGTTTGGGTGGGTGCCTGCTCATGGCGCTGGCAATCGCCGCAACCGGAAGCGTTACGTTGACCGCAATCGCGTTCGTTGCCGCTTTTTTCATGATCGGTTTGATTGAGGAAAGCCAATCCCTGATGCTGTCTGATTTGTTCGGCGATCATCTGAAATCCAAATCCAGGATGGTTATCCGCTATCTGCAATTGGGTGCAGGTGGCCTAGGGGCGATCGGGTTGGTCTTGCTGATACATGAGATCACCAAAGAGTATCCGCCATTCTCGCGGCATTCTGCTGTGATTGCGGCGTCGGTTGCTTTCTTCCTGTTTTCGGCGCTGTGCATTCTGGGTATGTCCGAGATTACGCGCGGTGAACCAAGCGGTGAAAAGATCAAAAAAACAGGCCATCGATCCCTGCGCGACATCATTTCCGGTATCGCCAGCATGTTCGAACAGCCATGGTTCCGACGCTATATGGTCATGCGTCTTCCGTTGGTTGTGGTGTCGCTATCGGTGCCGTTTTTTGCGCTCATCGCTGCGGAGGCGCATCACGCTTCGGCCAAGGGATTGACGGCCATGATTATCTCTTCGGCGTCCGGCTATCTGGTTTCAGCACCGCTTTGGCAATTGGTGAACATGAAATCTCATCGCGCGGTGATGGTTGCGGGTAATCTCATGGTCGCAGTGACTGGGATCGTTTTGCTGGCTTTCCACTACGCCCATATTGATCATGAGGTGCATTTACACGCGATTGCATTGTTTATCGTCTCGGTCGCGACAACTGGGATTTCAAGCGCGCGTAAGTTGTACTTTCTGGATATTGCCCCAAAGGATCAGCGCATTCAGGGCGCTGCGGCGATCAAATCCATATGCAGGCTGGCCGCCGTTGCCCTATCCGCCATATTGGCCGCGGTTGCGCATATGCACGAGGTTGCATCGGCGATCGTATTCATTGTTCTTGTCAGTCTTTGGGCGGCCTATGCCTGCTATCATATTGCGCTTCCTCAAAAGCTTGGCGAGGCGCAGCCATAAGGTTGGGCAGGGCCAACCAAACTTTGGGCTGCTACACGACGCACAACTTTGGTTAGCGGTGCCAGGGCAGGGGCCAGAACGCGCCCGATCTGCCAAGTCAGTTCAACATCCAACGGCGCATTTGGTATGACTTCGCAGAGTTGACCGTTTTCAATCGCTTCACGAACAAGGCTTTCAGGATTCATACCCCAGCCCAATCCTGCGATTGCCGCCTCTACAAATCCGTTCGAGGACGGCAGAAAATGTGAGGGCGGCGAAAGGCGCCCACCAGTCTGGGTAGTCATCCATGTTTGCTGTAGATTATCTTTGCGGCTGAATGTCAGACAGGGGGCATGTGACAAGGTTTTCGCGGATACGCCTTTGGAAAACCACCGCTGCATGAAAGCAGGGCTGGCGGTGGGCAGATAGCGCAAAGCACCTAGGGCAATGGCGTCACATCCGGCGACAGACTGGCCACCCACGGTGATTGCCGCGCTGACTTCGCCGCGTCGTAGCCATTCGGCCGAGTGATCCTGATCGTCGATCACGAGATCGAACATTATGTCTTCTGCCTGAGCCATCGCACCAATGAACCAAGTCGCCAGAATGTCAGCTGGGAGCGCAATGCGCACTTTTGCCGGGCCCTCGCGTTGATCTAGCGTCAGTTCTCGCGCCAGTTTGGCCTCTAGCAAACCGATATCTTCAGCATGACGGGCAATTCGCAGGCCCGCAGGCGTTCCGGTGCAGGGTGTGCCACGATGGATCAGAGCGGCGCCAACCCGATCTTCCAGTGCTTTGATACGCTGCGAAATTGCGGAAGGGGTAACCGATAGCTCGGATGCGGCTGCCTCAAAGCTGCCGTGTCGTAATATCGCGGCCAATGCCGACAGGTGATGAGGGTCAAGCAGCATTAGTATGACTTAACTGAAGTTATCAACATTAATTTGATAAAATTGTACGCGCCCTGTAGTCAACGTCGAACTTCAGGAGATCGCATGTTCCCATCAATGATCGCAGGATTTGCCCTGGGCTTTAGCCTTATTTTGGCGATTGGCGCTCAGAACGCTTTTGTTCTGCGACAGGGGCTGCGGCGCGAGCATGTCTTTCCGCTCTGCCTGACGTGTGCAGTTTCGGACGCCATTCTGATCGCAGCAGGTGTTGCCGGGTTTGGCACGCTGGCGCAGGCCGCACCGTGGTTTGAGACGGTAATGCGCTATGGCGGCGCGGTTTTTCTGACTTGGTACGCGCTGCGCAGTTTCCGCTCCGCCTGGCAGGGCGGTGCTGCGATGGAAACTGGTAACGGGCAACGAACCAGTTTGCGCGCAGCCCTGCTGACTGTTCTGGCATTCACCTGGCTCAACCCTCATGTTTATCTGGATACTGTCGTGTTGATCGGATCAATCTCGGCCCAATATGTCGACCGTATGGCGTTCGCGATCGGTGCGATGACTTCAAGTTTCGTCTTCTTCTTTACACTAGGTTATGGGGCCAGGGTTCTGTCGCCGATTTTTGCTCGACCGCGCGCATGGCAAGTGCTGGATGTGTTGATCGGGGTGGTCATGCTGGCGATTGCGCTAAAACTTGTTGTCATGTGAAGGGTTGTTCCCAGCCGAAAATCAGTATTCAACCGTCCATATGAACTCACCCAATACTCAGCAACGCCCGCTAATAGGCATGTTCTGGATGTTTGCCGCAGGTCTTTGCTTTGTGGGAATGAACGCGTTGGTCAAGATGCTGGGAACCAGCATGAATCCCATTCAGGCCGCGTTCTTGCGCTATGCGCTGGGTCTGGTGTTTCTTTTGCCGGCCATCGGAGCGATTCTTGGAACACCTCTGACACGTCGCAATCTGACTCTGTTCGGAGTTCGTGGTGGAGTTCACGCCATAGCCGTCATGCTATGGTTCTTCGCGATGACGCGTATTCCGCTGGCCGAAGTGACAGCGATGAACTACATGACGCCGATTTATGTCACGATTGGTGCTGCCATGTTTCTGGGTGAAAAACTGGCCTTTCGCAGAATCGCGGCGATCATGGTGGCAGTTATCGGCGTACTTATCATTCTAAGACCTGGCTTTCGGACAGTTATGCCGGGCCATCTGGCGATGCTTGGTGCAGCACTGGCATTGGGGGTTTCTTATCTGCTGGCCAAAGTGATGGTGCGCGACATACGCCCCTCTGCCGTCGTTGCACACTTGTCGATCTGGGTCACGATCGCATTGGTGCCCTTCGCCATTGCTGTCTGGGAACCACCAGATTTGCACGATCTGCTGGTGCTCTGCGCAATTGCCAGCTTTGCCACTGCAGGCCACTACTTCATGACGCTCGCATTGCAAGCGGCCCCAGTGACGGTGACTCAGCCGGTCACGTTCTTGCAACTGATCTGGGCAACATTGCTTGGCACGTTGGCCTTTCATGAACGCGTCGACATTTGGGTGATTGCTGGCGGGACGCTAATCCTTGCCGCAGTCAGTTTCATCACTTGGCGCGAAGCCGTGTTGAGCCGGGGCAAGACAATCCCGCCTACGCCGCCACAAGGATCCGAGATGCCGCAATCAGTGCGCCGAAACGTTATTGATTGACGAGTCAATTTAAACACCGTAGCCTTCCATGCACTCAGGTATGGCAGAGAGGCGAAAATGCCAAAAATCGGAATGGAGCCGATCCGGCGCGATGCAATCGTCAAAGCGACGATTGCTGAACTAGGCGTGCAGAAATCGCTCGATGTCACCGTCAGTCAAATCGCCAAACGCGCCGGAATGTCGAGTGCGCTCGCACATCACTATTTTGGTGGCAAAGAGCAGATATTTCTGGCTGCCATGCGCCGCATTCTTTCAGATTTCGGGGCAGAGGCTCGCACGCAACTCAGCTCTGCGAAGCCGGATGATCGCGCGCAGGCCATTATTCGCGCCTGCTTTGCGCCATCATGTTTCACACCGGATGTGATCGCGGCGTGGATGACCTTTTATGTGCTGGCGCAAACCAATGATGATGCTCTGCGGCTTTGGCAGATTTATCAGGCGCGGATTCGTTCGAACCTTATCCACGCACTACGTCCGCATATGAGCGATCCGACTGAGGCGGCGGAAGATATGATCGCTTTGATTGATGGGCTTTACATCCATTCTGCACTGGACGCCCCGCAAAAACCCGAGCTGGCAGTCAATCGTGCGTTGCGAGTTTTGAGCGCATTTTTAGAGGCGAAAAAATGACAAAGCCCAATATTCTGATCCTGATGGTGGATCAGCTCAACGGAACCCTCTTTCCGGACGGTCCCGCAGAATGGTTGCATGCGCCGAACCTGAAAAAGCTGGCTGAGAAATCCACGCGATTTGCCAACACCTATACGGCCTCGCCACTGTGTGCGCCGGGACGTGCAAGCTTTATGTCGGGCCAACTGCCCTCTCGCACCGGCGTCTACGACAACGCCGCCGAGTTCCGCAGTGACATCCCGACCTATGCGCACCACCTACGCCGCGCGGGATACTATACCTGCCTGTCCGGAAAGATGCATTTTGTTGGTCCCGACCAGCTGCACGGGTTCGAAGACCGCCTGACCACCGATATTTATCCGGCGGATTTCGGTTGGACGCCGGATTATCGAAAGCCCGGTGAACGTATCGACTGGTGGTATCACAATATGGGTTCGGTCACGGGCGCTGGTGTGGCGGAAATCTCTAACCAGATGGAGTATGATGACGAGGTCGCATACAACGCCAAAGCCAAACTATACGATCTGGCGCGCGGTAAGAATGATCGCCCTTGGTGCGTGACGGTAAGTTTTACTCACCCGCATGACCCCTACGTTGCCCGACGTAAATACTGGGATCTCTATGAAGATTGCGAGCATCTGGAGCCGCAGATCGCGGATCTGGGCTATGAGAGCCAAGATCCCCATTCCAAGCGCATCTTTGACGCCAACGATTGGCGCAGCTTCGACATAAAGGCTGAGGATATCCGCAAGTCCCGCCGCGCCTATTTCGCCAATATCTCGTATCTAGACGACAAGATCGGAGAGGTACTGGAGGTGCTGGAAACCACCCGGCAAGAGGCGATCATCCTCTTTGTCTCCGATCACGGCGATATGTTGGGCGAGCGTGGATTGTGGTTCAAGATGACCTTCTTTGAAGGGTCTTCTAGGGTACCTTTGATGATTTCGGCACCTGACCTACCTGTCGGGCGCATCGAAACACCCGTTTCAACAATTGATGTGACACCTACGCTTGGTGCGCTGGCAGGCGTTGATATGGCTGAAATCGCACCGTGGACGGACGGCGAAAACCTTGTGCCGTTGGCGAAAGGTGAAGAACGAACCGCTCCGGTCGCAATGGAGTATGCGGCCGAGGCCTCATATGCGCCATTGGTTTCTCTGCGTAATGGCAAGTGGAAATACAATCGTTGTGCTTTGGACCCTGATCAACTGTTCGATCTAGAGGCCGATCCGCATGAGATGACCAACCTTGCCGAATTGCCCGAACACGCGGGCACCCTTCAAACATTGCGGGCCAAATCCGAGGCGCGCTGGGATCTTGAGCGCTTTGATGCTGATGTACGAGCCAGTCAGGCGCGCCGCTGGGTGGTCTATGAGGCATTGCGTCAAGGCGGCTACTACCCGTGGGATTATCAACCGCTGCAGAAAGCGTCCGAACGCTACATGCGCAATCACATGGATCTGAATGATGTAGAGGAAAGCCAACGCTTCCCGCGTGGCGAATAACTCTTCACTTTTACAAAACACTTCTGCGGGTAGAGATGAGATTTTTCGTCGAAAAATCTTATCCCTAGCGGGAGCGGAGACACGAATATGGAAGCTGATTTTGTCATAGTCGGTGCTGGCTCTGCGGGATGTGCAATGGCATATCGCCTGAGCGAAGCCGGGGCATCGGTCCTGGTGATTGAACATGGTGGAACCGATGTCGGGCCGTTCATCCAGATGCCCGCCGCGTTGAGCTATCCAATGAACATGTCGCGCTATGATTGGGGTTACAAATCGGAACCCGAACCACATCTGAACAACCGCAGATTGGCGTGTCCGAGAGGAAAGGTCATCGGAGGGTCATCCTCGATCAACGGCATGGTCTATGTGCGCGGTCATGCGCGCGATTTCGATACCTGGGCCGAGATGGGGGCGGATGGCTGGTCATACGCGGATGTGTTGCCCTACTACAAACGAATGGAGACCTGGCACGATGGTGGTCATGGTGGCGACCACGCTTGGCGTGGGACGGATGGGCCGCTGCATGTGTCACGCGGACCTCGTGAAAACCCTCTGTTCAAAGCCTTTGTCGATGCGGGCCAACAGGCCGGTTACGAGATCACCAGCGACTACAATGGCGAAAAGCAAGAGGGCTTTGGCCCTATGGAGCAGACCGTCTGGAAGGGTCGGCGCTGGTCGGCGGCAAACGCTTATCTGAAACCAGCCCTTAAGCGCGACAATTGCGAAATTGTGCGTGGGCTTGCCGCCCGCGTGATTATTGAAGCAGGCCGTGCGACGGGTGTTGAACTTATCCGTGGTGGAAAGCGCGAGGTGATCAAAGCAAGGCGCGAGGTCGTATTGGCGGCCTCGTCGATCAACTCACCAAAGCTGCTAATGCTGTCAGGCATCGGACCTGCCGCGCACCTTGCCGAGCACGGCATCAAAGTGGTTGCCGACCTCCCCGGCGTTGGCGGCAATTTGCAAGACCATCTTGAGCTTTATATCCAACAGGCGTCATTGCAGCCGATCACGCTGTACAAGCATTGGAACCTCTTCAGCAAAGGCATGATCGGGGCGCAGTGGTTGTTCACGAAAACCGGCCTTGGTGCATCGAACCAGTTTGAAAGCGCGGCTTTTGTGCGCTCGAAACCAGGTGTGGAATATCCTGACGTCCAATACCATTTCCTACCGATGGCCGTTCGCTATGATGGGCAGGCTGCAGCCGAAGGTCATGGGTTCCAAGCGCATGTGGGACCGATGCGATCGCCCTCGCGTGGGGCCGTAACTCTTCATTCTGCCAAAGCCGAAGATGCCCCGGTAATTCGGTTTAATTACATGAGTCATGAGGCGGATTGGGAGGATTTCCGAACCTGTATCCGATTGACCCGAGAGATTTTTGGGCAAGAGGCATTCAAGCCCTACGCGGGCAAGGAAATTCAGCCGGGTGCCGCCGTTCAATCGGACGCAGAGCTCGACGCCTTTATCGCCGAACACGCCGAAAGCGCCTATCACCCATGTGGAACCTGTCGCATGGGTCGCGTGGATGACAAGGGTGCAGTGGTCGACCCGCAGGGGCGTGTGATCGGGGTAGATGGATTGCGTGTCGCCGACAGCTCAATCTTTCCGCAGATCACTAATGGCAATCTGAATGCGCCATCGATCATGGTGGGCGAGAAGATATCGGATCACTTGCTCGAGAAGGATCCGTTGCCCAAAGCAAATGATCAGCCGTGGATCAGCCCAAGATGGGCAACAGCGCAGCGTTGATTCATCCCGGATTATCTGAAGTCTTCTGATTTGTGGCATGGTGACGGACGCGCGAAATTTGATCGGTATCAAAGAAGAGCGCGATAGTCATGTTTAGATGTCGAATGTAACGCTTAAACAAGGAGACAACTGAATGTCCCATACCCCGCATGAACTGGCTGAGGAGTTTCCCGACAAGGTCGAAGTAATGAGCCAGCTCAAGCAAACGGACGCGCATTTTGCCCGACTTGCGGACGAGTATCATGACATCAACCGCGTGGTGCATCGGGCCGAGACCAATGTCGAGCCGATGGAAGAGTTGGCTGAAGTTGAACTGCGAAAGAAACGCGCGGCGCTCAAGGATGAGATTTGGGCGATTTTATCGAAAAGCTGATAAGAACACGGGGGCTTTGCCAATGAGCCCCCGTATCATCATGGCGGATGACGATCAGGTAACCTTGTAAGGCAGGGTGCCTCGGCTATGGGCGTCGATCGTCAGGCGACGTTCTAATGGCGGAACGGATCTTTGGTGACAATTCTGGCGCTCACAGATGCGACAGGATATGCCGATTGGCTCGTAAGAACTGGCGTTGCTTAAGTCGAGATTGTCGGCATAAACTAGGGCCTCGGCATGCCGAACCTCGCACCCCAATGCGATAGCGTAACGGCGAACCGGCGCGCCAAATGAGCCGCCTGATTTCGAGACGTCGCGCGCAAGCGAAATGTATCGAACGCCGTCTGGTGTTTCGGCCAATTGCTGCAGGAAGTGCCCCGGTGTCTCAAATGCCCGGTGGACATTCCATAGCGGGCAGGCCCCACCAAACCGGGCAAATTGAAGGCGTGTCGCCGAGTGGCGTTTGGTGATCGTACCGGCCTGATCAACGCGGACAAAAAAGAAGGGAATCCCCTTTGCGCCGGGACGCTGCAACGTGGAAAGACGATGCGCCACCTGTTCAATCGATGCGCCGAACCGGTTGCTAAGTAGCTCCAGATCATGCCGGTATTCCTGCGCGGCAGAAAGGAACGCGCCGTACGGCATAAGCGAAGCACCGGCAAAATAATTTGCAAGGCCGATTTTCGCGATGGCGCGGGCCTCGTCGCTTTGAAAGCGCGCGAAATCGAGCGTTGCCTCAAGCAGCTTATCCTGACTGATCAACGCCACTTGCAACAAAAGTTGAAAGACCTGTGTTTGCGGCGCAGCGCGTGAAGACAGGCGCAAGGATTTGTCGTTCGCATTGTAGCTGCGCAAAGTGTCAGTGTCGGCGAACGTAACGTGAATGCCGCGCTCCGTCAGGCTGTTCAAAGCGACAATACGAATATCGCTGCTGTCATCGGTACGGCTGGCGAACCGCTCGGCGGCGCGGTCGACCGCATCGATATAGTTGTCGCAATAATGAAAGAAATCCCGCACTTCTTCCCAGGGGCTGGCCTGAATTCGAGCATCCTCGCGGCCCAGCGCCTCATCAAGTGAAGCAAGCCGTTCATGGGTTTGGCGATAGGCGCGGTGCAGCTCGATAAAAGCCCGCGCAAGCGCGGGCGCGTTCGAGGCGGTCAATCTGAGGTCGGCCAGAGGAGGCATCATGTCTGCAAAAACTGGATCGGCGAGCGCCTCGCGCATGTCTGACACCAGGCGTTCGCTGTCGCCCGTGCTAAGTTCGGTGACGTCCATGCCAAACTCTTGTGCCAGGGCCAGAACAACCGTTGTCGAGATCGGACGGTTATTGTTCTCCATCTGGTTCAAGTAGGGCAGCGAAACACCTAGCTTTGTAGCAAAGTCCTTTTGCGTCAGGGATAGGCGCGTCCGCATTTCGCGTAACTTAGCGCCTGCATAGAGTTTTTGGGTGGCCATGGGGATTCTTTGCAGCTTTACTTAAGTCACAAGCTAACTTTGCAAACCCATGGGCGCAAGCCGCCTAAAGACCAAGTTGCCGTTCGCGCCAAATGACGACGCTAATGGCGCAGATTGCCAAAGCAGCGGTTGTCAGCATAAGCCACAGCAACGGCATCGCGCCGGTCTCATGGGTCAGCAAAGCGCCTGCCAGCGCACTAAGGGCAGCGCCGCCGCCAAGCATAATCGCTCCGCTAAGGCCCGAGGCCGTTGCCGCCAGATGCGGACGGACCGAGAGCGATCCGGCTGTCGCATTTGGGATTGTCATGCCATTGCCCAGTCCGACAAACGTCATCAGGCCGAAAAAGCTGAGTGCTGTTCCGAGGCCCGCCAAAAACAGCAATGCAGACAAAGCGACGCCAATTGCATTCAGCCAGCACCCCCAGAGGACCATGCGATTGACGCCAACACGAACCGAGAATCGGCCACTAATGAAATTGCCGAAGAAATACCCAATCGCAGGGGCGCCGAAGTATATCCCGACTTCGGCGGCGGTCATGCCGAACACTTCTGTCCCGATGAATGGTGCACCGCCCAGGTAAGCAAAGAATGCACCGGATGAGAATGCGGTCGACAAGGAGTAGCCCCAGAAACGGGGCGACATCAGCAATTCTGGGTATTCGCGGAATTGTTGTATCAATGTCTTTCCGCTTGCAGCGGCAGTTTCACCGAAGTCGCGATAGGTCAGCAGCAATGCCAGAGCGGCAAGCGCAAAAGGAAGCCAGAAATTGGCTTTCCAGCCGAAGGCCTCTTCCAGCATGCCACCAACCGCCGGGCCGATCATGGGAACGACCGCCATTCCCATCGTGACATAACCCAGCATCGAGGCGGCTTGATCTTGCTCATACATGTCCCGCACAGCCGCACGGCTTAGGACAATGCCCACGACGATGACAGCTTGGCACATTCTAAATGCCAGGAATGTCTCAACATTTGGCGCGTAGATGCATCCCAGCGTCGCCAGCAGAAAAAGGGCAAGCCCCCACAGGAGAACCGGCCTGCGCCCGGCTTTGTCGGCAAGCGGGCCGATCAAAATCTGCAGAACAGCATTCACCAATAGATACAGCGCGATTGAAAGCTGCATCACTTTGTAATCTGTCTGAAAATAGGTCGCCATAAATGGGAGGCTGGGCAGGTACAGATTCATGCTCAGCGCCGATAGTCCTGACAACAGTATGAGTGTTGCAAGCGTCGGTGGGGTGCGACTGATTGAGGTAGAACTGAACTGCATGGTTTACCCTTAGACCCTAAGCGCGGGAAATGCCATCAGCAGTTTGAGTTGCCGTGGAATTTGCTTATTTGCAGTTACCAATCAATGTATATTCAAAGATTTGCAAATTTGCCGAATACTACTTTGGCCCGTCAACGCTTGTCGGTATGGTCGCGCAAATTCTCATGGGAGACTATCGACATGAAAGACATCCTTTCCGAGCTTGAAGATCGTCGAAACAATGCGCGACTGGGTGGTGGGCAAAAACGCATCGACGCGCAGCATGCGCGCGGCAAGCTGACTGCACGCGAACGGATCGAGTTGCTGGTGGACGAAGGCAGCTTTGAAGAGTTCGACATGTTTGTCAGCCATCGCTGCACCGATTTCGGAATGGAAAAGCAAAAACCGGCGGGCGATGGTGTTGTCACTGGTTGGGGCACGATCAACGGCCGCATGGTCTATGTGTTCAGCCAGGATTTTACCGTGTTCGGTGGCTCGCTGTCTGAAACCCATGCGCAGAAGATCTGTAAGATCATGGATATGGCGGTGCAGAACGGTGCGCCGGTGATCGGGATCAACGACTCGGGTGGCGCGCGGATTCAAGAGGGTGTTGCCTCGTTGGCCGGATATGCCGAGGTGTTCCAGCGCAATATCATGGCCTCGGGCGTGGTGCCGCAGATCAGCGTAATCATGGGGCCTTGCGCTGGTGGCGCGGTTTATAGCCCTGCGATGACCGACTTTATCTTCATGGTCAAAGATACATCATACATGTTCGTCACAGGCCCGGACGTTGTGAAGACCGTCACCAACGAGGTGGTGACAGCAGAAGAATTGGGCGGGGCTTCGACGCATACCAAAAAATCGTCGGTTGCTGATGGCGCGTTTGAAAACGACGTAGAGGCCCTGGCCGAAGTACGCCGCCTTGTCGATTTCCTGCCGCTCAATAATCGAGAGAAGCCCCCGGTTCGTCCGTTTTTTGACAGCCCTGATCGGGTTGAAACCTCGCTGGACACACTGATCCCGGATAATCCGAACACGCCTTACGATATGAAGGAGCTCATCACCAAAGTGGCGGATGAGGGCGACTTCTACGAGATTCAGGAAGATTACGCCAAGAATATCATCACTGGTTTCATCCGTCTGGAAGGCCAGACTGTTGGTGTCGTTGCGAACCAGCCGATGGTTCTGGCTGGGTGTCTGGATATCGACAGCTCTCGCAAAGCAGCTCGGTTTGTGCGGTTCTGCGATTGCTTTGAAATTCCGATCCTGACCTTTGTGGATGTCCCGGGTTTCCTGCCTGGGACGTCGCAAGAGTATGGAGGTGTGATCAAGCATGGCGCGAAGCTGTTGTTTGCCTATGGCGAGGCGACGGTGCCAAAGGTCACGGTGATTACACGCAAAGCCTATGGCGGCGCATATGACGTGATGGCGTCGAAACACCTGCGCGGCGATTTCAATTATGCATGGCCAACAGCCGAAATTGCGGTGATGGGTGCCAAAGGGGCGACCGAAATTATCCATCGGGCGGATCTGGGCGATACCGACAAAATTGCGCAGCACACGCAGGATTACGTAGACAGGTTTGCAAATCCTTTCGTCGCTGCCGAGCGGGGTTTCATTGACGAAGTGATCATGCCGCAATCAACACGTCGCCGTGTGTCGCGTGCCTTCGCAAGTTTGCGTGGCAAACAGCTGAAAAACCCGTGGAAGAAACACGACAATATTCCGCTGTAATTTTCTGAAGCGAACTATCGATGAGCCGATCGACCCAACATAAGAACGCGCAGGCCGCTTATGCTGCGCACGCAACCCCGGAGGGAGGAGGCTGCTTTCGGCGGTTCCGGGGTTGCGTATTGGGTTTTGTGATGGCTGCAACAGCCAACGGGGCAGAGGCCAGCAACCTGCTGCCAGTGCCTTCTGGCCAACCGGTTGAGCTGAGCGATGTGCTGCTGGACACCAATCCGGGTGAGCTTTGGGTGAGGTTTCGGTTTATCGCACCCAAGATAGGGTCAACGGTTGGCCGCATCACGTATGATGTCGCGTCGATCGACATGGAGCATTTATGCGAAACTCTGGCTGTGCCCTATGTCGCGCAGCACGATTTGGAACCTGCAAGAATCGTCATTTCTTTTTCGGATCGACCACTTGAATTCGGCACATCAGAACCCGACGCGACCCAGTTTTTTGAAGCCTACCGGTTGGAACAATCCCGGTGTATCTGGGAGGGGCTCTGACCATGAACCAGCAATGTCACGGTCCCAGAGAGCCCCACTACAAAGATGCAACTTCGGAGGTTCGTATGATCGCTTCATCCCAACAGGTTTGCCAGATGCCCTGTTTCTTCAAGACTTTGACTGATGAGAGGGTGCCATGCTGAAACATCGCGGATTCCCCGGTCGACTGCCCGGTACCGACTTTCAGTTCACTATTCGAAGGGCCAACCCCAAGGGTGTGACGCCACTGACCCAGCGCGAACGGTTTCGCGATCGCAAGCCTGCCGACAAGCGAGCAGACGTCGCCTTCATAGAAGCGCTGTGGGAGCATTTCGGAGATCAGCCCTTCGAGCGCGGTAATCTTGACGCCGGTCGACTGAATTGGCTGTTCGGGCGCGAGGTAATCGCAGCGGAAGATCCGTTTGATCCAGCAAGCTACGATGCCCTGCTGGTGATTGATGTGAGTGTCGCGCGCCAGTCGTTTCCAGACGTATTCGACGGTGTGCGCTGATCATGCCAAACGCTGCTGCACATATCACGTTGCTAAGCCAAGGGGGCGGGTCCTTGCCCGAAGGTGCGAAGGAATGCGCGGTGCAGCGGGCTGCTGTGGTCTACGTCTCCGGTATTGCCCCTAGTTCTCCTGTAGGCACAAATTTGCGCGGAGTTTTGCCCAACTGGCAGGATTTGGCCGGAATTTCAGATGGAAACAATAACTGGTTGGCGCGCGGAATTGTGCTGTGCACAGTGATCGGGCCGTGCGGCTCTATTTTGCCTGCGTCGCACAAGCACCTACTATTCCGTACCCCTTCCTTCCGCGGGCAGGCTTGTGTTCCCCACAGAGTTCTGTCCGCGGTTTTCTTTTTGTCTGAGTTAGACAAAAAGCGGCAAAAATCTGCGCAATTCGTGGGTTTGCGGCCTCTGTTATTGCATAACAATGCGCGAAATCGGCATCTGCTCTCAAAGACTGCAATAAACCTAGAAGGGCAGAAACCATGCGAATCAAACGAATTTCCCTCGTGTTGGCGACCTGTGCGGGCCTGGCGGCCTGCGGTGGCTCGACCGGCGAACAGGCAATCCTCGGCGGCGGTGCAGGCGCGCTGGGCGCTGCGGTCCTCAGTGCGGACCCGTTGCTTGGGGCGGCCGTTGGGGCCGCAGGCAACGTGCTATATTGCAAGACCCAGCATAACTGTAACTAACTCCGAATTTATCGGGGCTACCAAAGCCTCGTCCGTCTTTGCGCATCACGCCGTCGTGGGGTCAACGCCCTGCGGCGGCGTTTTGCGTTTCCAAAACATCAAGCCAAAGGACGTTCCATGTTCAACAAGATCCTGATCGCTAACCGGGGCGAGATCGCCTGCCGGGTCATCAAGACCGCCCGCAAGATGGGCATTGGTACGGTTGCCATCTATTCAGATGCTGACAAGAACGCCCTGCATGTCTCGATGGCGGATGAGGCCGTTCATATCGGCCCACCTCCAGCCAACCAGTCCTACATCGTTATCGACAAAGTGATGGACGCCATTCGTCAGAGTGGTGCTCAGGCAGTCCACCCCGGTTATGGCTTTCTGTCCGAGAACGCTAAGTTTGCCGAGGCGCTGGATGCAGCAGGCGTGGCCTTCATCGGCCCGCCGGTGGGTGCGATCGAAAGCATGGGGGACAAGATCACCTCGAAGAAGATCGCACAAGAGGCCGGGGTTTCGACGGTTCCCGGCTACATGGGGCTGATCGAAGACGCTGATGAGGCGGTGAAGATTTCGAACGACATCGGCTATCCGGTGATGATCAAGGCCAGCGCTGGCGGCGGCGGCAAAGGCAT
Organism: Ruegeria sp. CE9; assembly: GCF_056537425.1. NCBI lineage: Bacteria > Pseudomonadati > Pseudomonadota > Alphaproteobacteria > Rhodobacterales > Roseobacteraceae > Ruegeria > Ruegeria sp. CE9. The sequence continues at coordinate 98,974 of NZ_JBQFRO010000003.1, read as the reverse complement.
GCGGATCGCCTGGAATGACGAAGAAGCCCGCGAAGGTTTCCAATCTTCCAAGAACGAGGCTGCAAACTCATTCGGCGACGACCGGATTTTCATCGAGAAATTCGTGACCCAGCCGCGCCACATTGAGATTCAGGTGCTCTGTGACAGCCACGGCAATGGCATTTATCTGGGCGAGCGTGAATGCTCGATCCAGCGACGGAACCAGAAGGTTGTGGAAGAGGCACCATCGCCTTTCCTTGACCTTGGAACCCGCAAGGCGATGGGCGAACAGGCGGTCGCGTTAGCCAAGGCAGTGGATTATGCCAGCGCCGGTACGGTTGAATTCATCGTGGATGGGGAGAAGAATTTCTATTTCCTCGAAATGAACACCCGTCTTCAAGTGGAACACCCTGTGACCGAGCTGATCACCGGCGTTGATCTGGTGGAACAGATGATCCGCGTGGCGGCAGGTGAAAAGCTGACCATCACGCAGGATGACGTAACCCTGACAGGTTGGGCCATCGAAAACCGTCTTTACGCAGAAGACCCGTATCGCGGATTCTTGCCCTCGATTGGCCGTCTTACACGCTATCGCCCTCCGCAGGAGGTCGCTGCTGGCCCGTTGCTGGTCAACGACAAATGGCAGGGTGACGCGCCCAAAGGGGATAGCGCCGTGCGCAACGATACCGGCGTCTATGAGGGTGGTGAGATCAGCATGTATTACGACCCGATGATCGCCAAGCTATGCACCTGGGCCCCGACCCGCGCGCAAGCGATTGAGGCGATGCGCGTGGCGCTGGACAGTTTCGAGGTCGAAGGAATCGGGCATAATCTGCCATTCTTGTCGGCCGTCATGGATCACCCGAAATTCGTCAGCGGTGACATGACAACTGCTTTTATCGCCGAGGAATACCCGGACGGTTTCGAAGGCGTAGACCTGCCCGAAGAGGATTTGCGCCGCATCGCAGCTTCGTGCGCCGCGATGCACCGGGTGGCCGAAATCCGTCGCACCCGTGTTTCGGGTCGGATGGACAATCACGAGCGCAAGGTCGGCAAACGTTGGAATGTTGCACTGCAAGGGCAGGAATTCAGCGTCAAGGTCAAGGCCGACAAACAGGGCGCAACGGTCAAATTCAACGACGGGTCATCCATGCGTGTGTCGTCAGACTGGACACCCGGGAACCAATTGGCGGTGCTGGATGTAGATGGCAGCCTATTGGTTTTGAAGGTCGGAAAAATCTCAGGCGGGTTCCGCATCCGAAACCGCGGGGCTGACCTCAAGGTCCATGTACGCACCCCGCGCCAGGCCGAACTTGCCCGCATGATGCCCGAAAAGCTGCCGCCTGATACCTCGAAAATGCTGCTCTGCCCGATGCCGGGTCTGATCGTGAAAATCGATGTCGAAGTCGGGCAGGAGGTGCAAGAAGGTCAGGCACTTTGCACCGTTGAAGCGATGAAGATGGAAAACATCCTGCGCGCCGAGAAGAAAGGCGTGGTCTTGAAGATCAATGCTGGCCCCGGCGACAGTCTTGCCGTGGACGATGTGATTATCGAGTTCGAATGATCATGCGCGCGCCTGCTTCATATTTCTCAGAGTTCTCGGTGGCTTCTGCCGGGACTTTGAAGCATGTCGCAGATGATCAGCCGCCCTCGCGCCGTTCACGGATTTCGCGTTCGCGCAGGGGGGTCTTGTCGATCGAGCGACCAATCTCGCGCACGCTCCACGGGCTGGGTTTGCGCAGTTTCACGACGCCGTCCTTGTCGACAAACACCATCTGGAACCCACGCGGGCGCAGTTTCGAACGGATCGATGACCGTGCAGCAGGGTCGGTATCGGTCAATACGATCACATCGCGATCTCGCATGGCATCCTCCCCCTCCAACAACATGTCAATCTGTTGCTGGAATCGTGGGTCTGCCGGGGTATCGGCAAAAACGACGATTGGGCGGTGTGTCCAAAGGAAATCGGTCAGATCGCTGTCATCTACGGGACGCACAAAGCTGTCATCCGCAGGGGCGTTTGCGTCCGCGGCCATAGCAGCCAGCGGGAATAGTGCCGTGAAAACAAGGGCAAGCGTGCGTGTCATAAGGCCTCCTGTTGAGATGAATATAGCCCCTGATGGGGCGAATGCGACCGGCGAAATGACTAAGAGCATCAAAAATTTGTTCATCGGCCACGGAATTGGCCCGCACATAGTCGGTGAACCGTTCAGAAATTCCGCCACCCCTTCGACCGTTCGGGCAGGGGTGTAGGCGGATGGAGATCATCCTGCATTGCGGCGCACATCGTTGTGCAAGCACCAGTTTTCAGAACTACCTGAGCCGGAACGAGCAAACGCTTGCCCAGCAAGGGCTGGTGTATTGGAGCCCTGAGCGAACTCGATCCAACGGTTTGAATCGCCTGAATAAATTGACACCAGACGTTTGTGGCGCGTTGCGCCGCGAACTGGACGATTGTCAGCGGAGTGGCGCCAGGCAACTTCTGGTCAGCCAAGAGAATTTCGTGGGCTCCATGGAGCGTAACATCGCCTTCGCATCGCTTTATCCCAGTATGCAAGAGCGCGCCGAGCTCCTGGCAAAAGCCTTTGGTGGCCGGGTCAGCAAACTTGCCCTGAATATCCGGGCATTGGATATGTATTGGACATCCGTCGCAGCCTATAAATTCAATCGTGGAAGCGATCCGATTGAACCAACAAAGTGGAAGCGGATTGCGCAAAGTGAACGGCGCTGGCGCGATGTCATCACCGACATAAGCGGCGCCTTTCCTGATGTTCCTTTGCTTGTTCTGCCGTTCGAGGACTTCGCGGGCCACCAGCAGGCACAGCTTGAAGTGCTGACGGGTCGCAGCGCCCCCGAATTCAGCGACGGCCTTGCTCTGAATGCCGCACGCAAGCCTGCCCCCCACGGGTTGAACACTAAGCAGGCGATGAAGCTATGGACGGATTACGCAGACGATTTGGAGTGGCTGGCCTCAGGCGCCGACGGTCTGGCTGAACTGATTTGCCGAACAGATACCAATGCGCTCGGGGTGGCCCCTGGCAAAACCAGAATTGAACAGAGGAAATCGACATGACCGACACCAACGACTGGCGGGTGCTGGCCGAGAAAGAGCTGCGCGGCCGTCCTTTGGACGAACTGACCAAAGAAACGATTGAAGGCATCAACGTCAAACCGCTCTACACACAGGAAGATACAGCTGATCTTCCGCATATGGGCTCGCTTCCGGGTTTTGGTCCGTTCACGCGCGGCGTGAAGGCGACGATGTACGCGGGTCGCCCTTGGACGATCCGCCAATATGCGGGGTTTTCAACGGCTGAGGAGTCGAATGCCTTCTATCGCCGCAATTTGGCGGCGGGTCAGCAGGGAGTCTCGGTCGCGTTCGATCTGGCGACGCATCGGGGCTATGACAGTGATCATCCCCGCGTTGTTGGCGATGTGGGCAAAGCCGGTGTTGCCATCGACTCGGTCGAAGACATGAAGATCCTGTTTGATGGTATTCCGCTGGATAAAGTCTCGGTCTCGATGACCATGAATGGTGCAGTGATCCCGATTCTGGCGAGTTTCATCGTGGCGGGCGAAGAACAGGGGCATGACAAATCCGTTCTGTCCGGCACCATTCAGAATGACATTCTGAAAGAGTTTATGGTGCGCAACACCTATATCTACCCGCCCGAACCGTCGATGAAGATCATTTCTGACATTATCGATTATACCTCGAACGAAATGCCCAAGTTCAATTCGATCTCGATCTCTGGTTATCACATGCAAGAGGCCGGCGCGAATCTGGTGCAGGAACTGGCCTATACGCTGGCCGACGGGCGCGAATATGTGCGCGCCGCAACACAGGCGGGCATGGACGTAGACAAATTTGCGGGCCGTTTGTCTTTCTTCTTTGCCATTGGCATGAATTTCTTCATGGAAATCGCCAAGCTACGCGCCGCCCGCACCCTATGGCACCGCGTTATGACCGAGTTCGGGGCAAAATCCGACCGGTCAAAGATGCTGCGGACCCACTGTCAGACCTCTGGCGTGTCCTTGCAGGAACAAGACCCCTACAACAACGTGATCCGCACCGCCTATGAGGCGATGAGCGCAGTTCTGGGCGGCACCCAGTCGCTGCACACCAACGCTCTGGACGAGGCGATTGCCCTGCCCACCGATTTCTCGGCCCGCATCGCGCGGAACACGCAGCTGGTGTTGCAGGAAGAAACCGGCGTGACCGATGTGGTCGATCCGCTAGCCGGGTCGTATTACGTCGAAAGCCTAACCAATGACCTGGTCGAAAAAGCTTGGGCCCTGATGCAAGAGGTCGAAGAGATGGGCGGTATGACCAAGGCCGTCGCCAGCGGAATGCCCAAGCTGCGGATCGAGGAAAGCGCCGCGCGCCGTCAGGCCATGATCGACCGGGGCGAAGAGGTGATCGTTGGCGTCAACAAGTACCGCAAAGAACAGGAAGACCCGATCGATATTCTCGACGTCGACAATGTCGCGGTGCGCGAGGCGCAGGTTGCGCGTCTGGAACGCATCCGTGCGACCCGTGATGAGGCCGCGTGTCAGGCCGCGTTGGACGCGCTGACGAATACCGCCCGTGATGGCGGCAACCTGCTGGCCGCCGCCGTCGAGGCCGCCCGTGCCCGCGCATCTGTAGGAGAGATCAGCATGGCAATGGAGAAAGAATTCGGCCGCCACCGCGCCGAGGTGAAAACCCTGGCAGGTGTATATGGAGCGGCCTATGAGGGCGACGAAGGCTTTGCTGCGATTCAGAAGTCCATTGAAGACTTCGCTGACGCGGAAGGCCGCCGTCCGCGCCTGCTGGTGGTCAAGATGGGACAGGACGGGCATGACCGGGGCGCTAAGGTGATTGCTACGGCCTTTGCCGATATTGGTTTCGACGTGGATGTCGGCCCGCTGTTCCAGACGCCCGCTGAGGCGGCGCAGGATGCGGTAGACAACGATGTGCATGTGATAGGGATTTCCTCGCAGGCCGCCGGGCACAAGACATTAGCGCCGCAGCTGGTTGAGGAACTGAAGAAGGCCGGGGCCGAGGATATCATCGTGATTTGTGGCGGCGTCATCCCACAGCAGGACTACCAGTTTCTCTATGATCATGGCGTTAAAGCAATCTTCGGACCTGGAACCAACATTCCCGATGCGGCACAGGATATCCTGCGTTTGATCGGCGAGGCCAAGGCCTGATACCGGCGCAAGATTTTTCGTACGAAAAATCTTGTGAACTCGCGCCTTTAAGGAAAACATGTGATCAGACCTAAATGGTCTGGTCATATGTCTTTGGGAGGCGACTGCATGTTACTGGATCATCTGGCCGTTGCGGGCGAAACGCTGGAAGAGGCCTCTGCCCATATCGAACAGGCGCTGGGCGTGCGGTTGCAAGAGGGCGGCAAACACGAGAAATTCGGGACTTATAATCGACTTTTGGGAATGCGCGACGGGCTCTACCTGGAAGCGATCGCTATTGATCCTGATGCCTCTACCCCGCAAAGAACGCGCTGGTTCGATTTGGATCGGTTCGAGGGTGGCCCTCGACTCACCAATTGGATTTGCCGTGTCCCTGATATCGAGGCGTCGCTGACCGTGTTTCCCGATGGCGTCGGTCAGCCCATCGATCTGAGCAGGGGCGCACTGCGCTGGCGCATGGCCGTTCCCCCAAACGGGTGTTTGCCGTTCGACAACTTGTTTCCAGCACTCATTCAATGGCAGGGCGATCTGCATCCGGCACAAATGTTGCAAGACAGCGGATGCCGCTTACGTCGCCTGATCGTGTGCCACCCTGATGGGCTGGATCTGGCCAAAAGCTTAGGCGGTCTGGAGCATGTGACGTTTGACAGCGGCCCAGCCGCTCTGCGTGCCGAAATCGAAACACCGCACGGGCTGCGTGTGCTGGAATGACGATCCGGCAGGCAAGGGTCGAAGACGCGCCAGCGATCGCAGCGATCACGAACGCGATCATTCGAGATACTCTGATAACCTTTACCACCGATGAACGCAGCGCCGAAGATGTGGTAACAGAGATCGAAATCAAAAATTCCGCTTTTCTGGTTGCCGAACACCATGGCGAGATCAAGGGTTTTGCCAGCTATGGCGCCTTTCGATCAGGCCCCGGATATGCGCAATGTCGCGAGCATTCGATTCAGTTAACGCCGGGGGCCAGAGGTCAAGGAACGGGCAGAGCGTTGATGCAAGCTTTGGAGACGATAGCGAAGGCCAACAACGTGCATGTTCTGGTCGCCGGTATCTCGTCGGCTAACCCTGCGGCGATTGCCTTTCATTCGGCGGTCGGTTTTGATTGCGTTGGCCTCATGCCTGAGGTGGGCTTCAAATGGGGGCAACGGCTGGATCTTGTATTGATGCAGAAAATTCTTAACCCGCAGTGATCTGTCGCACCTGACAGTCACGCTGTGGCACGCTAGGGTGCGCCCATGTCGATCTGGACCAGAATAACCGACGCGCTGAACGCGCTTGCACAAGGCGAAAGCCTGACCGCAGTTTTTGAAAAATTGCGGACGCCCCCGGAACGTTCGGTGGCGTTTGCAATTGCGGTCGTGGCGCTGGGGGCCAAAATGGCCAAGGCCGATGGGCAAGTCACACGGGATGAAGTCACGGCCTTTCGCGAAGTGTTCCAGATCGCGCCTGAGGATGAGGATGGTGCGGCAAAAGTCTTTGACATGGCACGTACGGATGTCGCTGGTTACAAGGACTATGCCCGCAAGATTTCCGGGATGTTTTCCGAAGACAGCACCACTTTGTGTGACCTGATGGAAGGTCTGTTTCACATTGCCATGGCGGATGGGTTTTATCACCCCAACGAAAATGAATTCCTCGAAGATGTGAGCCGTATTTTCGGCCAGACGGACGCTCAGTTCATGGCGCTGCGTGCGCGTTTTGTTCCGGATGCACCTAAAGATCCTTACACGGTTTTAGGGGTTGCTCGGGATCTGCCTTTGACCGAAATACGTAAGGTTTGGCGGCAATTGGTGCGCGATACTCACCCGGATGCGATGATGGCGCGCGGGGTCCCCGAGGAAGCGGTGCGTCTGGCCGAGAAAAAGATGATCGACATTAACCGCGCCTGGGATGAGATTAACGGCGCCAAGGTCTGAACCATGCGGTTGGCAACCTATAATATTGAATGGTTTGCCAACCTGTTTGACCGCGATGACAATCTGATTGTCGATGACAGTTGGTCAGGGCGTCACGACGTCACCAAGGCCCAGCAAATAGAAGCCATTGCCAAAGTGCTGTCGGCGATCGATGCCGATGCTGTACTGATCGTTGAGGCCCCCAACACGGGCAAAACCCAGAACACCGTTCGGGCCTTGCAGGGCTTTGCAGAGGCTTTCGGTCTGCGTACGAGCCATGCAATCATGGGGTTTGTGAACGATACACATCAGGAACTTGCTCTGCTCTTTGATCCTGAGAAATTGAAGGCGCGCCACGATCCCAAGGAATCCGACACGGTACCTCGGTTCGATACTGAGTTCCGTATCGATCTGGATGTGGATGCGACTGAAGATCGGGTGCAGTTTTCGAAACCGCCATTGGAGCTAGCGATCGAGACTGCTTCTGGGCAAGAATTTCGCCTGATCGGCGCGCATTTGAAATCAAAGGCGCCTCATGGTGCCGGATCACGGGATGAGATGATTCGGATATCAATCGCCAACCGTCGGAAGCAATTGGCGCAAGCCGTGTGGTTGGCCCGCCGAGTTGAACACCATGTGGCAGAGCGGGACTCGGTGGTGTTGCTGGGTGATCTCAATGACGGGCCTGGGTTGGATGAGTTCGAACATCTCTTTGGCCGTTCCTCCGTTGAGATACTGTTGCAGGCCGGACTGTTTGACCCGCACGCAGCGCGCGCCTTGGAATTGCGCCCCGGCTCAGTCCCGGCAACTGCCCGCTTTGCGCGCCCTAAAGAAGGGCGGTATCTTGAGGCGCTGCTGGACTACATCATGATCAGCAATGACATGCGCGACAAGTCTCCCAACTGGCGCATTTGGCATCCGTTTCGTGACACCGCCTGTTGGAGCGACCCCGAGTTGCGGGATGCCTTGCTGACAGCTTCGGACCACTTCCCGGTTACGCTGGATATCCAGCTCTGACCTTTCAACTATAATGGCCTTTGCCTATATTCGCGATATGAAACGTCTCATATTGATATTCGCGACCTCCACCGCCTTGGCGCTGCCGGCACAGGCGCAAGAAGACAGCGGCAAATCGCTCATGGAGCGGGGGGCTGAGCTGTTCCTTGAGGGCCTGCGACAAGAGATGGAGCCCACGCTCGAAGATCTGCGCGGGTTGGCAGATCAGTTTGGTCCGGCCTTGCAGTCTTTCATGCAGGAGATGGGCCCGGCGTTGGCCGACCTAGCTGCTCAGGTGCAGGACTGGAGCGTCTATGAAACGCCCGAGATGCTGCCAAATGGTGATATCATTATTCGTAGGAAACCCGAGGACCAGACCGAAGAACCGGTTCCACAAGAAGACGCGTCAGACGGGCTCACCGATATCTGATCATCCCCTGATGATCACTTTGGGTTCTGATTTCAGTGCGGTGGCCAGCGAGTTGAAGCGCGATTCGGCGACCTCGTTAAACAATGGTCCTGCAGATTTGGGTAGGCGCAGTTCAAGCTTCTGCTTCTTGGGGTAATAGCGCAGCTTGCCCATAGCGGCGTCATGCTGCATCCAGAGCATTGCCCCGAACCTAAGTGCTTTGCCCAAAATCTCGGCCTGTTCCTGACTGCGTTCATCCAGCAGTTCGTACAGCTCGGTAAAGCGGCTCCCTTCGCGCTTGTTGCGATACCGATGTTGAAGCGCGAGGCCGATAAAGACCCTCTCAGAGTGTTTGATGCCACTCATATTGGCTCGGGTAACATATTCAAAGCACGCTTCAGCCCTGTAATCAGGATGTGCCCTCCAGCTCACGTCGTGCAAAAGGCAGGCTGCTTTGATCAAGCGTACCCTTTGATCAGGGGCCGATCGAAACAGGGGCATAACAAAATCAAACAGATGTTTGCCAAATCCCGGCAGCCGGGCATCCTTGGCCTCGGCAAAGCGGCTCGCCTCGATCAAAGGATCACGGTCGCGCAGGCGTTGCGGCATCTGTTCGTATAGCAAGCCTTCGCGGATACCATAACTTGAGATGGCGATGTCCTTGGGCTTGAAGGTGCGGATCAGGCGGGACAGCACATCCATAGCGTAAGGGATGAGCGCCATGCGCGAGCCCGATACGCCAGCCAACGCGCGCAATTCGTCCGCATCGTTCTTTTCGATGAATTTGATCGTCTCGCGGACCTGGCTTTGTGTCATGCGATATTCGTGTAGCACGTTCAGCGGGTAACCTCGGCGCAGCATGTCCAACCGCGCAAATGCACGCCAGCTGCCGCCAACAAGAAACAGGCGATCCCGCTGAGGACCCATCTTGTCACGCATCTCTTCCAACGTTTTCTTGATGTGCTCTTTGCGCGCCCGACGACCGCCTTTGATATCGCGCAGCTTGAGCGGCCCCAAGGGTGAAGTCATACGACGCCCGACCATGCCGCCACCAATTTCGGCCAGTTCCACGGAAGAGCCTCCGATATCGCAGATCAGACCATAGGCACCGGGCCATCCCAGCAGGACACCCTGGGCTGACAGACGTGCTTCTTCTTCGCCATTCACGACGTTGATATGCAATCCGGTTTCTATCTTCACCTGCGCGCAGAAGTCGGGCCCATCTTTGGCCTCCCGTACAGCGGCGGTCGCAACGGCGTGCAACGTGGGTAAGCCAAGATCACTGGCCAGATACTTGAATCGATGCAGCGCCGCCAAGGCGCGCACGCGACCAAGCGGGTTCAATAGACCCGTTTCAGACAGACCGGCCCCCAATTCGCACATGACTTTTTCGTTGTAGAAATAGGCAGGTGAGCGTGCCGCGCCATCAAAGATCACCATCCGAACCGAGTTCGATCCGATATCGACGACACCGACACGAGACAATGCGCGCGCTCCGGGATCTTCAAACAAGGGTTTGCTAAAAAGCCCGTGATCGGGAAAATCGGTCTCGGCGATTTGTGTCATGGTGTCCCCAGATGTTTTGGGCGCAGGATGCGGGATCGGTTTTATCCGGTCAATCACAGGCATCGGATTGTTTGGAACCTGTGTTCAATAGACGCACCGCAAGCGAACGGGTGATATCGCGTTTTTCGTCAAGCGCGATCTGATCCAGCTCGGCAACCACATTTGCCGCAGTCTCAAAACTGCGATCCATGTGTTTGACCAGATACGCGATGACGTCCGGGCTGGGGTTCAACTGGCGATCTGTAAACAGTTTGGCCAGCACCGCACCTAACAGGGCGTCATCCGGTGCGTCGAGTGTTACATGATGTGCCCCGTCTACGCGGCTTTGCAGATCAGCCAAGGGCAAGTGCCAAAGATTTGGCGCTGCACGACCGGTCATGAGAAGGGCGTGGCCCTCGGCCAAGACCAGGTTGTGCAGGTGAAACAACGTTCTTTGTTGTTCGATGTCATCGGCGATCAGCGGAACATCCTCGACTGCGACCGGTGAGGACGCAAGATTAGGCACATCTTCGTACCGCAAAGCGGCAGCCCGAACGATACGCCCGCCTGTTTCAGCAGCCCAAGCATGTGCAAGGTGCGTCTTCCCTGAACCGGCCGGGCCACTCAGCACCAGTTTGTTTCCCGGCCAGGATGTGACCGAGATCATCGCAACGGCCAGCGCATTCGCCGGTGAGACAAAGAAATCTTCGCGGCCCAGGGCGGTCTTGGACGGCAGATCAAAGCTGAGCTGCGTGGCCATTCACTCGTCGTCCTGATTCAGACCTTCAAGCCCGGTATAAAGGCGGCTGTTCAGATATTGCTCGGTCGCGAACCGTGCGAGAACACCCAAAGCTGCCGCAACCGGAACCGCAATCAACATACCAACAAAACCAAACAGTGCGCCGAACACCGACAAAGCCAGCAGCAGCCAGACTGGGTGCAGGCCAACTGAGCTGCCGACGAGTTTCGGGGTCAGGAAGTTGCCTTCTGTCACCTGTCCGATGGCGAAAATGCCAGCGACCAGACCAATATGCGCCCAATCCCCCCAGAACTGAAACAGGGCCAGACCAATGGCCAGGGTGCCTCCGATCAAGGCGCCCAGATAGGGGATGAAGGTTACAAGCCCTGCGATAAAGCCAACGATCAGACCGAACTGCAGACCTACCAGCATCAATGCAACCGCATAGTAGGTGCCAAGGATAAGGCAGACCGTACCCATGCCGCGCACGAATGATGCCAGCACGGCGTCGATCTCTCCGGCCAATCGTTTGATCGTCGGGGCGTGATCACGGGGCAGCAACTCTCCGATCCGGGCGATCATGCGATCCCAGTCCATCAGCAGATAAACAGCCACAACCGGGACGATGACCAGAAGGACCACCACGTTGATTGCCGAACCAAGTGAGGCCAGAACGGTTTGAAGCACGTCGCCGGTTTTGGACTTTAGGGTCTCGCCGAACGACACCAGCATCTGATGCGTGTTGGATTCGCGATCCAAAAGCGCTGGGAATTGCTTCTCAATGAAAGCGCGCAATTCCTTGAAAAGGCTTGGTAAAACATCGATCAGATCCAGCAGCTGAGTGATCAGTGCTGGCACGACCATGACAATCATCAGTACAAAACCAAGCACGCCAACAACGGTGATAATGCCGGTCGCGGCCATGCGCGATAAGCCGAACTTTTCCAGGCGGTCCGCAACAGGATCGAGGAAATAGGCAATCGCCCCTCCGATCACGAAGGGCAGCAGCACGTCACCCAGCAGGTACAGAACCACCACAAAGATCGCGGCTGCGACGCCCCAGTATCTCAGCTGATCCTTCACTGGCAAGGCCATGGCGCATTCCCTCGTTTGCACAGCATTGCCGTGTTCTTGGCCCATGACGCCCTGCGATGCAAGCGGTTCATGGCGCGCGGTTTTTGAGCCTTAGTCGGTCAGCGTGCCGAGTTCGGGCGTGTCACTGGTGGCTGTTTCATCGGGCCAGTTAGTGCGCCAGATTTCCGCTGACCAGTGGCCGCAATGCACCTCGGGGCGATCAAAGCCGGGCAGGGCGGGCAGCAAAGGCGCGACCACCACATCATGGCGCGGAACGGCGAAATACGGGAAGGAATAGCGTTCCTGCCCGGATCGATTGACCACGCGATGCGGGGTCGATTTAAGCCGCCCGCCTGACCACAATTCCAGCATGTCACCGATATTGACCACGAAGCCGCCGGGTGGGCAGTCCGGCGTGATCCAACCTCCGGTGCGGGTCTGCACTTCAAGCCCTCCGACCGGATCGGGAGCGATTATTGTTAGCGCGTCGGTGTCCTTATGCGGATGAATTCCATAGCCACGCTCATCCGGGGATTGTGGTGGATAGTGAAGCAAGGTCATGTTGGTCATCGGGTCGCGGAAGGCGTCGCGCAGCGTATTGGGCGGGACTTTTAACCCCACTTCCAATGCACCCAGCAAAAGATCTGTTACGCCATCAAGCTGTTGCCAATAATCCAGTATGACGGCGCGTGCCTGCGGCACTTCTCGGGGCCAGATATTTGGACCATAAAGGGCGCATTCTGCCCGGATCGAGGCATCTTCGGGTGCTTCGAAATGCAGTTTGTACCCTTCGTACTTGTCCGCCGCACCCGACCCATCATTGGGCGTGAAGAACCCCATCGGGATGTATCCGCGATAGTTTTCGCGTGTAATGGCCTGATCCCATTTTCGGGCCTCGTCGATGTCAAAGATCGCTCTGACACAGCCGCGGACCTGTTCAATGTGCTCAGGCGCAATGCCTGTTCCTGTGATCGACAGAAACCCGATACTGGTGCAGGCGTCCATGATTTGCGCGACCGTTGACCGATACCGTGAATCGGAAGGATTGGACAGCGGGCTGATATCGATAGTTGGGATGTGCTCCATCAGGTAATTCTCACGCCTTGGCGTTCCAATTCCTGATGCACAGGGGCAAGGTTTAGGCTGTCGAGTTCCTGATTGCTTTTCAGGGACAAGGCCGCTGCGATCCCTGCGCCCTGACCCATAACTGCACAACAGGACATATTGCGCGTCGCAGCATGGGCGATCCGATCCGCGCCATGGGACCGGCCCGCAACCAACAGACCCTTGATCCCCTTCGGCAGCATCGAGCGATAGGGGATTTGCATATATCGCCCGGTGGTCGGCAGGATCAGTATGCCGTATCCATCGATGAATTCGGGGTAAATGCCGATGGAGTCCTCGAAACGGCCCTGATGACGGGCGTCATTCTCGGTCATGTTGTAAACTGCATCGATTTTGCGAGTATCGCGGATTCCAATGGTCATGCCAAAATTCCGCAAACGTGCGTTTTCACAGCCCGGCATGAAACGTCGCAAGGCATCAATGGCCAGCATCGCCTGGCGACGGCCTTCGATCTCGCCAAATGTCAGGCTGTCGGGGTCGGTTCCGTCGATCTGGTCCATATGAATCAGGTTCATATAGGTAAGCTCGCCCGTATCATGCATCGCACCCCAGGTGCCCGCAATCGTGTTCAGATGCGCCGGGATCAGGCCCTCATCAATCGCCTGCTGGAAGGGTTTCTTGACGAAGGGTGAGAACATGTCGTCCTCTTTGCCAGAGGTCTCGATATTCCATTCGCCGCCGCCGCCCCAATCCTTGTAGGTCTGCGGGTCCGCTTTGACACCTTCCATGAAGGCCCGTTTGTCAACGCCTGCCAGGTGGAACATGACCGAGGCGGCCATCATGTCCTCGCGTGGCGCCTTGTGGGTCGGGGCACCCGCGCGATGTGCGACGTCCGCATCCCCGGTGGCGTCAATGACGACCTTGGCCAAGATCGCCTCGCGCCCTGCCTTGGATTCGGTGATCACGCCGATGATGCGATCCCCATCCATGATGGGGGCGACGAATTGTCGATGCAGCATCGGATGAACGCCAGCCTCTTCGACCAGCTTGTCGGCCACCAGCTTGAAGCCCTCGCTGTCCAACTCGTAGCTGAGCGACTGGCTCTCGGGCACAGCGGCACCCATCTCTTTGGCGCGGGTTTCGAATTCCAGGCCGATGCCTCCGGCCTCGACGGTTTGTTCGTGGCGATACCAGGCAAAGCCTTCGACGCCAACGGCGGTGATATTACCGCCCATGCAGCCGAACCTGTCCATCAATGAAACCTCGGCTCCGGCGCGCGCGGCGGCAAGCGCCGCTGACAGCCCTGCCGGACCAGAGCCCACAACCAATACGTCAGTCTTGTGAACAACGGGAATCTGGCGGGCGGGTTCGGTGATTGATTGCATTGCAGTCTCTCGATTGGACGTTTCTGCCAAGATTGAAAACCCCGGCGCCCGGGTCAATCGTAAATCCGACAGCGCGAAGGTCGTAAAAACGCCAATGCGTGATTGCCCCCGGCTGGGCTTTGGCATAATCACCTTGCAGCGAAATTCTCACCCGTAAGGTTACGTTATGCGCCTCAGCCGTTACTTTCTGCCCGTTCTCAAGGAAAACCCCTCGGAGGCTCAGATCGTCAGTCACCGGCTGATGCTGCGAGCCGGGATGATCAAACAAGCCGCCGCCGGGATTTACTCCTGGTTGCCGCTGGGCTTCAAAGTCCTGCGTAAGCTGGAAAACATCGTACATGAGGAACAGGCGCGGGCAGGGCATATCGCAATCCAGATGCCGATCTTACAATCGGCCGATCTGTGGCGCGAATCCGGTCGGTATGACGACTATGGCCAAGAAATGCTTCGCATGCAGGACCGCCACGGTCGCGATATGCTGTACACGCCGACCGCTGAGGAACTGGTGGCCGACATCTTCCGCGGTCACGTGAGCAGCTACAAAGACTTGCCGCTGACGCTCTATCAAATCCAATGGAAGTTTCGCGATGAAATCCGCCCGCGTTTCGGCGTGATGCGGGGTCGCGAGTTCTATATGAAGGACGGCTACAATTTCGACTTAACTAAAGAAGACGCCCTGCATTCCTATAACCGCCATCTGGTCAGCTATTTGCGCACCTATGAGCGGATGGGCCTGCAGGCGATCCCGATGCGCGCGGATTCCGGCCCCATCGGCGGCGATGACACGCACGAATTCCTTGTGCTGGCCGACACGGGTGAGTCCGAGGTGTTCTATGACAGCGCCGTCACGGACCTGACCTTTGGCGACCGTGAGATCGATTATGACAGCCGCGAACAATGTCAGGCGATTCTGGAAGAATTCACTTCGAAATACGCCCGCACGGACGAGACCCACGATGAGGCGCTGTTCAATCAGATCCCTGAAGAGCGTCGCCGCGTCGCTCGCGGTATTGAGGTTGGTCAGATTTTCTATTTCGGCACAAAGTATTCCGAACCGCTTGGTGCGACCGTACAAGGCCCCGATGGTAAGCCGGTTCCGGTTCACATGGGCAGCCACGGCATTGGCGTCAGCCGCCTGATCGGCGCGATCATCGAGGCCAGCCATGATGACAAGGGTATTATCTGGCCCGAAGGTGTGACCCCGTTCCACTGCGGGATCGTCAACCTGAAGCAAGGTGATGAAGAGGCGGACGAGGCCTGCAACAAGCTCTATAGCGCTTTGACCGCGTTGGGTCTTGAGCCGCTTTATGATGATCGGAACGAGCGGGCAGGGGGCAAGTTTGCCACCATGGACCTGATCGGTCTGCCGTGGCGTATTACCGTTGGGCCGCGCGGTCTGAAAAATGGCGTTGTCGAACTGACCTGTCGCCGTACTGGTGAAAGCGAAGAGCTGAGCCCCGAAGCTGCTGTCACCAAGATCGCAGAAATCTATGAAGGCATCGCCTGAACAAGGCGGTGCAACCTTCGGCGGTTTAGCTCAGGAAGCTGAGGTCGGACGTGCGGTCAGGAAATCGCCGTCCGCTTCGCTGCCGCGTGCGACTACGATCGGGCGACCAAAGCGGCGTACAAGTTCTGCCAGTTCGAAGCCCAGAAACCGCAATCCACAGACGCGTTCGTCAGTGGCGCGATCCGTGATGCACAGCCGTCCCTGCCGGAACGCGAGGCGATAGCCTTTGTCCCGCAGTATGTCGGCCAGACCGGCCCAGCTTGCTGCGCTTGTGAAAACTGGCCTGATCGCTGCCCGCAATAATGCGGCGCTTTCACAATCCAGTTCTGTTGCTGCCGAACGGGCTAATATTGGGCCCGTGCCTTCCATGTGTTCTTGAATACCCATGAGCGTACCTCCGCCCTTAAACTCTTAAAATCTGTCCCCCACACAAAAAGGGTGACAAAGTTTCTCACACTAATCAATTTGTGAAACAATATTTCGCGCCTGAATGTTGCGATTGTGACTCAGTCAGGTGCAGATATCTCACATTGACTTCATAACTGAAACAATAACCCTTTGTCTGTGAAGGGGTTCACAACCTTTGGTGTATTTCTGGCAGGGTGATTTCTCGTTCTGCCGGTGAGCTTTTGGCCTAAAGCTAATTGATTCGTTTTAAACTGTCCTTTTCTTGTCCGCATCGGCAGTAGACGCGCCAATCAGGCATCCGCGTGATAACCGGCTTGACCATCCGGCTAAATGTCGAGAGGGTCGCGAAAAATCTGAACCCGAGGCAGGAATGGCCAAAACTCCCCCGCCCTTTGCTCCTTTCGAATGGAAAATCGCCTGGCGATATCTCCGCGCCCGCAGGGCCGAAGGAGGTGTCAGCGTGATGACCTGGATATCGCTGATCGGGATTACGCTTGCTGTGTTCGCCCTGATCGCGACCCTGGCTGTCCGGTCTGGGTTCCGGTCGGAATTTGTGGGCACCATCCTCGGGGCAAATGCGCATGTCACTGTGTACTCTGCCGGAGAGATCGACGCGCAAGGGCGGGTCGATCGGACCATCTCCGACTTCGACGGCATGGCTGAGCGGATCGCACTGGTGCCGGGGGTTGAGCGTGCGGCACCGCTTGTCAAAGGTCAGGTGCTGATCACCAACGCGGACCGCAGTTCAGGCGTGCAGGTCTTTGGTATCCGTCCCGATGATCTGGCCGAGTTGCCCGGTATTGCTCAAAGCGAGAACGCCTATGGCGATCTGTCCCGGTTCCCGGATGGCATTGCTATTGGCTCAGGCGTGGCACGCGCCATTGGAGCGACAGTTGGGGATCGGGTCAAACTGACTTCGCCCAACGGTGTCAAAACTGCCTTTGGTACCTCGCCCCGCGTGAATGCTTACGAAGTGGTCTATGTCTTCTCTGCGGGTCGTTTTGATATCGACCGTACCCGTGTTTACATGCCGTTCGCCGAGGCGCAAAGCTTCTTTAACCGCGAAGGCGTGGCGGACGAGATCGAAGTGATGGTCGAGCGCCCAGAAGAGCTATCCCCGATCCTGATCCCGATTCTTGAGGCCGCCGGAGAGCGCAGTCAGATCTGGACGTGGCAGGATGCGTCGGGCGGGTTCCTGCGGGCGCTTGAGGTTGAAGACAACGTGATGTTCATAATCTTGTCGATCCTCGTGCTCATTGCGGCGATGAACATCGTCTCGGGACTGATCATGCTGGTGAAGAACAAGGGGCGGGACATTGGCATTCTGCGTACTATCGGCCTGAGCGAAGGGTCAGTGCTGCGGGTGTTCTTCATCTGCGGCGCGTTCACAGGGATTATCGGAACTGCAATGGGCGTGATATTGGGCTGCCTCTTCGCCATCTATATCGATCCGATTTTTTCATTCGTGAACTATGTGATGGGCGGCGGCGTCTGGGATCCATCCATTCGTGGCATCTATGCTTTGCCTGCCGAATTGCATATGTCGGATGTCTTGAAGGCCGTTGGTCTTTCACTTGGCCTGTCGTTCCTTGTCACCTATTTCCCTGCCCGCCGCGCAGCGCGGCTAAACCCAGTTGAGGCGCTGCGCTATGAGTGACGTGACCTTAAGGCTCAGCAGTCTGACCAAAACCTATCTTCCTGGAACGCCTGGTGAGGTACAGGTGCTGCGCGGGGCTGATCTGGAGCTGCGCGCAGGAGAGGCCGTTGCGCTGGTCGCGCCTTCGGGTGCGGGCAAGTCAACACTGCTGCATATCGCTGGCTTGCTGGATACTCCTGATACTGGCGAGGTTGAAGTTACGGGGCAGGGTGCAACGGGTAGGGGCGATCGCACCCGAACTGCCATTCGGCGGCGAGACGTTGGGTTTGTTTATCAGTTCCACCACCTGCTGCCCGAGTTTACGGCGCTTGAGAATATCGTTCTGCCCCAGTTGGCGAACGGCACCACCGAGAAAGCGGCGCAGGAACGGGCGATGCAATTGCTTGACCATGTTGGCGTTGCAGGGCGGGCGGATCACCGGCCAGCGGCCTTGTCGGGCGGAGAGCAACAGCGCGTGGCATTTTGCCGGGCACTGGCGAACCAGCCGCGCGTGCTGCTGGCAGATGAGCCCACAGGAAACCTGGACCCCGAAACGTCGGATCAGGTCTTTGCGGCCCTCATGGCGCTGGTGCGGGACGAGGGGCTCTCGGCGTTAATAGCCACGCACAACCTTGATCTTGCAGCGCGGATGGATCGGATGGTGCGGCTGGAAGCTGGTTTGCTTAGGCCAGTTGCGTGATTGCGACGCCGATTGCCATCACCGTTATGCCTCCGGCCCGCATCAGGGTCAGCGGTGTGACCTGAGCACCGAACAGGCCAAAATGATCAATCGCTGCGGTGCTGATCAACTGACCCAGCAAGACGAAGAACACCGCATTGCCAACACCGAAATGCGGGGCCACATGCGTGATCGATAGCACGTAGAATGCGATCAGAACGCCACCCAGCAGCAGATGCCTTGGGGCTTGCGTGACTTTAGCAAGCGCTCCGGATCCTCCGAACACCAACAGCGCCAAAATAGAGGTTAAGAAGGCGATGGAGAACAGGATAACAGCCGCTGCATTGGGCGATCCTATCAGCCTGCCCAGGGCAGCATTTAGTGCGGCGAGAATTGGGATGCCGATTCCAGCTGCCAGCATGATGGCTGCGTATTGTGTCATTGCCTGTAATCCCCGAGCCGGTTTCGTTGATCTGGATCATTGCGTCAGCAAGGCCGTCGGGCAAGTCTCGATTTCTAGTGCACAAGGGAGAAAAGCGATGATCCGATCGATACTTGGCGCAGTTCCGCTGACAATGCTGGCCGCATTGTCACAACCTGTTTTGGCGCAAGACGTCGAGACTGGCGCTGAACTTTACCAACACTATTGCGCCACTTGCCACGGGCTGGATGCAACCGGGCATGGGCCGATGGCTGGTGTGCTTGTGATTCAGCCTACAAACTTGAAGGCGCTGGCCGACGCGGATGGCGTCTTTCCAATCGCTCGTGTCGTGGCGCGGATTGATGGGCGTGACCCGCTGGTTAGCCATGGCAGCCCCATGCCGGTCTACGGCCCCTATTTTGAAGGCAACGACACCGCTATCAAAACTCCGGCCGGCCAACCGATCCTGACGAGCAAACCGATTGCAGATTTGGTCGAATATCTGAAAACACTGCAGGAGGGCTGAGCCTAGCGGCAGATCCCCTGAATCTCGGCACCCGCCCATGGGATTTGAACGTCGCTTTCGCGCCTGCTTCCGGGAAGCGTCTTGACGTCAAAATGGGCGCTTAGCATGTCGTGCAAGCGCTTGGTTCTCGGCGCATCCGGGTCGAGCGCGCGGCAGCACACGTACTCTTCGACAATCGCGCCCTGTTGTTCGTAGCCATAGGCCAGAAAGTCAGGCGAGGTTTCAAGGTCGAACAGGTAGGGGTCGTTTTTCTTGCCATGCTCTGCCGCAGCCCGGAGCGGGTGATAGCCCGTGGTTTTACGATTCTGCCATTGCCAGACATGGGTCAGCTCGTGCGCAAGCAACATGGCCGCAATCAGGTTCACTCGTTCAGGGTACTGACTCATATAGTCGTCCAGGTACCAATCCTTGGTGAAATAAACGTGGTTAAACAGTGCGACACCCGCAGGCTTACCGGTTACGGTTTCCTCTTTGACAGGGGGCAGTATGCGTTCGCGGCATGCAATCCGGGGGCGGGCTTTGCGAGTGAATGTGACGGCTGCAACCGGCGCGCCTTCGACCAATCGCACGCGATCCAAATCCAGAGTTTCTCCGTGGATATTACTTGCAAATGCCCTTTCATGTTCAGTCAGGGGGCGACCGCAGGATGCAAACAGCAACAAGACGAAAATCAGCAAGGGGCGATGCATAATGATAAGCCTAACGCAGCAGATTGGTGCGGCAAGTCGTTTTCAAAGGCTCATCGCCAAAACGCGGCTGATTTCTGTCAGGGATCGGCCCGATTGTTCCATCCACGTGTTAAATACATCCTGCACGGCGGCCATGGCCTTTTTAGAGGTTGCGGGTTTGTCGATAACGCCCTCAGCAATCAAACGCGCGGTCACGTCCTGGGACAGAATAAAGCTATCTCGCCCGGCAAAACGCATTGCATATTGAGCCGAGGCACCGCCCAACCGCGATCCGCGTTTGGCAAGCATTTGCAACAGCCCCACATAGTCTTGCGGAGGCCACCCTCCCAGAGTTTGCCCAACGCCACCTTCCGCGCGGAGTTCTAGAAGAAATGCGGCGTTGTCGCGCACCGCGGCGATTTTGGTTCCGTTTCGTACAATACGGGTATCCTGAAGCAAGGCGTCGAATTTTTCATCATCCATGAACGCGCAGCGCCCGATGTCGAACCCGTCGAAGGCGGTTTCGAACCCGTCCCATTTTGCCTCTATGACTTTCCAGCTAAACCCGGCTTGAAATATAGTTCTCGTGATAATCGACAGCCAGCGATCATCCGGCAACGCTTCCAATTCCGCAATCGATTTCGGCTTGCTCAGCTTGCTTTCAAGTTGCTCAGGCCCGCCATGTCGCGCCGCCGAAATCTCATATATCTCGTCAAAATGATGCATCGATTGAGCCCTCCACAATCCTGATGCTGGCATCTTGGCCCAGTTTTTCAATCAAAAACCTGATCTTATGGCCGATCAAATGTTTTATATTGACTAGTCAATCAATATCTTTCACGTTTCGGTACGAACGGTGCCATGCATGTGCAATGTCGGATAAGTGCAATGGGGATGGGGCAAGGGCTTCTGCTTAATGAATTAAGTCGGAGCCAGAGCAACTGTTCCCTTTCCTTTTTCGACCAAACTTGTGCATGTTGCGACAGTGCTGTGACTACGAATATTCCTAGACGGTCGCGGTGCCGTCTCAGGGCGAGAAAAAGAACAGGGAGTTGAATCATGAAAAAGCTAAGCGTAAGCTTGTTGGCCTTGGTCGTTGCCGGGTCAGCTCATGCGGCGGATATGGGCGCCGTGGATGAGCCTATCAAATTGGCGATCAACGAATGGACCGGACAGCATGTCACCACCCATGTCGCCGGCGAGATGTTGAAGGCCGCTGGTTACAACGTTGAATATGTCACGGCTGGCATGATGAACCAGTTCCAGGCGCTGGCTGATGGTGACATCGATGCCACGTTGGAGATTTGGTCGTCAAACGTGTCTGACGAATATGCCAAAAAGATTGATGAAGGCACCGTTGTAGAAATTGGTGATCTGGGCCTCGATGCAAAAGAAGGTATCGCCTATCCCGCACACGTGGCCGAACTGTGCCCCGGCTTGCCCGCATGGGAAGCGCTGAAAGACTGCGCACAGGTTTTTGCGACCGCTGAAACGCTGCCCGGTGGTCGACTGGTCGATTATCCGGCCGATTGGGGCACACCCGGCGCAGATCGGATGACCGGTCTGGAGCTGCCGTTCAAAGCGGTTCCTGCAGGTTCCGAAGGAGCTCTGATTGCCGAGCTGCGCGCATCGACCGAGCGGAAATCACCGCTGTTGATCACTTTCTGGCAGCCGCATTGGGCCATGTCAGCCTATGATGTGCAATTCGTTGATCTGCCTGCGGGTGAAGAGGCGTGTTTTAGCGATCCTGCTTGGGGCCCGAACCCCAACGCGGTGAACGATTGCGACTTCTCGCCCTCGCGCATCTTCAAGGCCGGTTGGAGCGGCATGGAAGACAAATGGCCTGCTGCCTATGAAATCCTCAGCAACTATCAACTGGCAGTCGAAGATCAGCAGCCCATGATGGGTGCGATCGACGTTGACGGCGGCACAGTCGAAGAAGTTGTTGCCGCGTGGATGGCCGAGAATGAAGGCAAGTGGCGTCCGGTTGTTGACGCTGCAACCCAGTGAGCCTGCCTAAGTGACTGACGCAAATACGCCAGCCATTGCCTGCCAGAACCTCTGGCAGGTCTTTGGCACCGGCGCTGACAAAGCCCTGACCGACGCGCTGTCTCGGTCA
The DNA here is from genome assembly GCF_056537425.1 of Ruegeria sp. CE9. Lineage (NCBI taxonomy): Bacteria > Pseudomonadati > Pseudomonadota > Alphaproteobacteria > Rhodobacterales > Roseobacteraceae > Ruegeria > Ruegeria sp. CE9. The sequence goes on along the minus strand of NZ_JBQFRO010000003.1, from coordinate 76,721 downwards.
GGGAATGACGCCGACCAAGCCGCCACCGATTTGCGCGAACACGGGTTCATCCCGGCTGTTCAGGACGCCAATTTCGAAGTCAAAGAGGGCGAGCTATTCGTCATCATGGGGCTGTCAGGCTCGGGCAAATCCACTCTGATCCGTTGCATCTCGCAATTGTTGCCCGGTACAGGCGGTGAGATTCGTGTGGACGGCGAGAATGTGATTGGGGCCTCGAAGAAGACCCTAACCCAACTGCGCCGCAAAAAGCTGGGCATGGTGTTCCAGCATTTTGGTCTGTTCCCACATATGACCGTGGCCGAAAACGTGGCTTATCCATTGCGCGTGCAGGGGGTGGGCAAAAAGGAACGGCTGGCCCGCGCGCAAGAGGTGATTTCTCTGGTCGGGCTTGAAGGCCGCGAAGACAGTTTTCCACGTCAGCTTTCGGGCGGGCAGCGCCAGCGCGTAGGAATCGCGCGGTCGCTGGCCGTGAACCCGGATATCTGGTTTCTGGACGAGCCGTTCTCGGCCCTAGATCCACTGATCCGCCGCCAATTGCAGGATGAGTTCCTGCGTATTCAGGCGACACTGAAGAAATCCATCGTGTTCATCACACACGACATACAAGAAGCGCTGAAACTCGCTGACCGCATCGCGATCATGCGCGATGGCAAGATCGTTCAGATCGGGACGCCCACGGATATCGTTTTGCGCCCGGTCGACGACTATGTGCGCGAATTCTCCAAAGACGTGGCCAAAGGCCAGCACGCCAAGGTCGCCTCGGTAATGCGAGACGACGGAGAGCGTGGGCCAGACGATCCGGGCCTGACCACTTCGATGACCTTGGACGCCGCGCTGGCGCATTGCATGGAGCTATATGAGCCCGTCCCGGTTCGTGACGCAGACGGTAATGTTGTGGGTACCGTGCACCCGTCCGATCTGGCTGCCGCGTTGCAGGTGGATGAGGCATGACTGCCGCGACGGATATCCCCGCGCAGCAGGCGCGACTGACCACAGGGGCACAGGCGGCGTTGATCACAGTGATCGTCGGCGCAGTGTGTCTTGTGCTGGAGGGTGTCGCGCCATGGCTGGTCAAATGGCCCGCTGCCTGGGAGCTACCTGCAACCCAGTGGGTCGGTGCCTTCCTCGATTGGTTCCTGAACGGAATCAAGCCAGCGGCGCGATTGTTTTCGGACCTGATGGCCTATCCGATGAATTGGGCAAATTTCGTACTGGGGAACACGCCTTGGCCGATCCTGATCGGTATCGTCACCGCATTAGGTTGGTATCTGGGCGGGCTGCCGATGGCTGCCTTGGGGTTCTTTGGTCTCAGCTTTGTGCTGGCCTCCGGTTATTGGGCTGAGAGCATGAATACCCTGGCCCTTGTGGCCGTGTCTGTACCGGTGGCACTGATCATGGGTGGCGCGATTGGTATCCTCGCCAATGAGGTTCCTCGCGTGAAGGCCTTGGTACAGGCCGTTCTGGACATCATGCAAACGGTGCCAACCTTTGCCTATCTGACACCGCTGCTACTGCTTTTCGGCTTTGGCCCGGTAGTGGGTCTGATCGCATCGGCCATCTACGCGGCCCCGCCAATGGCACGCAATGTGATGCTGGGGCTGGAACGGGTGGAATCCGAGATCAAAGAAGCCGCGATCATGTCTGGCGGCACCCGTCTGCAGCAGCTGTTTCAGGTCGAAATCCCTGCCGCAACGACGCAAATCATGGTCGGCGTGAACCAGTGTCTGATGGCGGCGCTGTCGATGGTGATCATTGCTGCTGTTATCGGTGGCTTCAATGACATCGGTTGGGAAGTTCTGCTGACCATGCGCAAGGCGCAGTTTGGCGAATCCCTGATGGCCGGTCTGGTCATCGTTGTCTTCGCCGTAGTGATCGACCGGATGAGCGGCACCTTGGCGACCGAGCGGAAACGTTATGACAGCCGCGTGGTCTGGGCGATGCTGGGCTTTGCAGTTGTGTTTACCGCGGCCTTCTGGGTGTGGCTGCCGAACCCGTCGGAGCTGACCGTACTGGACCCGATGGCAACGGCAATCGACAACGGCCTGACCACGTTCACGCAAGCCAATGGTCCATGGTTGGATGCGCTCAAGAACAACTCGCTGTTCTATGTTCTGTTGCCGCTTCGGATCGGGTTGGATCAGGCGGTGCTGCCCTTCACATGGGGTTTTGCGTGGACGCCTTCGATGAGCTATGGCCTGTTTGCCGCAGGGGCCGCAGTCGCCTTACTGATGGCATGGCGCGGGCACCTGACTGGCGGTCTGGTGGTGCTGATCCTGATTGGGATGCTGGAGACTGGTATTTCTAACCTGCCATGGCCGTTTGTCCTGACTGGCGCAGCCGCGTTGGGCTGGGTGGCAGGAGGCTGGCGTCTGGCTGCGCTGTGTGTGGGATTGCTGTGCACCATCCTCGTCTCGGGTCTGTGGGAGCGCGCCTTGCTGTCGCTCTACCTAAGCGGCGCGGCGGTGTTTTTCTGCGCCATTCTGGGCGGTTTGATTGGTCTGGCCAGCGCGGTCTGGAAACCGGTCTGGACTATCGTGCGCCCGATCTGCGACATGCTGCAGACGATCCCACTGTTCGTGTTCCTGATCCCGGTGCTGATGGTGTTTCAGATTGGTGAGTTCTCGGCCTTCCTGGCAATCTGCGCCTATGCCATCGTCCCGATGATCCGTTACACGCGGCACGGCCTGGTCAACACGCCCGAAGAAATGATGGAGGCCGCAATCTCCAGCGGCGCGACCGAGTGGCAGATCATGCGTGATGTCCGCGCGCCCTATGCTGCGCCGACCATCTTGCTGGGATTGAACCAGACCATCCTTTACGCCTTTGCGATGTTGGTAATCGCGGCCCTGATCGGTACCACCGGTTTGGGTCAGTCGATCTATCTGGCGCTGGGGCAAGCGGATGTAGGGCTTGGCATCTCGGCAGGGGCTGCCATGGCGATTCTGGCACTGATCGCTGACCGGATGGTTCAGGGTTTTGCCGAAGAACGCCGCAAAGCGCTTGGACTTTGAGACAGGGCAGGGGCGGGAAATCGCCCTCGCCTCACTTGATTTCAGACAAAGACTTGCCCTTCGCCAAGGCCTAAACCGGGCTCAACACGTTCGGAGTCTACCATGACCGGTTGGGGCCTTTTCCTTGCAGCGCTCGCCACTTTCCTTCTCAGCCATATGATCCCGGCACGCCCGGCGGTGCGCGGCTGGCTAATTGGAACACTAGGGCGTACCGGTTATTTTACCGCATATTCGCTAGCCTCACTGGCGGTTCTGGGTTGGCTGATCATTGCCGCAGCTAATGCGCCTTATATTGAGGTCATTCCGCCGCTGTTCGTCTTTCGCTGGGTACCGCTGTTGATTATGCCTGTGGTCTGCTGGTTGGCCATTGCGGGTTTGTCGATCCAAAACCCGTTCTCATTCGGCGGGTTGGGGAACCGTCCCTTCGATCCCGAAAACCCCGGTATCTTGCGCTCAACACGCCATCCGATCCTTGTGGCGCTGTTGCTATGGGCCTTGGCCCACCTTCTGGCCAATGGTGGCTTGTCACATGTGATCCTATTTGGTTTGTTCGCAGTCTTTGCAGTTATGGGGATGGCTCTGATCGATCGTCGAACCACCCAAAAGATGGGTGCAGACTGGCATCGGCTGTCCCGCGACACTGCGCGTTTGTCGCTGCACGCACCTCGCCCATGGCCGCGCCCCTGGGTTTGGCTGGCTGCACTCGCTGTCTATTCGGCTCTCCTTCACCTGCACACACCTGTGATCGGGCTTTCACCATTGCCTTGATCGCTTAAGGTGGTCGGCTGGGCTGACGCGTGCTATCTGAAACGTCATGAATTGAAATTTGAGGTCCTAATCATGCATCTGGCCTATGTTACGACAACTGATCGCGGCGCAACTGATCGTCTGCTCAGCGCGTTTGCGGATGGGCTTGTAAGCGCAGGAACGCCGCTTGCCGGAGTGGTTCAGACAAACACCGATTGTGCCGATGGATACAAGTGCGATATGGACCTTAAGGTCATTCCGACCGGTGAGATCATCCGTATCTCACAATCCTTGGGCAAGAACGCACGCGGCTGCCGTCTGGACCCAGCAGAGTTGGAGCGGGCCGTCGGCCTTGTAACTCGTTCGCTTGAGGACGCGCCGCACCTGCTGATCGTCAACAAATTCGGTAAGCACGAGGCCGATGGACGCGGGTTCCGCCCAATCATCGCGGATGCGTTAGAGCGTGACATTCCAGTGTTGGTCGGGCTCAATCAGTTGAACATCGAAAAGTTTCAGGATTTTGCTGGCGGGATCGCCGAGGCGCTCGGCCCCGATATCGGTAGCCTGACCGAATGGTTCGACAAGATATCGCAGGCCAGCGCGCAGCATACTGCTACTTCTGCCGGCTGATGTCTTGACCCTTATCTTGTTACGCCTGCCATAGTTGAAACTAGTGGACTTAAGCCCAGTCTTCGGGTCTAGCTTCGTTCAAAGTTGAAACCCGGCGGCCAGATGAACTGTGCGGACGCCGACGGAATGGGCAGATCCATGAACGATTGGCAGGGCGGGTCAGACAGGGCTTCCATATCAGCCGAGCAAAATGCCGGGACCTCGACAGAGCTGATATCGACAGATAAATTCTGGATTGGTCTGTTTGTTGGCTACTATTTGCTTCACGTCGTGCTGCGCGTTGCAACCGGTGGTTCGCTTGGTCTGGACGAGGCCGAGATACTTCTGGATGCGCGACAGCTTGAATGGGGCTATGGTCCGCAGCTGCCGCTTTATGCGTGGCTGCAATGGGGTATTTTCCAGATTACCGGACCCAGCATTCTGGGATTGTCGCTGCTCAAAAACGCGATGCTTCTGGCAACCGTTGTCACGTTGTACATGGTCATCCGAAGTAGACAAAACCCGCTGATGGCGGGGTTGTCTGTCTTATCGTTACTGATGCTCTACCAGTTCAGCTGGGAAGCGCAGCGGGCCTTGACTCACTCGGTTCTGGCCAATCTCTGTTCAGTCCTGACCTTTGCCGTCATGTGGCATGTGATCCAAAGGCCGACGACCCGGGGTTTCGTTGTGCTGGGCGTGGTTGTCGCGATGGGCTGTTTGTCGAAATACAACTATGCCATCGCATTGCTGGCCATGTTTCTTGCAGCGATTAGCGCCCCGGAGACACGCAAGCCATTCTGGTCTCCTCGGTTGCTGATCTCAGTTGGAGTTGCCGCTATTCTCGTTGCGCCGCCGATGCTTTGGGTCTTGAACAACTCTCAGCAGGCCTTAGCCAGCGCCCGCAAGCTGGACATGAGCAGTGAAGGCCCCACCGGCTTGGTCGCAGTGCAGGGACTTACAGAACTGGCATTGGCATCCGCTGGCTTCGTTTCGCTCTTGCTGCTGGTATTGGGCGTCCTGTGGGTGGTCTATCGCAAACAAGGCGCGGCTACCGCACAGGATGATCTATTCCGATTGATGACGCGCACGGTCGTCTGGTCTTTGGTGCTTATGGTTGTCGTTGTGATTCTTAGCGGCAGCACCAACGTAAAGGACCGATGGTTGCAGCCACTTTTGATCTATGCTGGCCCGCTTCTGGTATTGTGGATATTGCCGCGAACACGAGAGATCGGTGCCCGACGCTTTGCCCAGATTAGCGTTGTTCTGGCCGGGTTTGTTGGAATTGCGATGCTTCACCATAATCTGGCCGGAGATGCCAAGCGTGCCGCACCATTTGCTGAGCTAACTTCGCAGATGCTGGCAGAAGTCGAACCTGGCAGCGCGATTGTCGCCGATAACTGGATAGCGGGAAACATGGCATATTTCGCGCCAGCGCATTCCATTTACAGTGATCGCGATCCTCGCAAACCAAACGCTGAGTTGCGGGTTTGGGAGGACGGAGAAAGAGCGCCTAACGATATCGACCCTAATCTGGTTGAAACTCTGACCGCGCCTTATCGTTTTGATACAGATGAGGAGATGACGCTGTCATTTGGGCCAGTGTCAAAATAGCTTGGACGTAAGCCTTGAGAGCATACGGTGCGGCAACGCATTTACCTAAATGCCAAAGGTCTAAATATGCATGAAAGGTAAGTGGTGGGCGACCCTGGAATCGAACCAGGCGTGCGTCTCCGCGAGGGAGTTACAGTCCCCTGCCACACCTTGCGGCCTGTCGCCCACTGTCAGGCGTTGCACCTGACGTGGAGGCGTGATTACTAGCGCGTCTAAAGGGCGTCAACAGGAAAATACCGCTTTGACGCAGGAAACCGAATTCCCGGCCCGGAGGCCCGTAAAATGAAGAAACCAAAGTGGGTCGTTGAGAAAGAGCAGGCGCGCAAAGCTGCTGCCGCGGAAACCGTGTGGCTGTTCGGAATACACGCTGTTCGTGATGCGCTGATGAATCCCAAACGGCACAAATTACGCTTGATTGTGACGCGAAACGCCAATGATAAACTGATCGAAGCGATTGAATTTGCAGGGATTACACCCGAGATGGCTGATCCGCGAAAATTCACGGCTCCAATCGATCCGGGGTCGGTTCATCAGGGCGCGGCGCTTGAGGTCAAGCCGCTGGAATGGGGTGGACTTGCCGAAAACTGTATTGGGCAGGAAAACCCTCGTGTGTTGTTGTTGGACCGCGTGACCGACCCACACAATGTTGGTGCGATTCTACGCTCGGCCGAAGTGCTGGGCGCCAGCGCCGTGATCGGAACGCGCCACCATTCGGCACCCGAAACCGGCGCGCTGGCCAAAACTGCCAGCGGGGCCTTGGAACGACAGCCATATCTGCGTGTGCGCAACTTGGCCGACGCTATCATCGAGTTGCAGAACATGGGGTTCTTTGTCCTAGGTCTGGATGGAGAAGCCGAGCAGACCATCGAAGCGACGCTAAGGGAGAAGCGCGATCGGCCAGTGGCCTTGGTCCTCGGGGCCGAGGGGCCAGGGTTGCGACAAAAAACCAAAGAGACTGTGGATCAACTGGTGAAAATTGACGCGGCGGGCGGATTTGGGTCTCTCAATGTCTCAAATGCTGCGGCGATTGCACTATATGCATCTCAACCCAGATGACAGGAGGCCCAAATTTCCACTCCGCATAAAATTGCCACCTGCTGCTATTGCGGGACCCGCGCCGCTTTGGTTCTTAGGGGAAAGCAACAGCACGAGCTGAGCTGCGCCAGCTGTGGCGCGCCTTTGCACAATCTCAAGATGGTGCCAAAGGCCAAGCTAGCCGAGCGGCCGTCGAACGACTATTCACCGACAAATAAGAACAAGAAATACAAGAAGAAGAAAAAGCGTGGCTTGTTCTCGAAGGTGCTGGATGAAGCTTGGGATGTGATCGAAGACGTGTTCGACTGAACCATTGCACGCCTGTTCACATCGGCGTCATGGGGGTTTCCGATGCGGCATGAAATATGCATCTTAAAACCTTCTGAATGCGAACAAACGATTCACCAATGCTGTCCCGACGTGCCTTCTTAACCAGTCTCTCTTGTGTAGTGTTCGCTCCTGCTGTCGGGGCGCAGGAAAAGCCCATGTTCTATGCGGATAATGGGCTAGCGATATCAGGTTACGATGCAGTGTCCTATTTTAGGTTAGGAGAGCCAGTAAAGGGTAGTCCCGATATCACGCTTATGTGGAAAGGTGCCACCTGGCGGTTTGCATCTGAAGAGAATCGTGATCGATTTGAGCGGAACCCGAGGGCCTTTGCTCCGCAATTTGGTGGGTATTGCGCCTATGCGATGGCGACCGGTCTACTGAGCAGTACTGACCCGCACGCATGGCAGATCGTGGACGGCAAATTGTATCTGACACATTCTGAGGCGATTGAGCGTATTTGGAAGCAAAACGTCGCTCAGAATATCCGTGAAGCCGACGCGCATTGGCCTGCAGTCCTGTATTAACTGAGCGCACTTGATCTGTTTTGATTGTCGGGCTTCCACCCGATGCAGAGCGTCTGTAGGCGATGTTCTTCTGCTAAAAACAAGATTCCGCAAAACGGCAGATTTCCGCCTTTTGTGAATTGTCATCACAAAAATGCGCACCGCCCCTTTTTTTTAATCAACTCATGCCTAAATGTCACAGTGACCGCGGAATGGAACTGCCGCGGGTCATTTCACTGTCCCTCGTTCCAACAACTGGCGCTCAGGTATTACCTGAGCGCTTTTTTCTTTTCTGCGTGGCGTTTAGGGTGCGTTCATGCCTGACTACTCTGACCAGTTCCTGAAAACGGTGTTGAAGCGGACCAAGACTATCGCTGTTGTCGGCGTGTCCATGAACCCGGTAAGGCCCAGTTACTATGTGGCCCGTTACCTGTCGCTGAAGGGCTACAAGGTCATACCGGTTAATCCGGGACATGCGGGCAAAGCACTGTTTGGCCAGACGGTCAGGGCGTCTTTGTCCGAAGTATCAGAGCCAGTCGACATGGTGGACATTTTCCGCAGGTCCGAGGCTGTGCCACCCATTGTTGACGAGGCTTTGAGCGCGTTTCCGAACCTAAGTACGGTCTGGATGCAGATTGGCGTTGAGCATGCTGAGGCCGCAGCCAAAGCACAGGAGCGCGAAGTGGACGTAGTAATGAATCGGTGCCCCAAGATCGAATATCAACGCCTGTTTGGTGAACTGCGAATGGGCGGGTTTGCAACGGGCGTGATTTCGTCCAAACTCTGAGCAGGTCGTGGCTCTTGCTCTTCCGCTCCGAAGACCCGCTATGATCGACTCCCGGTCGGCTTTGATTGAATGCCGATCGTGCGCGACCCGCTAATACCCATCCTCGCGAAATTGAACCAGTCTGATCCCTGCAAAGGGTTCTGTGAAATGGAAAGAGAGCTAAGAACAATGTCGATTCCTGAACCACCATTTGAAGGTGCCTGCCTATGTGGTGCGGTGCGGGTTCGTGTGACGGCGACGCCCCTGTTGACCGTTGCGTGCCACTGTCGAGATTGCCAAAAATTCAGTGCCAGCGCGTTTTCACTAACCACGATGTTCCCAAGCGATAGTTTTACCCATGACGGCGATCTGGTTCGGGGTGGGCTTGGGTCGGTCGAGCGCGCGCACTATTTTTGCAAGTCATGCTATAACTTCATCTATTCGCAGCTCAAAGGAGCACCGGAGCGGGTCAACGTGCGGACGTCGATCTTGGACCAAGCCGCGTCATTTACGCCATTTCTCGAAGTGATGACCGAAGCGAAGATGCCTTGGGTGCATATTCCCGTGGTGCGCAGCTACTCAAAAATTCCGGAGACACAGGAAGAACTGCAGTCGCTTATTAGTGATTATTCAAACAGCTGAATTCCGATGCAATTATGCAGAGGCGCTAAGCACTTTGGAGCCCGACGACAGAGAAGTCTGACGATTGACTGGGGGTTCAGTTCGCTGCCAACGGGGTCAGTTGCCCAGCCTGTTCCTGGCGACGCTTTTCCAGAACCACTTCACGCGGAACCCAATCGTAGCGTGTGTCTTCGACCAAGGGCGACCAGAACAACACCCCGCCATAGCGCCAGGGGTCCAGTACGACGCCTTCGTACATGCTCTCCCCTTTGCGGCTGATGATGGCGGTGCTGTGGTCGATGCGGAGTGGATTGTCCGCATTGGCGATGGCGCGGTGCATTTCCAGCGTGTGAAATTGCTCCTGATCCAGACGACGCTCGATATCCTCGGCCCAATGCCAACACAGACCACGCGGGCGCACGCCTTTGTTGACCTTGGCATTGTGAATCAAGGGCGGGTCGGTGATTTCGTATTCCTGCACCAGCTGCGCAGTATAGGCATAAGCGATGCGGGCGGCGCGGGTGGCTTCTTCTGGGTCGATATCGGGGCCGAGGCTTTGGATTTCGGCGGCAAGCCGCTGGACCTCATCTCCAGAGGAAGGGGGAGGGGTGGCGCAGGCCGCGAGGGTGGCAAGTGCTGCTGCGAACACCAAAGCTCTGATCATCTGCGCGCCCTTTGCCTCAATGCACCCGAACCCGGAGTATAGCGGGCCGGGTAATTGCACGAAACCCGCTTAGCCTTTTGGCCGGGATGCCTTTTCCATGATGCCGCTGGTGCCCTGTCGACGGGCCAGTTCGCCCAGCACATCGTCCAGCGCAACATCGCGCGCAGCCAGCATTACCAGCAGGTGGTAAAGCACATCAGCCGCCTCGGAGGTCAGTTTTTCCCTGTCCCCTTTGGCGGCTTCGATGATTGCCTCAATGGCTTCTTCACCGAATTTCTCGGCGCATTTCTCGGGACCTTTGGCCAACAGCTTGGCGGTCCAGCTGCTGTCAGGATCAGTGCCCTTGCGCGCCTCAATCGTGGCGGCCAGATCGTGCAGAATGCTCATGTCAGCCTCATCGGAATGCCAGCGGCGGCCATATATTCCTTGGCCTCGTGGATGGTGTATTCACCGAAATGGAAGATCGAGGCGGCAAGTACTGCGCTGGCCCCACCTTTGGTCACACCTTCGACCAGATGATCCAGATTACCCACGCCACCGCTGGCGATCACCGGCACATCCACCGCGTCACTGATCGCGCGGGTTAGGGGCAGGTTGAATCCGGCCTTGGTGCCATCACGATCCATCGAAGTCAGCAGGATTTCCCCCGCGCCCCTGGCGACGACGGTTTTAGCAAATTCAACTGCGTCGATGCCTGTTGGTTTGCGACCGCCATGAGTGAAAATCTCCCATTTTCCGGGGCTGACCGTTTTGGCATCGATGGCGCAGACGATGCACTGGCTGCCGAACTGATCTGCCGCCTCGGCGATCACATCAGGGTTGGCGACAGCGGCCGAATTGAAACTGACCTTATCCGCCCCCGCCAGCAGCAGGGCGCGCACGTCATCTTTGGTGCGCACACCACCGCCCACAGTAAGCGGTACAAAGCATTGTTCGGCCGTGCGCTGCACCACATCGAACATTGTTCCGCGATTTTCATGCGTGGCGTGAATGTCCAGAAAACAGATCTCGTCCGCGCCAGCGGCGTCGTAGGCCTTGGCAGACTCGACGGGATCACCGGCGTCGCGCAGGCCGACAAAATTCACACCTTTGACCACACGACCATCAGCGACATCCAGACAGGGAATGATACGGGTTTTCAGCATCGGCTATCCTTTGTTGGCCGCACCCTTACCGGCAAAGCCTCGCCGATGCCAGAGTTGTGATTGTGATCCAGCGTGAAGCCATAGAAATTAGGGGTGAAATTCACGAAAAGGATTACCTAGATGAGACATCTTCTTTTGGCTTCAATATTCGTATTCGGAGGCGCGCTATCCGCCATGGCTGACGACATTATCAAAGTGGAAACCAACAAATCCGTGGCCGAGGCGCTGGACGCGCTGGAAGCTGCTGTCGGCAACGCAGGCGCGACCGTGTTCGCGCGCGTGGACCACGCAGCAGGGGCGGAAAAGGTCGGTACGCCCATTCCGCCCAATCAGGTGCTGATTTTCGGCAATCCTGCGCTGGGCACGCCCGCAATGCAGATCGACCCACGCGCGGGACTTTTTCTGCCATTGAAAGTGCAGGCCTACGAGGACGCAAACGGGCAGGTATGGCTGGCCTATGAAGACCCGAAAGAGACGATGGACGAGCTTGACGAGGTCGAAAAGTCTCCGGTCATCGAGAAAATGCGCGGCGCTTTGGCGAAGCTGACCGCCGCTGCCGCCCAGTAATTTAACTCAGGGCGCGAATGGCCTCTTCCAGGTCAATCGCGCCATCATAGAGCGCGCGGCCCGAGATCGCGCCGTTCAGCTCAACTCCACAATCGCGCAAGGCGATCAGGTCGTGCAGCGAGCTGACACCGCCTGAGGCGATCACGGGAATCGAAACCGCCTGCGCCAGCGCAGCGGTGGCATCGATATTCGGGCCCTGCATCGCACCATCACGGTTGATATCGGTGTATATGATCGCGGCAACTCCGGCGTCTTCAAAACTGCGCGCCAGATCGGTGACCTGCACGTCGGTTTCTTCGGCCCAGCCCTTGGTGGCGACCATGCCGTTGCGCGCGTCGATTCCGACGGCGACCTTGCCGGGGAAGGCTTTGGCAGCTTCGCGCACCAGATCAGGGTTCTCGACCGCCACGGTGCCTAGAATCACTCGGGCCAGACCTTTCTCGATCCAGGTTTCGATTGTGGCCATGTCCCGGATGCCACCGCCCAGCTGCGCCGGCACGTCGCATGCTTTCAGAATTGCCTCGACCGGAGCCGCATTAACAGGCTCACCCGCGAAAGCGCCATTCAGGTCCACCAGATGCAGCCATTCACAACCCGCCTCGACAAAGGCGCGGGCCTGCGCTGCTGGATCTTCGTTAAAGACCGTTGCCTTGTCCATTTCACCACGCAGCAGGCGCACGGCATTGCCGTCTTTTAGGTCGATGGCGGGGTAGAGGATCATGTCAGGCGGCCCTATATCTCTGTTACACGCGCGGGATATCGCACAGGCAGGGCAGGGGTGCAACGCGACGCTAAGTCAATCTTGCCGGGTGCCGAATGGCAGTTCAGACTGGCCGGAGATACAGGGAGAAAACTATGAAGACATTTACTCTTGCGGCAGGGTTTGCCGCGATGGCCACTGCAGCCCTTGCGGATGATCCGGTGGATGGCCTTTGGAAAGTCGGCCCGGGCGACTCGGGCGGATTTGTGCACGTAACCATCTCGGAATGCGGCAGCGCAATCTGTGGCACCATCGACACCGCCTTTGACAAGGATGGCAATGAGGTGCTGGAATACCCCAATCTGGGCAAGCAACTCATCTGGGACATGATTCCCGGAGGCAATGGCACCTATGACAATGGCAAGATATGGAACCCGGACAACGACAAGACATACACGTCAAAAATGACGCTGGACGGCCAGAACAAGCTGATCGTCAAGGGTTGTGTTGCGGGTGGCCTGATTTGCAAAGGACAAACCTGGACGCGGGTTCAATAACCCCTCAGGGGGCCCAGGTCAGGAAGTTTCCGATCATGCGCAGACCCACATCCTGGCTTTTCTCAGGGTGGAACTGCATGCCAACCATCGTGTCGCGGCCGATCACGGCCGTGACTTCTTGCCCATAATCCACGTAGGCCAACCGTTGCGCTGGATCGGTCACGCGGAAATGGTAGGAGTGCACAAAATAAGTGTGATCGCCTGATTTCACCCCGTCAAAGACCGGGTGATCGCTTTCCAGAACCAGATCGTTCCAGCCCATATGCGGTACCTTGAGCGCGCTGTCTGAGGGCCTAATCTTCACGACATCACCGGCAACCCAGCCCAGACCGTCGGTCTCAGCGTATTCATGGCCTTTCGTCGCCATCAGTTGCATGCCGACACAGATGCCCAGAAACGGGCGGCCCTTCTGCTCGACCGCCTCGACCATCGCGTCATAAATGCCCTTGTGGCCGCGTAATTCGGCGGCGCATGCTGGGAAAGCTCCATCACCGGGCAGAACCAGCCGGTCGGCCCGCGCGACGACGTCTGCATCCGATGTCACGACGACCTCGCCCGCATCCAGTTCGCGCGCCATCCGTTGAAACGCCTTCTCCGCCGAGTGCAGGTTGCCGCTCTCGTAGTCAATGATGGCTGTCAGCATCTAAAGCGCGCCCTTGGTCGAGGGGATCGCATCCGCTTTGCGCGGATCGGTCTCGACCGCCAAGCGCAGCGCGCGCGCGACGGCTTTGAAGGCCGCTTCGGCAATGTGGTGGCTGTTGAAGCCGTGCAACTGATCGATATGCAGCGTAATGCCGCCATGGGTGCTGAGGGCCTGAAAGAATTCTCGCACCAACTCGGTGTCGAAATTGCCAATTTTGGGTGTTGGCAGGTCCACATTCCAGATCAGGAAAGGCCGGGCAGACAGGTCCAGCGCACAGCGCACCTGCGCGTCATCCATGGGCAGGTGACACTCGCCATAGCGCCGAATACCCTTCTTGTCTCCCAGTGCATGCGTCAGTGCCTGACCCAGCGCGATGCCGGTATCTTCGACCGTGTGGTGGTCGTCGATGTGATAATCGCCCTTGGCACGGATCGTCATGTCGATCAGCGAATGGCGCGCCAACTGATCCAGCATATGGTCGAAGAACCCGACGCCGGTCTGGTTGTCATACTGACCTGTGCCGTCCAGGTTAACCTCGACCGAGATCTCGGTCTCGGCGGTCTGACGGCTGATTTTAGCGCTGCGCATGGGCGAATTCCTTTTGCTACAGGCGCGCTTATAGACATGGATGAGCGGCCTATCCAGACCGGTTTCAGCCTTCGCTGCAAACTGTTGCAGGGGATTGCACCCGGGCGCGGCCCGTGCCAGCCTGCGGTCAACACGAACCAACAAGGCCCGGCCCATGTCCACCTGCGTCTTCATTCAGATCCGCTGTAAACCCGGAACCACCTACAAAGTCGCCGAAGAGATTGCCCTGCGCGAAATTCACTCGGAACTGTATTCGACAAGCGGCGAATTTGACCTCCTGCTGAAACTCTATATCCCTGAATCTGAGGATGTAGGTCATTTCATCAACGAAAACCTGCTGGTGATTCCCAATATCGAACGGTCCTTGACCACGATGACGTTCAAGGCGTTCTAGCCCAGCTCAAACGTCGTCACGCCAAAAATGCGATCCAGATCAATGTCTGGTTCGTGATCCGAATACATCCGCGCAGTTTCAAAGACCTTGTCCAGCCCAAGCTCATCGGCCAACGCAAACGCCGCGGCATTGGGCTGTGGCATGTCTATGAATACTTCATGCGCGTTGTGATCTTCGGGGATCGCCGAAAGGACAGAAGACAGCAAAGCTTTTGCTATATCGGACGTATCCGCAAACAGGGGGCCGACCTTATACCCGGTAAGACAGGGGCGTAATGTTGTATACCCCTTGATCTTTCCATTCTCGGTATAGACTTTCGAAACATGGTTGTACGCGCTTAGCCAGCTGTCAAGAAACAGGTCGCGCGGCGCAGGGAAGAGCGCGCGATCATATGTTTTCAAATCGTCTGTTGCGCCACTCAGGTCCGAGATGTTGACGTTCGGTCTAGCCCCCAGCTTTCCCAGTATCCGGTCTTTGGTCCCGGCGAAGCGATAGTTGTTGTAGGCAAAGGTAAAGCCCGACTTGCGATAGTTGTCCTGCTGCTCGACCACGCCATCCAGCCCCATATTCCGCCCCGTGCAATGGGCCAGCGCATGCCCTGCGATTTCAAGTCCGTGCCCGTGATGGCGAAACTCTGGCTTGACGATATAGAACCCCAGAAAGGAAAACTTGTCGTCGTAATTCACGGCAGAAACCGAGGCGATCATCTCGCCGCCCAGAAACCCGCCTAAAAAGCCATCCGGGTCCGTTGGGCGGAAACACTCGGCATCATGAACGCCCGGGTTCCATCCTTCGCGCCCAGCCCAATCCACGGCGTGCTGGACCTCGGATGCGGTAAGTGGGCGAATGACATAGTCCGACATAAGCAAATCCCGTGCGTGATTGAAATCACGGCCAGAATGGCGCAATGCCAGCGAAAGAACCAGTGTGTTTGAACGGTTTGGTATCTGGAGCGGGCGAGGCGATTCGAACGCCCGACCCTAACCTTGGCAAGGTTATGCTCTACCCCTGAGCTACGCCCGCATCAGATACGTGTGTGGTCCGAAGACCTCTCAATGGAGCGGGCGAGGCGATTCGAACGCCCGACCCTAACCTTGGCAAGGTTATGCTCTACCCCTGAGCTACGCCCGCGCCGTTGAGTGAGGAGGGATGTATAAATTCCAACACGAGGCTGCAAGCGGAAAAACACAAAAACGCGCAAAAATCTTTCGACGGAATTCCAGGGCGGCGGTGTTTAAGAACCATTGCAGTGAACGAAATGTGGGATTGGGAACAGGACATGGCAAGTATTGCAGACATAAAAATGGCGGCATTGGCGGCGTTGATCGTGCTGACCACGATGTTTTGCGCGCAAAACAACGAGACGCTGGCAGATGGGGAACCGAATCTTTCCCATACTCCATTGATCGAGACGCAGGTTCTGATGGGCTAAATCGTGCTCAAACAGCCAGTATAAGGTTCGCGATTGCGGCGATCAGAATGGCAATGAATGTCAGCCCCATGCCGATTTGGCGAAAGATGATGATTTGCGGCGTCTTGCCAAATCCGTAGGCATGCGAGAGTCGCCCGGCCAGCAGCGACAGCCCCAGCAAATTCAAAAGCAAACCACCAGCGCCTTGCAACTCCGCCATAGCGATCAGCAGCAGTGCAAAAGGGGCGTATTCGGCGCAGTTCGCATGGGTTCGCATCGCCTTGATCATCGCCTTGTCGCCGTGATCGCCGACAGAAATTCTACCTTTCCGGCGTTGAAGGATCACATTAACGCTGAGCGCAACGTATAGAAATGCAACCAGCGCGGCGTAAATCGGGGTGATGGACAGCATGGGGCCTCCTGATGTTACTAGGGCCGCCCGGTTCCCCGAACGGCCCTTATTAGCTTAGAAGGCTAAACCGGTTATTCCAGTTCGACCAGCAGGTCCTTGGCGTCAATCTGGCCACCCGGCTGGACGTGGACGGCCTTAACCACCGCGTCGCGCTCGGCATGGATGCCGGTTTCCATCTTCATGGCCTCGATCGTCAACAGCAGATCGCCTTCCTTGACCTCATGGCCCGTGACGGCGGCTACAGTCGCCACAACCCCCGGCATTGGTGCGCCGATATGGTTGGGGTTTCCAACCTCGGCCTTGGGCCGCTGAGCGGTTGTGGCTTTGACCAGCCGGTTCGGTACCCGGATTACGCGGGGCTGACCGTTGAGTTCGAAGAACACGCGCACTTCGCCGTTCTCGTCCGTTTCACCAATCGCCTGGCACCGGATTTCCAGCGTCTTGCCGGGGTCGATCTCGGCCGTGATCTCTTCGCCCGGCTCCATCCCGTAAAAGAAGGTACGCGTCGGCAAGGTACGGACCGGGCCATAGGTGCGATGGCGGCCCATGTAATCCAGGAACACTTTGGGATACATCAGGTATCCGTTCAGGTCCTCGTCATCGATTTCTTTCCCGTCCAGCTGTTTCGACAGATCGGCACGCGTCGCCTCCAGATCGACTGCTTCGACATGTTTACCGGGGCGTTCGGTGTTGGGGGCCTCATCCTTGAGCACTTTCTGGATGATCGTATCCGGGAACCCGCCCGGAGGTTGGCCCAGATTGCCACGCATCATGTCGATCACCGAGTCGGGGAAGGCCACATCCGTGCCCGGATTTTCCACATCATCGCGGCTCAGGCCTTGGCTGACCATCATCAGCGCCATATCACCGACCACCTTCGACGATGGCGTCACCTTGACGATGTCGCCGAACATCTGGTTCACATCGGCATACATCTGAGCGACCTCGTGCCAACGCTCTTCCAAGCCCAAACTACGCGCCTGCGCCTTGAGGTTAGTGAACTGTCCCCCTGGCATCTCATGCAGATAAACCTCGGAGGCGGGGGCCTGCAGGCCGGACTCGAAGGCCGCATATTGGCCGCGCACGGCCTCAAAGTAATCGCTGATCTCGCGGATCGCTTTGATGTCCAGCCCGGTGTCACGCTCGGTATGGCGCAGTGCCTCGACCACTGTGCCAAGTGTCGCCTGAGAGGTGTTGCCCGAAAACGCATCCATCGCGCAATCCACCGCATCCACACCTGCCTCGGACGCGGCCAGAATGGTCGCACTGGCGATGCCTGCGGTGTCGTGCGTGTGGAAGTGGATCGGCAGACCGACCTCTTCCTTCAACGCACGGATCAAGATACGGGCCGAGGCTGGCTTCAGCAAACCCGCCATGTCTTTCAGACCCAGCACATGCGCGCCTGCATCGCGCAGCTCTTTTGCCATGCCAACATAGTATTTCAGGTCGTACTTCGAGCGGTCGGGGTCCAGAATATCACCGGTATAGCAAACGGTGCCTTCACAGATCTTGCCGTTTTCGATGACGGCATCCATAGCGACGCGCATGTTCTCGACCCAGTTCAAAGAGTCGAAGACGCGGAATACGTCGATGCCTGTCGAGGCCTGACGCACGAACTCTTGCACCACGTTGTCGGGGTAGTTGGTGTAGCCCACACCGTTCGCCCCGCGCAGCAGCATCTGGGTCATCAGGTTGGGCATCGCCTCGCGCAGATCGCGCAGGCGCTGCCATGGGCATTCCTGCAGGAAGCGGTAAGCCACGTCGAAGGTCGCGCCCCCCCAGCATTCAACCGAGAACAGCTGCGGCAGGTTCGCCGCATAACTCGGTGCAACCTTGATCATGTCGATCGACCGCATCCGCGTTGCCAGCAGCGACTGGTGCCCATCCCGCATGGTGGTATCGGTGATCAACAATTGGCGCTGTGCTTTCATCCAGTCAGCCACGGCCTGCGGGCCCTTCTGCTCCAACAGATTGCGGGTGCCCATCTGGGGTTCGGCCTTCAACGCAGGCGGACGCGCCTCTTTCAGATCGGGGCGCGGCATCGGGCGGTCCTTGGTTTCAGGATGCCCGTTCACAGTAATGTCGGCGATGTAATTCAGAACTTTGGTGCCGCGGTCGCGACGCTTTTTGAACTGGAACAGGTCCTGCGTCTCGTCGATAAACTTGGTGGTGTATTCATTCGACAAGAAGGTCGGATGCTTCAGCAGGTTCTCTACAAATGCGATGTTAGTCGACACACCCCGCACACGGAACTCTCGCAGAGCGCGATCCATCCGGGCGATCGCCTTTTCAGGCGTCGGAGCCCAAGCGGTGACCTTAGTCAGAAGCGAGTCATAATACCGGGTAATCACCCCGCCCGCATAAGCGGTGCCGCCATCCAGACGAATGCCCATGCCTGTGGCTGAGCGATAGGCGGTGATGCGGCCATAGTCAGGGATAAAGTTGTTCAGCGGGTCTTCGGTGGTCACACGGGTCTGCAAGGCGTGGCCGTTCAGGCGAATCTCGTTCTGGCTGGCTTTGCCGGTGGCCTCGGCCAGCGTCTTGCCTTCGGCAATCAGTATTTGCGCCTGCACGATGTCAATGCCGGTGACTTCTTCGGTGACGGTGTGTTCCACCTGCACGCGTGGGTTCACCTCGATGAAGTAGAACTTGCCTGTGTTCATATCCATCAGGAATTCAACAGTACCGGCACATTCGTAATTCACATGGGCGCAGATACGGCGGCCCAGCTCGCAAATCTCAGCGCGCTGTTCTTCGGTTAAGTACGGGGCAGGGGCGCGTTCCACGACCTTCTGATTGCGACGTTGGACCGAGCAGTCGCGTTCAAAAAGATGATAAATCTCACCGTGCTTGTCGCCCAGAATCTGCACTTCAACGTGACGCGCGCGGGTGATCATCTTTTCAAGATACCCTTCGCCATTACCAAAGGCGGCTTCGGCCTCGCGGCGGCCTTCCAGCACCTTCTCTTCCAGCTCATCCTCGGTCAGGATTGGGCGCATGCCGCGCCCACCGCCGCCCCAGCTGGCTTTGAGCATCAGCGGATAACCGATCTCGGCGGCCTCTTTCTTGATGGCCACCATGTCGTCACCCAGAACCTCGGTCGCCGGGATAACAGGGACGTCGGCGGCAATCGCCACTTTCCGGGCACTGGCCTTATCGCCCAGAGCGCGCATGGTTTCGGCCTTGGGGCCAATAAAGGTGATGCCGTTCTGAACACAGGCATCCACAAAATCGGGGTTCTCGGACAGCAGGCCATAACCGGGATGGATCGCATCCGCGCCGCTTTCCTTGGCCACGCGAATGATTTCATCAATCGAAAGATAGGCCGCGACCGGTCCCAATCCTTCGCCAATTCGATAGGCTTCATCCGCTTTGAAACGGTGCAGGCCCAACTTGTCTTCCTCGGCGAAGACCGCGACGGTGCGTTTGCCCATCTCGTTGGCTGCGCGCATCACGCGGATGGCAATCTCGCCGCGGTTGGCGATCAGGATTTTCTTGAAGTCTGTCATTTCAGGTCCCGGTCTTTATAGCTGTGGCCTTGTGCATAGGCGGACAATACGGGGACGTATATCTGTAGTTCTGGGTAGAACCGGCATGTTAACGCTCGCAAACGCCGCCCATTTGCGCATTCTTAATACATATGCCGCATTGCGGCATCAATCCCTGCCGAGGAATGTCAGTTTGAGCCGTTTAGCCGATCAGACCGTGCTCAGAGCAGGGATATGGTGATTCTGTTGAATCCAGGCGAACAAGCCGTGAACAAACCCTTTCCCTCCGCGCCCATCCGGCGTAGTTTACCGGCATGAGCAGTTTTGACGAAATGGACGCCTTCGAGGGCGCATCGCTTTCGGCGCGGGCTATGCCTGCGGCCTCGGCAGAGTACCTAAATGATCTCAACCCGGCGCAGCGCGAAGCAGTTGAAAGACTGGATGGTCCGGTGCTGATGCTAGCAGGCGCGGGCACAGGTAAAACCAAGGCGTTGACCGCGCGGATCACCCATCTGCTCAGAACCCATCGGGTGCGCGAGAATGAGATTCTAGCGGTGACCTTCACCAACAAGGCCGCGCGCGAGATGAAAGAACGCGTTGGGCGCATGCTGGGCCGACCCGCCGAGGGGATGCCTTGGCTGGGTACGTTCCACGCAATCTGTGTCAAGCTTTTGCGCCGCCATGCGGAACTTGTGGGGTTGAAGTCGAATTTTACTATTCTGGATACAGATGATCAGAAGCGGCTGCTCAAACAACTTACTCAGGCCGCAAATATAGATGACAAGCGCTGGCCCGCTCGGATGCTGGCGGGGATTATTGACGATTGGAAAAACCGCGCCCTGACGCCCGACAAGGTGCCCGCGGTAGATGCAGGAGCCTATAATCACAAAGGTATTGAGCTTTACGCCCAATACCAAAGCCGTCTGCGCGAGCTGAACGCGGTGGATTTCGGGGACCTGCTGCTGCACATGGTCACGATTTTCCAGACCCACCCGGACGTATTGGAGCAATACCAGCGCTGGTTCCGCTATATTCTTGTAGACGAATATCAGGACACAAACGTCGCCCAATACCTCTGGCTGCGTCTGTTGGCTGGGGGGCACAAGAATATCTGCTGCGTTGGAGATGACGATCAGTCGATCTATGGCTGGCGCGGTGCCGAGGTGGGCAACATCCTGCGCTTCGAAAAGGACTTTCCGGGTGCTCTCGTAGTCCGGCTGGAACAGAACTACCGCTCGACCCCGCACATCTTGGCTGCTGCGTCTAATGTCATTCGAGGCAACGAAAGCCGCTTGGGCAAGGAGCTCTGGACCGACCGCCAAGAGGGCGAAAAGGTCCGTCTGATCGGCCATTGGGATGGCGAGGAAGAAGCGCGATGGATCGGCGAGGAAATCGACGCGATGCAGGCTGGCACACGCGGTGTGCGGCCTATGAACCTTGATGAGATGGCGATCCTCGTGCGCGCCTCGCACCAGATGCGGGCGTTTGAGGATCGTTTCCTGACGATTGGTCTGCCTTACAAAGTGATCGGTGGCCCTCGGTTCTATGAGCGGATGGAGATTCGCGATGCCATGGCCTATTTCCGACTGGTGGTCAGCCCCGAGGATGATCTGGCCTTCGAGCGGATCGTGAACACACCCAAACGCGGCCTTGGCGACAAGGCTCAGCAGACGATTCAGGTAGTCGCGCGCGAGAACGGCGTATCTCTGGTCGAAGGGGCGCGGATCGCGGTTGAGAACGGCCTTATCAAAGGCAAGGGTGGCAAGGCGCTGCGCGAACTGATCGACGGGTTGGCGCGGTGGAATGCAATGACGCGTGGGCCTCGGATCGAGGTGGACGATGATACGGTGATCGATGACGGTGTTTCACCGATCCGATACGGCGCGCCCGAGCATACGCATATCGAGCTGGCGCAGATCGTCTTGGACGAATCCGGCTATACCGCGCATTGGCAGAACGAAAAGACGCCCGAAGCGCCGGGACGATTGGAAAACCTCAAAGAACTGGTCAACCAATTGGACAATTTCGAAAACCTGCAAGGATTTCTGGAACATGTCAGTCTGGTGATGGACAATGAGCAGGACAGCGTTGGGGCCAAAGTCTCGATCATGACCCTACACGCAGCCAAGGGGCTGGAATTTCCTGCCGTGTTCCTGCCTGGGTGGGAGGACGGTTTGTTCCCCTCACAGCGGTCAATGGACGAATCGGGGATCAAGGGGCTCGAAGAAGAACGGCGGCTGGCATATGTGGGCATCACCCGCGCTGAAGAGGTCTGTACGATCTCTTTCGCAGCCAATCGGCGAGTTTTCGGGCAGTGGCAGAACTCGATGCCATCCCGATTCATCGATGAATTGCCCGAAGATCATGTGGAGGTGCTGACGCCTCCGGGTCTCTACGGCGGGGGGCAGCAAACTGCGGGCATTGAAACCCGTGCGGCTGAGGCGAATGTTTATAATTCTCCGGGCTGGAAGCGGATGCAGGCGCGGCAGGGTCAATATGGCATGTCTCAACCCAAGGAGAGCCGCAATACGGTGATCGATGCGACCGCTGTCGCCAGCTTTACACTGGGTGAGCGCGTATTTCATCAGAAGTTCGGCTATGGCGCGGTGATCGGCATCGAGGGCGACAAGGTTGAGGTCGATTTTGACAAGGCGGGCACGAAGAAAGTGGTTTCGCGCTTTCTGTCCGCTAAGGGCGACGTACCGTTCTAACGCCTACAACCCCTCGACCAGCACCAGATTAGCCGTTGCCGTTTGTTGCCTGATCTTTGCCAGCTCGACATAGTCGGGATCGTCTTTCCAGGCTTTGGCGGCGGCCATGTCCGGAAACTCCATCAGGACAATCCCGTCTTCTACCCAGCTGCCTTCGATCACTTCGACGGGTTTTGAGGATACCGTCAGCAAGCGCCCGCCATGCCGGTCAAAGATCGGCATAAAGCCTTCCAGATACTTCTGGTACCCATCCGGGTCATGAATGGAAATTTGGGCGATGAAATAAGCGGCCATGGGATGCTCCTGAAAAGTCGTACGCCACTCCAGCTTACATCTTGTGCGCCAAAAACGAAAAACGGCGGTTCCCAGGGAGGAGGAAGGGAACCGCCGTTCTTTTCTACACCAAGGCAGGGAGGAGGAGAGCCCTGATGTATTCGAACCCGGGATTGATCCCGGTATGAGGAAGACGCGGCGACGTCTGGGAGGAGAGTGACGTCGCCGCGCGCTTTCAACATCGAGGCAGGGAGGAGGAGAGCCCCGATGTATCAGGTTCCGGCTGTCATGGCCGGTATTAGATGCGGCAACGTCAGGGAGGAGGAGAGACGCTGCCGCTGAAATACAGGTCCAAAAGGGAGGAGGATGGACCTGATCTCGGTGTTTCGTGCCGCGCTTACTGCGCGAATTTATCTCCAACGGCTTGCAGTGCCAGTTGGCGGATCATCGAGCGATGCAGGCCCAGATCTGCCAGTTCGCGATTGGACAGGGCTGACAACTCGTTGACGGTCTGGCGGTATAGGCGATAGCGTGCAAAGCGAGTTTTTACAGTTTCAACCAATGCCGCGACGCCAAATGCTGGTGCGCCTTTCAGAGCTGTTTGTGTGCTTGCGACTGCCATTTTCATCATCCGTTCATTCTTGCTGTTTCCGGTAACATCCGGCGTTTGCTTGAGACTGAAAATAGGTGAATGCTGCGATTGCACAATAGCTCACGTTGTCAATGCTGCTATGCAGCAAATGCATGGATTGTCGCGATAATTTGGTTTGCCCCAATAATTACCTTCAAAATATAGGTTTTCATAATTGGACCGCGATCCGTCTTGCGGAGGGCATCGGATCATGGTGCTCAACTCTTGGGCTGAATTGGCGTTTATTTTGGCGAAAAATGATCGCGGTTGAGAAACGTCACGGACGCGTCAACTGTCTTGCTGATCCAATTGTCACGATATGGGAATGCATGGGCCAGTTGCGGGAATGGCGCCGTGAGGGCACTCGATTCGCCGTTCATTGTGAAGCTTTTCTGGTTGATTCCGAAACTTTTGTGCTTCTATGAAAAATTATTGGGAATTCGTGGGATAATAATTCGCATTAAATATGTTGGCATATATGGTGTTGAGATCTGAACTCAGCCCTATTTATGGTATCTAGCGTTCGAAATTAGGTCATTCTTACGATCATTGGGGGCTGCAGATATTTCCTTCTGCATAAATTTCCTATTGATTTCCATGAATTCCCATGGCATCCCTTACTTACCCGATGAGGGCGAGGACAGTTAAGGGGCGATAAATGACCCCGAACCAAAAATATAAAAACAGGTTTCATACAGGCATCTCGCTTTCATCACTCAACAGATCCGGCGCGCGGGCGAGCAGACATCCCCCCAGGTGGCGCGCGCAGCTGGACATCCCGCACAGCGGGTCAATGCGGCGGGTTGATCAGTGGCAGCAGATCAACCCGCCGTTTTTCATCCGGGGGGAGAACGTGAATTTTGAGGTGGGGCGCAAGCGAAAGGGACAGTCGTCTTGGCGCGCAGGTTTAGAGGTGAAAGCCACCATAAGGTGGATACGAAGGGCAGGGTCTCGATCCCGGCCTCGTTTCGCCGTGTGCTTGAAGCGTCCGATCCCAATTGGCAGCCTGGTGACAATCCGGAGCTTGTGATTGTCTATGGCG
Source organism: Ruegeria sp. CE9 (assembly GCF_056537425.1). Classification (NCBI taxonomy): domain Bacteria; kingdom Pseudomonadati; phylum Pseudomonadota; class Alphaproteobacteria; order Rhodobacterales; family Roseobacteraceae; genus Ruegeria; species Ruegeria sp. CE9. The sequence continues at coordinate 52,262 of NZ_JBQFRO010000003.1, read as the reverse complement.
ACCACCGCCGCAAATACCTTGAATGTTATACCATGGAAGCAATCGACGAGGTTGACGCCAAGATCGATGCGCTGCCTCGTGGTTCGATGCAGCGGCGGATGCTGCAGCGGATGTTCCATGGTCAGTCCTTCCCGACCAATGTGGACGAAACCGGCCGTCTGGTGCTGCCTGCCAAGTTACGCACCAAAATCGACCTTGATAACGAAGCGTTCTTTATCGCCGCCGGTGATACATTCCAGATTTGGAAGCCCGAGACCTACGAGGCCGAAGAACTGGCCACGACCGAGGAATGGCTCGACGATCTGCCCGAGGATTTCGATCCGATGCAGTATCTCGACGGCATCGGGGATGGGTGACGGCATGGCCGGCGCTCAGACTTCATCGGATAAACCTCACATCCCTGTTCTACTGCGCCCATTGTTGGCCGCTGTGGCGCCTGTGTCCGGGAACTGGTTAGACGGGACATTTGGTGCAGGCGGCTATACCCGCGGCCTGCTTGAGGCCGGAGCCGAGAAGGTCATTGGCGTGGATCGCGATCCACTGGCCTTTGAGATGGCCGCAGATTGGGCCGGTGAATATCGTAACCGGCTGGTGATGCAGCAGGGCGTTTTTTCTCGCATGGATGAATATGCGCAGGATCTGGACGGGGTCGTGCTGGACCTTGGTGTCTCATCCATGCAGTTGGATCAGGCCGAGCGGGGCTTTTCTTTCATGAAAGATGGCCCACTGGACATGCGTATGAGCCAGGAGGGCGAAAGCGCCGCCGATCTGGTCAATACGGCGACCGAAGAGCAACTGGCTGATATCCTGTTTCATTTCGGGGAAGAGCGCGCCAGTCGACGTATCGCCAAGGCCATCGTCAAAACACGGGCCGACAAAGCGATCACTACAACGCTGCATCTGGCTGAGATTATTGAATCCTGCCTGCCGCGCCCAAAACCGGGTCAGTCGCATCCGGCGACGCGCAGCTTTCAGGGCCTGCGCATCGCGGTGAACGCAGAATATGAAGAGCTGTTTCAGGGCCTTATGGCGGCCGAGCGAGCTTTGAAACCCGGTGGGCAACTGGCTGTTGTCACCTTTCATTCCATCGAAGATCGGATGGTAAAGCGGTTCTTTCAATCACGCGCGGGCAAAACCGGACGCGCCAACCGCTATGCGCCGGAAGTGGCGCAGAATCAGCCGCAATTCACGCTCAAGACCCGCAAGGCTGTGGGGCCAGATGATCAGGAGTTGCAGGAAAATCCGCGTGCGCGCTCGGCCAAATTGCGCGTCGCGGTCAGAACGGATGCCCCGGCGGGGGAAATTGAGGCCCGCGCCATCGGCATGCCGCAACTGGGGGGAAGGGCAAGATGAAGAGTATTTTGTATGTGTTGACGGCCCTTTCCGTGTTCGGTTTGGCGCTTTGGGCGTATCAGGAGAACTACCGAACCCAGCAGGTACTGAAGGAGACGCAATCGTTGCAAGGTCAGATCGGCATGGCGCAGGCGCGGCTAGCGGTGCTGAATGCCGAATGGGCTTATCTGAACCGCCCAGATCGTCTGCGTGAGCTTGCAGATTTGAATTTCGAACGTCTTGGCCTGTTGCCGCTGCGGGCTGAGCAGTTTGGCCGCGCCGATCAGATTTCTTACGGCGAAGACCCGGATCTGCCGATCGTGGACCCGCTTGAAGTGCAAGATATCACCGATGTTCAGGCTCTGATCGAGGTGCAGGTTCCATGACACGCACGCCGCTCCGACCTCTGGCTCGTATCCTCGATGCCCGCGCTAAAGGTGAAAACCCCAAAGTGATCGAGCGCGAAAACATCCGCAAACGCCACGAGGACATGAAGGATCGCGCCCGCGCTCGCGCCGAGGGCCGGTTGCTGGTACTGGGGCTGTTTTTCTTTTGCGCTTTCTCGGTCGTGGGGTTTCGCATGGGCGTTCTGGCGACGTCTGAGGCGCAGGAGCCGCTGGCCAGTGCGCCGGGGGCATCGATCGCGATGCAGCGCGCGAATATCGTCGACCGCGAAGGGCGGATTCTGGCGACCAATCTGGACACCTATTCCGTCTACGCTCAGCCGCCGCTGATGATCGACCCGATTGCCGCCGCCGATCAACTGGTTGCGATCTTCCCAGATCTGGAAAAAGAACGTCTGGTTAAGGACTTCACCGGAAAGCGCAAGTTCCTTTGGATCAAAAAGCGCATCTCGCCTGAACAGAAGCAGGCCGTTCACGACATCGGCGATCCGGGCATTCTGTTTGGCCCGCGTGAAATGCGGCTCTATCCGAATGGTCAGTTAGCTGCACATATTCTGGGTGGCTCGGGTTTTGGCCGTGAAGGCGTCAGCGCCGCCGAGGTGATTGGTGTTGCAGGTGTCGAGAAGCAGTTCGACGATTATCTGCGCGATCCGGCTAACGGTAATAAGCCGCTGCAACTATCGCTGGACCTGACCGTTCAGGCGGCTGTTGAACAGGTGCTGTACGGCGGCATGAAGATAATGAACGCCAAAGGTGCATCGGCGGTTCTGATGAATGCGCATACGGGAGAGGTGGTATCCGCTGCCTCTCTGCCGTCTTTCGATCCCAATGACCGCCCACGCCCGCCAACTTCGGGCTTTGATCCTTCGGACAGCCCATTGTTCAACCGCTACGTCCAGGGCGTATATGAGTTGGGTTCGGTGTTCAAAATCTTCACCGCCGCGCAGGCCGTGCAGCTTGGGCTGGTGAATTCCAACACGATCATCGATACCTCAGGCCCGATGAAGATCGGTCGATTCCCGATTGGGGAGTTCAACGGAAAGAACTATGGCGAGATCAGTGTTGCCGACGTCATCGTACATAGCTCGAACCGGGGCACCGGTCGGCTGGCTTTGCAGATCGGTGGCCAGCGGCAGCAGGATTTCCTGAACGCTCTGGGAATGTTCGATCCAACCCCATTTGAAATTGTCGAGGCCAAGGGTGGGCAACCGCTCAAGCCCAAGAAATGGGGTGAGCTAAGCACCGTCACGATCTCTTACGGTCATGGTCTATCGACCAGCCCGATGCATCTGGCAGCGGGTTACGCGGCGATTGCAAACGGTGGGCACTACGTCAGCCCAACAATCCTGCGCCGCAACGGTCCGCAATACGGCCCTCGCGTGATGTCAGAAAGCACTGCAGAGCAAGCGCAGAACATGCTGCGCCGGGTGGTGACCGACGGCACCGCAAGCTTTGGTGATGTCAAAGGGTATGACGTGGCTGGCAAGACTGGCACCGCCGATAAGCCCAAGCCGCGTGGTGGGTACTATGAAGACAAAGTCATCGCTACCTTTGCTACGATCTTCCCGGCATACGATCCAAAGTACGTATTGATTGTCACGTTGGATGAGCCATCCATCGTGGCTTACGGCGAAAAGCGCCGTACCGCAGGTTGGACGGCTGTCCCTGTTGCAGCCGAACTGATAGGACGCGTGGCACCACTCTTGGGCCTAAGACCACGGCTTGAGCCTGAGGCGCGCGCTGCTATAACGCTGACCTCAAATTAGGCTGTCCGGCGAAAGGTGGGGCATGGGTGATCAGTCAAAGAAACTCAGCGAACTGGCCCTGACCGCACGGGGTGGGGCTAATCCCGACATCACCGGTCTGGCTGTCGATAGCCGCGAGGTGAAAGACGGCTTTCTCTTCGCGGCCCTTCCCGGCACCCGTGTCCATGGTGGCGAGTTCATCCAATTCGCGCTGCGCATGGGCGCCGCTGCCATCCTGACGGATGCTGAAGGGGCGGAAATTGCCGCCGAAGAATTGGCGACCTCTGATGCCGCTCTGATCGTCACCGAAGACCCGCGCCAAGCGCTTGCGGGTGCAGCCGCGCTATGGTTCGGCGCACAACCGAAGACAATTGTGGCGGTCACGGGCACCAACGGTAAAACGTCCGTGGCCAGTTTCGTACGCCAAATCTGGAGCGAACTTGATCTGGCCGCAGTCAATCTGGGCACCACCGGGGTTGAGGGCGCATGGACCGCCCCGCTGGCTCATACCACGCCCGAACCGATCACGCTCCACCGCTGTCTTGCCGAAGCTGCCAAGAATGGAGTGACTCATGCGGCGATGGAGGCCTCATCCCACGGGCTCGAACAACGCCGTCTGGACGGGGTGCATCTGGCCGCCGCCGGATTTTCGAACTTCACGCAGGACCATCTGGACTATCACGCCACGTTCGAAGCGTATTTTGCCGCCAAAGCTGGATTGTTTGATCGGGTACTGCCCGAGGATGGGGTCGCGGTGATTAACCTCAGCGATCCCAAAGGGGCCGAGGTACGCAAGATCGCGGAAGCGCGTGGGCAGAATGTTGTCACCGTAGGACCCGAAGGTGCAGATCTATGTCTTTTAAATCAACGCTTTGATGCAACCGGGCAGGACCTGCGTTTTGCCTGGAAGGGCAAGCCCCACCAAACCCGCCTGAACCTGATCGGCGGGTTTCAGGGCGAAAACGTCTTGCTGGCCTGTGGCCTTGTGATCGCCGCCGGGGAAGACCCCGACCGCGTTTTCGAAACCCTACCGCACCTGACGACGGTTCGAGGCCGCATGCAGCTAGCCGCCACGCGCGACAATGGTGCAGCGGTCTTTGTCGATTATGCCCATACGCCGGATGCCGTCGCCACCGCGCTGAAAGCAATGCGCCCTCACGTCATGGGCCGACTGATCGCTATCGTCGGCGCGGGCGGTGACCGCGACGCCACGAAACGCCCGCTCATGGGGCAGGCGGCAGCAGAAAACGCCGATGTGGTCTTTATCACCGATGACAACCCACGCAGCGAAGATCCGGCTGCCATTCGCGCTGCAGTCATGCTCGGCGCACCGGAAGCCACTGAAGTTGGTGACCGGGCCGAGGCGATCCTGCGCGGTATTGATGCGCTACAACCCGGTGATGCGCTTTTGATTGCTGGCAAGGGCCATGAAACCGGCCAGATCGTCGGTGATCAGGTGCTACCATTCGATGATGCCGAACAGGCCAGTATCTCAGTCGCTGCTTTGGACGGGAGGGTCGCATGACGCTCTGGACCGCAGCCGAGGCGGCCGAGGCCACCAACGGTCTTGCAACAAGCGACTGGCAGGTGAACGGCGTTTCCATCGACACCCGCACATTGCGGCCCGGAGATCTGTTTGTGGCTCTCAAAGCCGCCCGTGACGGCCATGATTTTGTCGCGCAAGCACTGGAACAGGGCGCGGGTGCCGCTCTGGTGTCGCGTATCCCTGACGGCCTGCCTAAGGATGCGCCGCTTTTGATCGTCGAAGACGTGCAATCCGCGCTTGAGGCGTTGGGGCAGGCCGCCCGCGCCCGGACGGCGGCGCGCGTGGTGGGGGTAACTGGCAGCGTCGGCAAGACATCGACCAAAGAAATGCTGGCCAGCATTCTGGAATCCCAAGGTAAAACCCACGCCAGCGTCGCCAGCTACAATAACCATTGGGGAGTGCCGCTGACACTGGCGCGGATGCCCGCCGATGCCGAGTTCGCCGTCATTGAAATCGGCATGAACCATCCGGGCGAGATCGCTCCATTGGCCCGTCAGGCCCAGCCGCATGTAGCGCTGGTGACCACAGTGGCTGCGGTGCACCTCGAAGCTTTCGACTCGGTCGCTGGCATCGCCCACGAAAAGGCCGCGATCTTTGACGGTCTGACCGAAGGTGGAACGGCGATCGTGAACGCGGATATCGAGCATTCGGGTATTCTGCACAGTCGCGCGCAGGCCAAGGGCGTCAAAATCGTCGAGTTTGGCAGTACGGCCAATGACTATACATTGATACATGTAGACCAAGGCCCAGACAGCCTGCGAGCGCAGGGCCGGGTCGCCGATCGCGATATTTCTTTCGATGTTCAGTCTGCGGGCAAGCATTTCGCCATGAACGGGTTGGGAGCTTTGGCTGCCTGTGTCGAACTTGGCGTCGATTTGGATCAAGCCATCGCAGGCCTGCGCCGTTGGACCCCCGTAAAAGGACGCGGGGTGCGCGAGGTGATTGCGCTGCCGAGTGGAGCTCAGATCGAGCTGCTGGACGACAGTTACAACGCCAACCCGACTTCAATGGAGGCAGCTTTGGATGTGCTGGCTGCTTCGAATGGCAAGCGCAAGATCGCGTTTCTGGGCGACATGAAAGAACTGGGCGCACAAGAGCATGAGATGCACGCTGCAATGGCCCAAGTCGCCTCGATGTCTCAAGTCCATAAGGTGCATTGTATTGGTCCGCTGATGAAAGCGCTGCATCAGGCGCTGCCGACAGAAAAGCGCGGGCTCTGGACTGAGACGAGCGCCGAGATGACAGAGCATCTGCCCGATCTGATTCGCGATGGCGATGCGGTGCTGGCCAAGGGTTCGCTCAGCATGGCGTTGGCGCAGATTGTTGACGGTCTGCGGAAAATGGGGCAATGGGGCGCGCTTGAGCCGTAAGCGCCCATGATGTCCGTGTGAGAAAGGTTTTGGTATGCTCTATTGGTTAACCGCCCTGTCGGATGGAGGGGATTTTTGGAACCTCTTCCGCTATATCACGTTTCGGGCAGGCGGAGCCTTTCTGACAGCTCTGATCTTTGGCTTTCTGTTCGGAAAGCCGCTGATCAACGTGCTGCGCCGCAAACAGGGCAAAGGCCAACCGATCCGCGATGACGGCCCCGAGGCGCATCTGTCCAAAGCTGGAACCCCTACGATGGGCGGGCTCTTGATCGTAGGTGCGCTTGTGACCTCGACCCTTATCTGGGCACGATTGGACAATCCTTATGTTTGGATGGTGTTGTTCGTAACGCTGGCATACGCCGCAATTGGTTTTGCCGATGATTATGCCAAAGTATCGAAACAAAATACAAAGGGGGTCTCGAGCAAGACGCGGTTGGCGCTGGGTGTGTTGATTGCCGTATTGGCGTCGCTTTGGGCGGGACTGCACCACCCTGCGGACTTGCAAAATCAGCTCGCTCTTCCTGTGTTTAAGGATACCCTGATCAATCTTGGTTTGTTTTACATCCCATTTGCGGTGATTGTGATCGTAGGGGCCGCCAATGCGGTAAACCTGACAGACGGTCTGGACGGGTTGGCCATCATGCCAGCGATGATCGCGGCTTCGACGCTGGGCGTTATTGCCTATGCGGTGGGGCGGGTCGACTTTACCGAATACCTAGACGTGCACTACGTACCCGGCACCGGTGAGATATTTATTTTTACCTCGGCGCTGTTCGGCGCCGGCTTGGGATTTCTGTGGTACAACGCGCCTCCGGCGGCGGTCTTCATGGGGGACACCGGATCACTTGCGCTGGGAGGAGCACTGGGCGCGATCGCCGTTGCCACGAAACACGAGTTGGTGCTGGCCGTCGTAGGGGGGTTGTTTGTGGTCGAGGCGCTGAGCGTGATCATTCAGGTTCTGTACTTCAAACGCACCGGCAAGCGCGTGTTTCTGATGGCCCCAATCCACCACCATTATGAGAAAAAGGGTTGGGCGGAACCCACCATCGTGATCCGTTTCTGGATCATCTCGCTGATCCTCGCGATGATCGGGTTGGCGACGCTGAAAGTTCGGTAACGCTCCCGCCGGGTTCGGAGGGCCTGCGGCCCGCCTGCCACCCGTTGGGCCCGGCTCGCGCTGCCGCGCGAGCCTGAACACGCCCTTGCCTTTGGGAAATCCTTCGGTGCAGTGTGGCGCGAAATTCTGATCAAAGAAGGTGGCGGCATGATCCCGGTCAAAGGGTATTCAGGGCAAAAAGTTGCGGTTCTGGGGCTGGGTCGGTCTGGTTTGACCACGGCGCGTGCGTTGCGGGCAGGCGGCGCCGAGCCGGTGTGCTGGGATGACAATCCAGCTGCGCGTGAGGCGGCTGAGGGTGAAGACTTCGCTTGCGTTGATCTACGCCGTCACGGGGCGTTTGATGAGATTGCAACTTTGATCGTTTCGCCCGGGATACCGCATCTTTATCCCACCCCGAATCCGGTGGTGGCTGCTGCGCTGGAGGCGGGCGTTCCAGTCGACAATGATATCGGACTGTTCTTTCGCTCTTTCGCTGGCCCTGAATGGCACAATTTCGACACTCCGCCTCGGGTGATTGTAGTGACTGGATCGAATGGCAAATCCACCACCGCTGCGCTGATCCATCACATTCTGACCGAGGCAGGGCGCGACTCTCAACTGGCGGGCAACATCGGGCGCGGAGTGCTGGATATTGATCCGGGTGGCGATGGCTCGGTCGTGGTGCTGGAGTTGTCCAGCTATCAGACCGAACTGGCCCGCGCATTGACCCCGGATGTGGCGGTGTTCACCAATCTCTCGCCGGATCATCTGGATCGGCACGGAGGTATTGGGGGGTATTTTGCCGCCAAACGTCGCCTCTTTGCTGAGGGCGGGCCTGACCGTGCGGTCATCGGGATAGATGAGGCTGAGGGCGCGTTTCTGGCCGGTCAACTGGCCGAGGGTCCTGCAGATGACCGGGTGATCCGCATCTCTGTCACACGCAAGCTGGTTGGGCCGGGCTGGCAGGTCTTTGCCCGCAAGGGGTTCTTGTCGGAATATCGCAAGGGGCGTCAGGCGGGGGCGATTGACTTGCGCGAAATCAGAGGCCTGCCCGGCGCGCATAATCATCAGAATGCCTGCGCGGCCTATGCCGCGTGTCGGTCGTTGGGCCTTGCCCCTCGCGTGATCGAAGACGCGCTACATAGTTTCCCGGGCTTGCCGCATCGCAGCCAGATCATCGCTGAGGCAGACGGCGTGACCTATGTAAACGACTCAAAAGCCACCAATGTGGACAGCGCTTTGAAAGCGTTGAGTGCGTTTAAAAAGATACGCTGGATCTGTGGAGGGCTTGAAAAGGAAGGCGGACTTGAGGCGCTAAACGCGGCAGGAGATCATGTGATCAAAGCCTATGTCATTGGGCGCGAGGCCGCAGGCTTTGCTATGCAGCTTGAGGCCGAGGCGCAAGTCTGCACCACAATGGCTGTCGCTGTGGAACAGGCCATGGCCGACGCGCAGCCCGGAGAAACCGTGCTCTTGGCCCCTGCTGCAGCCAGTTTCGACCAATATGACAATTTCGAAAAGCGCGGCGATGATTTCGTGGCCGAGGTCAAAAAACGTCTCTGAAAGCAATGCGTTTGCAATAGATCGCCGGTTCGGCCAAGCTGTGGCCTATCTGCTTGACGCGCCTTGCGCATTGGTTTTTGCCTTCAGGAAATTCAACACGAGGTCATGAATATGCCAAATCGTAAACTTCTTCTGGTCGTTCCCGCTCTGCTTGCTGCCGCGGCCTGCACGAATACCGGAGCCAACTATCAGCCGGTGATCGACGGCCCGGTCGGCCCGAACTACAACTCGGACCTGTTCCAGTGCCAGCAACTTGCAGCCTCGCAGGCCAGTGTTGACGGATCGACCGCAGGGAATGCAGCCATTGGCGCCGCGGGTGCTGCGGCCGTGACCGGCATCGTTCAGGATAGCAGCGACAATCTGGGTCGCGCCGCTGTTGCTGGTGCTCTGGTCGGTGCTGGAGCCGATGTGATCAACAAGAACCAGAACAAAGAAGTCATCGTGCGCAACTGTATGCGTGGACGCGGCTACAACGTGGTCGGCTAACGACTGGCGATGGCTGTACCTGCGGCGTGGCCCGATGACCACGCCCAGTGGAAGTTATAGCCACCCAACCAGCCGGTGACATCCACCGCTTCGCCAATCACATAGAGGCCGGGGACATCCCTGGCCTCCATCGTTTTGGACGACAGCCCGTCAGTGTCGATCCCGCCCAGAGTAACCTCGGCCGTGCGATAGCCCTCGGTGCCCGAAGGCGTAAGCCGCCAGTCGGATAGTGCCGCGATCAGGTCGGACAGGGCCGCGTCGGATTGATCTGCAAGATTGCCCTTCATCGGGATATGGTGTGCGAGGTAGTCCACCAGACGCGCAGGCAGATGGCGTGCCAATTCGGTGGTCAGCGCCTTGCGCCCTCCGGCCTGTCGCTGATCGCGCAGCAGGTCGAACAGCGGTAGATCGGGGATCAGGTTGATCCCTATTGCCTCACCTTCGCGCCAGTACGATGACAGCTGCAGCACCGAAGGGCCGCTTAGCCCGCGATGTGTGAACAGCAAAGCTTCGTCGAAACTGATACGTTCGTTTGACAGTCGAGCGGGCAGAGAAACGCCTGACAAGTCTTTGAACCGCCCGTCCGAAAACGTAAACGGCACCAGAGCCGCCCGCGTCTCGGTTATCTGCAGCCCGAATTGCTGCGCGATGTCATAAGCCAGCCCGGTCGCGCCCATTTTCGGGATCGACTTGCCGCCCGAGGCCAGAACCAGATTGCGACAGGTTAGAGGGATGTGCTTGCCTTCGCGTTCGACGTCCACAGCGAAACCGCTCTCGATCTTGCGCAAATTGCGCAGCGACGTCTGCAACCAAAGTTCAGCCCTGGCGGCGGCCATTTCGCCCAGCAGCATCTGGATGATCTGTTTCGAGGACCCGTCGCAGAACAGCTGCCCCAGCGTTTTTTCATGCCATGCAATGCCATGGCGATCGACCAGTTCGATGAAATCCCACTGCGTGTATCGCGCCAGCGCCGATTTGCTGAAATGCGGATTTTGCGACAGGAAGTTGCCCGGCCCTGCATACATATTAGTGAAATTGCACCGCCCTCCGCCCGAGATGCGGATTTTCTCTCCCGGCGCTTTGGCGTGATCGATCACCAGCACCCGCGCGCCACAATGAGCGGCGCACATCATGCCGGCCGCACCGGCACCAAGAATGATCGTCTCAAAATCCATGTGCTGCGCATGGCGTGGATTGTGAGCGATGGCAAGAGCGCAAACCAAAACGGAGCGTGTGTGGCTCTTTTAAGTTTCTGGTTGGCACCTGGGCTTGTGTCGTCTGATATGCGGAATTTCAGTGGCATTGCGCACTGACGTGCTAAGCTCGGTGCCAATGTTCGCCCGTTAGATATTGTTTAAAGGATAAAACTATGCGGTTTCCAAACTTCATTACGGACTTTCCAAGACTGGACGTACCATTTCCCGAAGATGTCGTGCAGACAGCAGTCGTTCGATCTGATGCTGGTTTGGTCGCCTTTTTTACTTTTCTCAAAGATATGGAACTCCCACTACATTCGCATGGTGCCCAGTGGGGTACGGTGGTGGAAGGCGAAATTGAGCTCACAATTGGTGGAGACACGAAAGTTTATCTGCCAGGTGACAGTTACTCGATTCCGGCCGGAGTAGAGCATGGCGGGCGCATCAAGGCGGGTTCCCGGGTGATCGACGTGTTTGAAGAACCTGACAGATACCCCATCAAAGACTGAGGTTATGCTGTTTGGACAAGGATGTGGGGGGGCGATTGATGTAACCACACCTCATTGCCCCTCGGATCAGAGCGCACAGCTTGATTGCAGGCGCGTTCGGCAACGACCAGATCATAGTGCGGGAATTCCGGTTCTGCCCGTCATTCCTCTAGCCCAAACGCCAAATTCCCTGTAGACTCTCAATCAGATCCCGAAAACGGGACGTTAACGAGGCAGATAGTGGCGGTATCTCATGACTGAGATGGTGTATGGCGCGGTCCAGGACCAGCGCGGTGAACCGATTCTTCCAAAGTGGTGGCGGACGATCGACCGCTGGACGATGTCCTGCGTTTTGATCCTGTTTGTCATCGGATTGTTGCTGGGATTAGCGTCCTCGCCGCCGCTGGCTGGGCGTAACGGGTTCGATCCGTTTCACTATGTTGAGCGTCAGGCCCTGTTCGGCGGTCTGGCGCTGGTCGCGATGCTGTTGACCTCGATGATGTCGCCGACGTTGGTTCGTCGTCTGGCGATTTTGGGTTTCCTCGGAGCCTTTGTAGCACTGGCCTTTTTGCCGATCTTCGGGACCGATTTTGGCAAGGGTGCGGTGCGTTGGTATTCGCTGGGCTTTGCTTCGCTGCAGCCTTCTGAATTTCTCAAGCCCGGTTTTGTTGTTGTAGCTGCATGGCTGCTGGCGGCCTCACAGGAAATCAATGGCCCACCCGGACGGCTCTGGTCCTTTGCGTTGTGTATGGCGATCGTCGCGATGCTGGTGATGCAGCCTGATTTCGGACAAGCCTGTCTGATCCTCTTTGGCTGGGGTGTGATGTATTTTGTGGCTGGTGCTCCGATGCTGCTGTTGGTCTGCATGGCAGGGGCCGTGGTTCTGGGTGGCATGTTTGCCTATTCCAATTCTGAACACTTCGCGCGCCGGATTGATGGCTTCCTCAATCAGGAACTCGATCCTACCACCCAGCTTGGATATGCCTCCAACGCCATCCGCGAAGGCGGTTTGTTTGGCGTCGGCGTGGGCGAAGGGCAGGTAAAATGGTCTTTGCCCGACGCGCATACCGATTTCATCATTGCGGTGGCGGCCGAGGAATACGGGCTGATCCTCGTCCTCATCATCATCGCGCTCTATTCGCTGATCGTGGTGCGCTCGCTGCTGCGGCTGATGCGCGAACGGGATATGTTCATTCGTCTGGCAGGCACCGGTTTGGCCTGCATGTTCGGCGTTCAGGCCATGATCAACATGGGCGTCGCTGTACGTCTGTTGCCCGCCAAGGGCATGACGCTGCCATTTGTCAGCTATGGCGGCTCGTCCTTGATCGCAGGTGGCATCGCCGTGGGCATGTTGCTGGCCTTTACCCGAACCCGCCCGCAGGGCGAGCTAGGGGATATTCTGCGCGGACGAGGCTAATGGGCAAACCCTACCTTCTGATTGCGGCAGGTGGCACCGGGGGGCATATGTTCCCCGCGCAAGCGCTGGCCGAGGCGATGCTGGCCAAGGGCTGGCGGGTGCGTCTGTCGACAGATCCACGCGGCGCGCGCTATACGGGCGCGTTTCCTGATGGCGTTGAGATTGCCGAAGCCTCCTCGGCGACTTTCGCCCGAGGAGGTCTGGCTGCGAAAGTTATGGCGGGCCCAAAGATTGCTGCGGGCGTGACCGGCATGGCGGCGCAGATGATGCGCGACAAGCCGGACGTTGTGGTCGGCTTTGGCGGCTATCCCTCGATCCCGGCGCTGGGTGCAGCAACGCTGCTGAAAGTTCCCCGTATGATCCACGAACAAAACGGTGTTCTGGGTCGTGTGAACCAACTATTTGCCACCCGGGTGGCGCAGGTCGCCTGCGGTGTCTGGCCCACCGATCTGCCCGACGGGGCCAAAGGCATTCACACCGGCAACCCAGTCCGTGCTGCCGTTCTGGAGCGGGACGGAGCGCCCTATATCCCGCCCGGAGATTACCCGATGTCGGTGCTCGTCATCGGCGGGTCGCAAGGTGCGCGCGTGCTCAGCGACATTGTGCCGGGTGCCATTGCTGCTTTGCCCGAGTTTTTGCGATCATTCATCCGTGTCTCACATCAGGCGCGGGATGAAGATGGTGAACGGGTTCAGGCTTTTTATGCTGAACACGGTATTCGCGCCGACGTGCAGCCTTTCTTTGACGATGTCCCCCGCCGCATGTCAGACGCGCAGCTGGTGATCAGCCGGTCTGGCGCGTCCAGCGTGGCCGATATCTCGGTGATCGGGCGACCCTCGATCCTGATCCCCTATGCAGCCGCCGCAGGCGATCACCAAACCGCCAATGCGCGTGGGCTGGTTCAGGCAGGTGGCGCGATCATGATCCCCGAAAACGCCCTTGACGTTCCCGCGCTGACAGAGCAGATGACCACGGTTCTCACCAACCCCGAAGCCGCACAGCAAATGGCCCATGCCGCGCTATCGGTCGGGGCTCCGGACGCAACCGAGCGACTGGTGGCCCTTGTCGAACAACTGGCGCAGAAGGAGATCTCATGAATCCAGCAACCAAACTGCCGCAGGACGTTGGACCGATCCACTTCGTTGGCATCGGTGGTATTGGGATGTCAGGCATTGCTGAGGTGCTTTTGAACCTTGGCTATCGGGTTCAGGGCTCGGACCTGAAGGCGTCCAAGATCACAGACCGTCTGGCCGCATTGGGGGCTGAGATATTCGAAGGCCAACGCGCCGAAAACTTGCAGAACGCAGCTGTAGTTGTGGTCTCGACGGCAATCAAACCGGGCAACCCGGAACTCGACGAGGCGCGCGCGCAAGGCCTGCCGGTAGTTCGCCGCGCCGATATGCTGGCCGAACTGATGCGCTTGCGTTCGAACATCGCCATTGCCGGAACCCACGGCAAGACCACTACCACAACGATGATGGCTGAATTGATGGTGGCAGGAGATTTCGACCCGACGGTCATCAATGGCGGGATCATCCACGCCTATGGCTCGAACGCGCGAATGGGGCAGGGCGAATGGATGGTGGTTGAGGCCGATGAGAGTGACGGCTCGTTCAATCGCTTACCCGCAACCATCGCTATCGTCACCAATATTGACCCCGAGCATATGGAGCATTGGGGTGATTTCGACAAACTGCGTGACGGCTTTCACGAATTCGTCTCGAATCTGCCTTTCTATGGCCTGGCCGTGTGCTGCACTGACCACGCCGAGGTGCAGGCTCTGGTTGGCCGGATCACCGACCGCCGCGTGCGGACCTACGGGTTCAACGCGCAGGCCGACGTGCGGGCCGAAAACCTGACTTACAAAGGCGGCGTAGCGCATTTCGACATTCACCTGCAATACGAAGACAAGGTGATCGAAGGCTGCACCCTTCCGATGCCGGGTGACCACAATGTCTCGAACGCCTTGTCTGCCGTCGCCGTAGCTCGCCATCTGGGCATGAAAGCCTCTGAAATACGCGACGCGTTGGCCAATTTCGGCGGTGTCAACCGGCGCTTCACCAAGGTTGGAGAAATCAACGGTGTTACCATCATCGACGATTACGGCCACCATCCGGTCGAAATCGCCGCTGTCCTCAAGGCCGCGCGTCAGGCAACCGAAGGCCGCGTCATCGCTGTGCACCAGCCGCATCGATATTCGCGCCTTTCCAATCTGTTTGATGATTTCTGCACCTGTTTCAACGACGCTGATGTGGTCGCCATTGCCGAGGTTTTTGCCGCAGGCGAGGACCCGATCGAAGGTGCCAGCCGCGATGATCTGGTGCAGGGCCTGATCCGCCACGGGCACCGTCATGCGCGCGCCATCTTGGATGAAAGCGATCTTGAGCGTCTTGTGCGCGAGCAGGCGCGCCCGGGCGATATGGTGGTCTGCCTCGGCGCCGGTACGATCAGCGCCTGGGCCAACGGGCTGCCCGATCGGTTGATCGCCAAAGCGAGCTAACCCCGTGGCACTTTCGCTTATAATCGCTTGCGCCTGGGTGCTCGTCTCGACCATCGTTGCGATGCTGCCTATGCGCCTGCAATTCCCACCGGGCGTTGTCTTGTTTGCCAGCGCGCCGGCGTTGATCCTGTGGCTGAGCCTTGATTTTGGCTGGTTCATCGGAGCGCTGGGCATTGCCGCATTTGTTTCGATGTACCGCAACCCGATCCGTTTTTACTGGCGAAAATGGACGGGTCAGGAGGTGTCGGAATGAGTTGGTCGATCGCGCTCGCCGGTATTTGGGGGGTGACCGCCAATATACTCGCCATGCTGCCTAGCAAGGACAACCACTGGCGTCGGGCCTATTTCCTGATCGCAGTGGGTGTGCCCATTTTAGGTTATGTCACATATGAGAATGGTCCGTGGATCGGTCTGCTAGTGCTGGCCGCTGGTATGTCTGTTCTTCGCTGGCCTGTGATTTATCTTGGGCGTTGGGTACGGCGCAAGCTTTGATGCCTTGCGATCAGAATCGAAATCCGCGATCTAATGATCATGAGAACCTATCCGACTTCACGCGGTACACTCACCGAAAACCGTTCGCTAAACGATTTGACATGGCTGCGCGTCGGCGGTCCTGCGGATGTGCTGTTCCAGCCCGCTGATATCGAAGACTTACAGAGCTTCCTGTGTGATCTTCCTGCCGATGTTCCGATTTTCCCCATGGGCGTAGGTTCCAATCTCATCGTGCGCGATGGGGGCCTGCGCGCCGTGGTGATCCGTCTGGGCCGAGGCTTCAACGGTATCTCCGTCGATGGCAACACCGTTACGGCAGGCGCGGCTGCGCTAGATGCGCATGTGGCGCGCAAGGCGGCGGATGCGGGGGTTGATCTGACTTTCTTACGCACGATCCCGGGTTCGATCGGTGGTGCGGTGCGCATGAACGCGGGTTGTTATGGCAGCTATACGGAGGATGTGCTGCAAAAGGCCACTATCGTTACGCGGGCTGGAGAGGTCATGGACCTGACCCTGCAGGACCTTAACTTCCGCTATCGTCAATCTGACTTGCCCGAAGGCGCGGTGCTGGTCTCGGCAACGTTCCAAGGCCTCTCGGGTGATCCGGACGACCTGCATGCGCGCATGGAAACCCAGCTGAAAAAGCGCGACGAAACCCAACCTACGAAGGACCGCAGCGCAGGGTCGACTTTTCGCAATCCTGCCGGGTTTTCTTCGACTGGACGCGCGGACGATGTGCATGATCTGAAGGCGTGGAAGGTCATAGACGACGCTGGCATGCGCGGCGCGACCAAAGGCGGGGCTCAGATGAGCCCCAAGCATTCGAATTTCCTGATCAATACCGGTGACGCAACCGCTGCAGACCTCGAAGGTCTGGGCGAAGAAGTCAGAAAAAAGGTTTACGAAACAAGCGGCATCACGCTAGAGTGGGAAATCATGCGGGTCGGTGATCCGCTGGTAAAATAAAGCCCCAACCGTCAGACCACAATCAGGCAATTAACGGCGACGGATCAAAGGCATAAACGCAGTACGGACCACCACATAAGGTCCGGGGACATTGAGGCGCACATTGGGTATGTCGAGCAGGACAAACCCCAAAGTGGCGGTATTGATGGGCGGCCCCTCGGCTGAACGCGAGGTGTCACTCAGCAGCGGGCGCGAATGCGCAGCCGCCCTTGTGGGAGAAGGCTTTGAAGTGGTCGAACTGGACGCGGGTCCCGACCTCTACGCGCGCCTTCTGGAGATCAAGCCAGATGTGGTTTTCAACGCCCTGCATGGCCGCTGGGGCGAGGATGGCTGTGTGCAGGGCCTGCTGGAGTGGATGCGCATTCCTTATACGCATTCCGGTGTGCTGGCTTCGGCACTTGCGATGGACAAGCAGCGCAGCAAAGAAGTTTATCAGGCCGAAGGGCTACCCGTTGTCCCCAGCGTGATCGTGCCCAAAGTTGAGGTGATCGAGGTTCACGTGATGGAGCCTCCTTACGTGGCTAAGCCTAACAATGAAGGCTCGAGCGTTGGCATCTATATCGTGCATGAGGGCTCGAACGGACCTCCGCAGCTGTCGGACGATATGCCCGATCACATCATGGTTGAGAAATATGTGGCAGGCCGAGAGCTGACGGTGACTGTGATAGGCGACCGCGCCCTGACTGTTACCGAAATCATGACTGATGGCGGCTGGTACGACTATGACGCCAAGTATAAGCCGGGCGGCTCATGGCATGTGTTGCCTGCGGACATTCCGCAGGACATTTTTGACCGTTGCATGGACTACGCGCTGAAGGCGCACAATGCCTTGGGCTGTCGCGGCGTGACGCGCACCGACTATCGGTGGGATGATCGCAAGGGTGCGGATGGTCTCTTCCTGCTGGAAACCAATACGCAGCCCGGCATGACGCCAACCTCTCTGGTGCCCGAGCAGGCCGAGCATTGTGGCATGACATTTGGTCAACTCTGCGCCTGGATGGTGGAGGACGCCTCATGCGACCGCTGACCGCCACCCGCGCGCCCGTTATTCACCGGACCAAAGCTTTGGCCGGGCCAGATGCGGATTTTGCCGCGGCTTCCAGAGCCGAACCCAAGGCTGAACCCAAGCTGCGCCTGCGTGGAATGCGTCTGTTTGGTCGGGCAGATAGTGCAGACCCTGCGCCCTCACGCCTCAGCTATCGCTTTCAGCGCTGGATGCTTACACCCGGTATTCGGCGTGGGCTAAAACTCGGCCTGCCCGTTCTGGCTGTTGTCGGTTTGGTTGGCGGCTTCTTCGCTTCAGAAGAACGGCGCGATGCGGTCAATACCTTTGTCGCCGACATTAAAACCTCGATCCAGGAACGGCCAGAATTCATGGTCAATCTGATGGCGATTGACGGGGCAGGGACCGCTTTGTCCGAAGATATCCGCGAGGTGGTGCCGCTCGATTTCCCGCTCAGTTCCTGGGATCTGGATGTGGAAATGATCCGCGACACCATCACCGGGCTTGATCCGGTGAAGTCAGCGTCCGTGCGCATTCGCCCCGGTGGCATCCTGCAGGTAGACGTGATCGAACGTCAGCCGGTCATCGTCTGGCGCACCCGTGACGGGATCGAGTTACTGGACGAAACCGGAACTCATGTTGACATGGTCAGGGCGCGAGCCGATTTCGCGAACCTCCCTCTGATCGCCGGAAAAGGTGCGAATAAACATGTGTCTGAGGCGCTGGAGATCCTAACCAGTGCAAGCAGCCTTGGCACTCGGGTCCGAGGTCTTGTGCGCGTGGGCGAGCGGCGCTGGGATCTGGTGTTGGACCGCAAGCAACGCATCATGTTGCCAACTGAACGCCCTGCGCGTGCACTTGAACGTGTGCTGGCGGTGAATGAGGTTCAGGACCTTCTGGAACGTGATGTGGCCGTGGTCGATATGCGCCTCGGCCAGCGACCAACTATCCGAATGAATGAAACAGCCAGCGCAGACTGGTGGAACACAAAAGTAGATGTGAGTAGCGGGCAGTAACGACTA
Source organism: Ruegeria sp. CE9 (assembly GCF_056537425.1). Classification (NCBI taxonomy): domain Bacteria; kingdom Pseudomonadati; phylum Pseudomonadota; class Alphaproteobacteria; order Rhodobacterales; family Roseobacteraceae; genus Ruegeria; species Ruegeria sp. CE9. The sequence goes on along the minus strand of NZ_JBQFRO010000003.1, from coordinate 33,636 downwards.
TGATGACCGATCTTTATCAGTCCCAACGCGCCATGCGGCAGATGCGCCGGCAGGCGATGCAACGCGGTGTTGTCGCCATTCTGGACGTGGGCAGTTCGAAAATCGCCTGCCTCGTCTTGCGCTTCGACGGGACAGGGCGGTTGTCCGAGGATAACTCGATCGGCTCAATGGCGGGTCAGATTGGGTTCCGGGTTATTGGCGCGGCGACGACACGCTCGCGCGGGGTGCATTTCGGCGAGGTTACTGCGATGCAGGAAACCGAACGGGCCATCCGCACGGCGCTACAGGCGGCTCAGAAGATGGCGGATATCCGTGTCGATCATGTTATAGCCTCATTTTCCGGGGCCAACCCGCGCTCTTACGGTCTGGACGCACAGGTCGATCTGGAAGGGCAATTGGTGACCGAGGCCGAGGTCGGCCGCGTCCTGAATGCCTGTGATGTGCCGGATTATGGCGAGGGGCGCGAAGTGCTGCATGCGCAGCCTGTGAATTTCGCGCTCGATAACCGCTCCGGTCTTATCGACCCGCGCGGGCAACTTGGTCAAAGCCTGGCCGTGGATATGCATATGCTCACGGTCGACGCGGTGGCGATACAGAACATCGTGCGCTGCATCAAGCGCTGTGATCTGGAATTGGCCGGGATCGCGAATTCGGCTTATGTGTCCGGCATCTCGGCGCTGGTCGAGGATGAACAAGAGCTGGGTGCGGCCTGCATCGACATGGGCGGAGGCACCACCAGCATTTCGATCTTCATGAAGAAACACATGATCTATGCCGATTGCGTGCGCATGGGTGGCGATCACGTGACCAGCGATATTTCCATGGGCCTTGGCGTTCCCGCTGCGGTTGCCGAACGGATTAAAACTTTCAATGGCGGTGTACACGCCACCGGTGCCGATGACCGTGACCTGATCGATATCGGCGGCGACACTGGCGATTGGGAGCATGACCGCCGCACCGTCAGTCGCGCCGAGTTGATCGGCATCATGCGGCCACGCGTCGAGGAGATTCTGGAAGAGGTCCGCACACGCTTGGACGCCGCAGGTTTTGACCATCTGCCCAGCCAGCAGATCGTGCTGACCGGTGGTGGCAGCCAAATCATGGGCCTCGACGGTCTGGCCAGCCGTATTCTGGGACAACGGGTGCGTTTGGGCCGCCCGCTGCGTGTCCACGGCTTGCCGCAATCCGCGACCGGGCCGGGCTTTTCTTCGGCGGTGGGGCTTAGCCTATTTGCGGCGCATCCGCAGGACGAATGGTGGGATTTTGAAATCCCGGTCGATACCTATGCCGCGCGGCCCTTCAAGCGCGCCGTGCGCTGGTTCCGTGACAATTGGTAAAACCCTGCGCCGGATGGCACTTGGCGCGGCCTTCTGGCCAGCTGCGGCCACGGCGCAAACTCTGATCACGCCCGAGGCGTTTTTGAACGCCGTCGTCGGAAAAACCATCACGTTTCACGAAATCCGCAGCGGTTTGCTGGTGGGGACTGAGGAGTTTCTCAGCCCCAATCACTCGGTCTGGCGGATGGAGGGGCGGGGGTGTGTCTATGGGCAGATCACCACGCCAAACGGCCAGATTTGTTTTCTTTATGATGACGCGCCTAATGGCTTGCCGGTCTGCTGGTGGCCATTTCTGCATAATGATCGGCTGATGGTTCGTTTGGCCCGCTTTGTTGGCAGCGAAACGCAAGAAGTTCGCAGCATCTCAGAGGACGGCTTGAACTGCCCAAGTGTACCATTGGGCTGAAGAAATCGGTTGCAGGCAGGGCCAAATTCCCGCAAGATGTACCCAAGGCCCGACAGAGGCCCAGCGGCAGGACGTTGAGCAGTTTTCCGCGATCAAACGAGTGAACAACAAGTTAGCACACCCCCTGCAAGGCGTGTGGGTTTTTCTGTGTGTAGTGGTGCATTGTCCAATTGCCTCAATATGTCGCGGTAGCAGCGAAATGCCGCTGTTTGCTGCCTTATTTCCTCCATATTTTGTGGATTCGTGCGATTTTTCTGGTGACGTTTCCGAAATGACACAGTAAAATAATCTGTGGATAGGTCAGAAAAAACCGCATTTTGCGGCAACATATAAAACAGGCGGACAGAGCATGACATTAAATCTTTCGATGCCCGGGCACGACGAACTCAAGCCTCGGATTACCGTATTTGGCGTTGGCGGCGCTGGGGGCAACGCCGTCGACAACATGATTGAAAAACAGCTGGACGGCGTTGAATTTGTCGTCGCGAATACTGATGCTCAGGCGTTACAGCAAAGCCGCTCATCGGCGCGGGTGCAGCTGGGTGTCAAAGTCACCGAAGGGCTGGGTGCAGGTGCCCGTCCGACCGTGGGCGCGGCGGCGGCTGAAGAAAGCATCGAACAGATCGTGGATCATCTGGCTGGCGCGCATATGTGCTTTATCACAGCCGGTATGGGCGGCGGCACTGGCACTGGGGCTGCTCCGATCATCGCGCAGGCGGCACGGGAATTGGGTGTTCTGACGGTTGGCGTTGTGACCAAACCCTTCCAGTTTGAAGGGGCTAAGCGCATGCGTCAGGCCGAAGACGGCGTGGATGCCCTGCAAAAGGTTGTCGACACGCTGATCATTATCCCCAACCAGAACCTGTTCCGTCTGGCCAACGAAAAGACCACGTTCACCGAGGCGTTCTCGATGGCCGATGATGTTCTGTACCAGGGTGTCAAAGGTGTCACCGATTTGATGGTGCGCCCGGGCCTGATCAACCTCGACTTTGCTGACGTTCGCGCCGTGATGGACGAGATGGGCAAGGCGATGATGGGTACCGGCGAAGCAACCGGCGAAGATCGCGCCATTCAGGCGGCCGAGAAGGCGATTGCCAACCCGCTGCTGGACGAAATCAGCCTTAAGGGTGCCAAGGGCGTGCTGATCAACATCACTGGTGCACACGACCTGACCCTGTTCGAGCTGGACGAAGCTGCCAACCGCATCCGCGAGGAAGTGGACCCCGAGGCGAATATCATCGTCGGTTCTACCCTCGACACCGAGATGGAGGGCGGCATGCGTGTGTCCGTCGTCGCGACGGGTATCGACGCCAGCGAAAAGACCGACGATGTGCCGGTTGCGCGCCGCTCGATGTCAGCGCCATTGACCCGCACCGTTTCTGCGGAAGAGCAACCGCAAGAGCCGGTTGCCGCCGAAGCTCAAGTCGCGGAAGAGGAAAACATCGCTCCGACGCTGTTTGAATCGATCGAGGATGTTGAGTTCAACGAAGGCTGGCAAGACGAACAGCCTGCCGCCGAGCAGGATGATGACGGGCTGCCTCCGCCCGCGTATCAGCCTCAGGTCGCGCAGTTCGAGCCGCAGCCTGAGGTTGAAGAGGCCGTCGATGACTACGTCGCAGAGCGCGCCCCGACCCCCGGCACGCCTTCGCCAGAAGCGATGCAGCGGCTGCAGGCTGCCGTTCAGAAAGTGCCCTCGAACCGGCTGCGTCCGACGCCCGAAGCCCCTCGCGAACCGGCCCCACAAGCGCAGCCAGCGGCAGAAGATCGCCCGCGGTTTGGCTTCAACCGTTTGATCGACCGGATGACGGGTCACGCGACTGATACGCCTGCTCAAGCAGTGCGCCAACAGCCGGCTATGCGGTCGGTTGACGCGACGGCACCTGTTCAGGACGAGGTTGATCCGGATCAGGAGCGTATCGAAATTCCTGCCTTCCTGCGGCGTCAAGCGAACTGATCGCGGTAACAAAATCACTAATAGGGGCTGCCATCTGGCAGCCCTTTTTTGTTGAATAACAGGGCATTGGCCTCGTGTGAGCAGGGTTTTGCCGATGTGTCACATACATGTTTCATTCGGTTGCAAAGAGTGAGTTGAGCCTTGACGCCCCGTTCCTTAGGTGAGGGTGCAACACAGCCCCAGACAGGCTGGACACAATGCGCTGAGGCCAATTTTGCAACATACGCTCAAATCTTCGGTCACGTTTACGGGCGTCGGACTACATAGCGGTAAGCCTGCGACGATGGTTCTGAAACCGGCTGCTGCGGGTCATGGGATTTGGTTCAAGCGTACTGATATTGAGTTGGGCAATGCGCTGATCCCTGCGATCTATGATGTTGTTGAACGGACGCCTCTCTGCACGCGGCTGGTCAATGAGGCTGGCGTTTCGGTATCGACTGTCGAACACATCATGGCAGCACTTGCCGGATGCGGCGTGCACAACGCACTGATCGAGATTGATGGCCCCGAAGTCCCGATCATGGATGGCTCATCGGTTGCCTTCGTTCAAGGGATCATGGCTAAAGGCGTACGTCGCCAAGCGAGCCCCGTTCTGGCGTATGAGGTGCTCAAGCCGGTTTCCGTTGAACGCGAGGGCGCGAAGGCATCGATTACACCCGCCGAAGGTTTGGAGATCGAATTCCACATTGATTTCGAAGACGACGCCATTGGCAGCCAGACCAAGGTTCTGGACATGCGCAATGGCTCGTTTGCACGTGAGCTTTGCGACAGCCGCACGTTCTGCCGTCGCACCGACGTTGAAGCGATGCGCGAAAATGGATTGGCCTTGGGTGGAACGCTGGACAACGCTGTTGTCGTTCAAGGTGACGAAGTCTTGACGCCGGGTGGCTTTCGCCACGCGGACGAAGCAGTGCGCCATAAAATGCTGGACGCGTTGGGTGATCTCTATCTGGCAGGTGGCCCGATTCTGGGGCGCTTTGTTGGTGAGAAATCGGGTCACTCCATGACCAACACCCTTTTGCGCAAACTTTTTGAGACACCCGGTGCAATTCGCCCAGTGCTTTGCACCCCTGAACAGGCTGCGCGTCTGCCGGGGCAGGGCCTTGTGCGCAGCGAAATCCCGCAGGTTGCGTGATCTGATCAACTCTGGCGACATTTGCGGCATGAGTGCGGATAAGGCGTTTTGCACTGGAATTTTATGTGCTAAACCGAGGCCCGATCAGGGGTAATTCCCACGAAATAAATGACAAGGATGGGCGGAATGGTTGGCACCAAAGCGGCAGTCAGAATCGCAGGCGCGCTTCTTCTGGCAGCAACTTTGACCGCATGCGGGGATGGTGGCCTTTTTGGAAGAAAAGGGGCCGATCGCGATCAAAATCTCGAAGGTTTCACCCCCGAACAGATTTATACCAGGGGCGAGTACGAGCTGTCTCAGAATCGCTCGGACGATGCAGCTTGGTATTTTTCTGAAGTTGAACGGCTTTATCCTTATTCTGATTGGGCGAAGCGCGCGCTGATTATGCAGGCGTTCTCGTTTCACACTGACAAGAACTACGAAGAAAGCCGAGCCGCCGCGCAACGGTACATCGATTTCTATCCCACAGATGAAGATGCGGCATATGCCCAGTACCTTCTGGCGCTCAGCTACTATGACCAGATCGACGAAGTGGGGCGTGACCAGGGCTTGACCTTTCAGGCATTGCAAGCGTTGCGAACGGTGATCGAGGTCTACCCGGACAGCGAATACGCCACCTCAGCTGTATTGAAATTTGATCTCGCATTCGACCACCTGGCTGGTAAAGAGATGGAGATCGGGCGCTATTATCTGCGTCAGGATCATTTTACCGCTGCGATTAATCGATTCCGTGTCGTGGTTGAGGATTTCCAGACGACATCCCACACCGCCGAAGCGCTCTATCGTCTGATCGAGGCATATTTGGCGCTGGGTCTGGTCGACGAGGCGCAATCAGCCGGTGCGATCCTGGGCTATAACTATCAGTCTTCGGAATGGTACGATGCGGGCTATACGCTGCTGACCTCACGCGGTCTGGATCTCAAGAGCCGTGGCAACAATTGGCTCAGCACGATCTATCGCCAAACAGTCAAGGGTGAGTGGTTATAACGGCCATGGCTAAAGGCTTGGGACGCTAAAGATCCTATGCTGCGCACCCTCGATATCCGCGACATGCTGATCATCGACCGGTTGGAACTGACCTTCCAGCCGGGCCTCAACGCTTTGACGGGTGAAACCGGTGCGGGGAAATCGATCCTTTTGGATTCGCTGGGCTTTGTTCTGGGCTGGCGTGGACGTGCCGAATTGGTCCGACAGGGCGCCGCGCAGGGCGAGGTTGTGGCTGAGTTCGAACTCTCCGCAGATCACCCTGCCCATGCGGTTCTGGCCGAGGCAGGGTTGCCGGGGGGCGAGGAACTGATCCTGCGCCGGATCAATACGGCTGAGGGCCGCAAAACTGCGTGGGTCAATGATCGTCGCTGTTCGGGCGAGGTGCTGCGGGCGTTGTCCGAGACGCTAATCGAACTTCATGGCCAACATGATGACCGGGGGTTGCTGAACCCGCGCGGTCATCGTGCGATGTTGGATGCGTATGCCGGGGCAAAGGATCGGCTTGGGTCTGTCCGTGCCTCATGGTCCGAAGTGTCACGTGCCCGCAAAGCAATGGCTCAGACTGAGGCGGCACTAGAGGCCATGCGCGCCGAGGAAGAGTTCCTGCGTCACTCTGTAGGGGAACTGGATCAGCTTGATCCTCAACCAGGTGAGGACGCTGATCTCGACGCGCGGCGTCGTATGATGCAAGGGGCCGAACGCATCCGTGACGATGTGGCCCGCGCATTTTCGTTGCTTGGAGGGGACGGTGCCGAAGGCGCCATGGCCGACGCTGTGCGCTGGCTCGAAGGGGTCTCAGACAATGCGGGTGGTCAGTTGGAACAACCCATCGCGGCCTTGGGCCGAGCTTTGATTGAGCTGGGCGAGGCGCAGGACGGTGTTAATGCGTGTCTACAGGCATTGGATTTCAACCCGGCGGAACTGGAACAGACCGAAGAGCGTCTGTTTGCCATCCGCGCGCTGGCCCGAAAGCATGACGTCGCCCCGGATGATCTGGGCACATTTGCCGAAACCCTGCGTGACCGTCTGGGTCGGCTTGATGCTGGCGACGCCGATCTTTCCGACAAGCGCGCCGCTGTGGAGGCCGCGCAGGCCACATATGACAGCGCCGCCGCTGCGCTGAGCGATTTGCGCCGCTCGGCGGCTCAGGCTCTGGATAGCGCTGTGATGGCTGAACTCGCACCACTGAAAATGGAACGCGCTGTGTTCCAGACAGAAATTACTGCAGCAGAGCCCGGCCCCGAAGGCACTGATGCAGTGGCCTTTACCGTGGCGACAAACCCTGGCGCACCTTCTGGGCCGTTAAACAAGATCGCTTCAGGTGGTGAACTCAGCCGGTTCTTGCTTGCGCTCAAGGTTTGCCTGACCGGCGATGACAGTGCTCGCACAATGATCTTCGACGAGATCGATCGCGGCGTCGGCGGGGCCACTGCTGATGCGGTTGGCCGTCGTCTGGCTGCGCTGGCGCAAGGCGGACAGGTTTTGGTGGTGACGCATTCGCCACAGGTGGCCGCCCGAGCCGCGCATCATTGGCGGGTGCAGAAACAGGTGACAGGGGATCAGACCTTGTCGACGGTGATCCCGCTGGCCAAGCCTGATCGCGTAGATGAAATCGCCCGGATGGTCGCAGGCGACACCATTACCGACGAAGCCCGAGCCGCTGCCCGTGCCCTATTGGATGCATAACACGCATTCTGTGAGCATGTTGTCGTGAACCGACTTTTCTCTGACCCGTGCGTGGCTTACTAAGGGTCAGGTGATCATCCCAGCCGAGGGCCAATGACCCAATCGACCCGCACCGTGCTGCGCAATCAGCTCAACCAGGCGCTCTCGGCGCTGCGGGATGCATGGCGGGTGATGCGGCATCGTGGGCCCAGCCAAATTCAGTTCTGGTTTATCGCTTTGGTCATCGGGATCGCCGCAGGCTTTATGGCGCTTGGCTTCCGTATGGCGATCTCATCGTTGCAGGCTTATCTCTATAGCACCGAGGACATCCTGTTTCTGCATAGCCATGCCGAAAAGCTTCACTGGCTCTGGATATTCCTGACCCCCGTGGTCGGAGGATTGGTCGTCGGGGTCATCCTGCACAAGTTCACAGATGACGGCCGGGTGCGCTCGGTTGCGGATGTGATGGAAGGTTCCGCCATCACTGATGGCCGGGTCGAGAAAAAGGCCGGGATCGCTTCGTTTTTTGCCTCGCTCATCACGCTCAGTTCGGGGGGGTCCACGGGGCGGGAAGGGCCGGTTGTGCACATGGCCGGCGTCATCTCTACCTGGGTCAGCGACCGAATCCATGCTGACGGCATCACGGGACGCGACTTGCTGGGCTGTGCTGTGGCGGCCGCCGTTTCAGCCAGCTTCAATGCCCCTATCGCCGGGGCCCTTTTCGCGCTTGAGGTGGTTCTGCGCCATTTTGCGGTTCACGCGTTTGCGCCCATCGTCATCGCCTCGGTCGCGGGCACGGTGATCAACCGGCTCGCCTATGGCGACGTTACAGAATTCACATTGGACACGCCCGGTTCGCTGCAATTCTATGTCGAACTGCCCGCCTTTCTGATCCTTGGTCTGATCTGCGGTCTGGTATCGTTGCTGCTTATGCGCTCGATCTTCTTCGCTGAGGATATCGGAAATCACATCCAAAGCCGCCTATCTTTGCCGCGATGGCTTCGCCCGGGTGTCTCGGGGGCCATGCTGGGCCTGCTGGCGATCTGGTTTCCGCATATCATCGGCGTCGGGTACGAAACCACGATCCGCGCCCTGACCGGAGACTTGGTGTTGACCACCGCTATCCTGTTTGCTGTCATCAAAACCGTCGCTGTCGCGATCACCATGGGCGGACGCATGGGGGGCGGTGTGTTTTCACCAGCCTTGATGATCGGAGCGCTGACAGGGCTGGCCTTTGGCCTGATCGCTACCGGATTGCTGCCGGATGTATCAGGCACTCATACGCTCTATGCCTTTGCCGGGATGGGAGCAGTTGCAGCAGCCGTGCTGGGCGCACCGATTTCAACTACGCTGATCGTATTTGAGCTGACCGGAGATTGGCAGATCGGCCTCGCCGTGATGGTCTCGGTCTCTATGTCTACGGCGTTGGCGTCTCGTCTGGTAGATCGGTCCTTCTTCCTCACCCAGCTTGAACGCCGCAACGTGCATCTGGCGGCTGGTCCTCAGGCCTATCTGCTGGCAATGCTGCGCGCAGGTGCTGTTATGCGGCCCTTGGGTGACGCAAGGTCGATTACCAAGGACGAGGCGCAAGCCCTGATCGCGCAAGGCCTTTGCGTCAAGGCCAGCGCGACGCTTGAGGCTGCAATGCCCTATTTCGACCGCGATGATATTCCCTGTATTCCGGTGGTGATCATCGACAAGGACGGTTGCGAAAACCCGGTTGGCGCGCTGTATCACATTGATGCGCTCAAGGCCTATAACCGCGCACTGGCTGCGACGGCGGCCGAGGAGCATTCCTGATCAACCGTCATAGACGCTGGCGGCATCGCCCAGATAATTATCCCATGCAAACCAATATGAGATATGTCCGGCCACGCGCGGCAGTTGTGTACCATCCGGGGATATCAGCGCCGCTTCGGTCACGCGCCACGTGTTGCCTGCCTCATCCAGCAGACCACCGTCCGTTGTTGCGCGGAACTGGTGCGTTCCGCGCTCATAGGCCCGCACGCTGCGTTTATTCGGGTCACCCATCAGCATCAATGCACGCCCGCCAATCGCGTCATTGATAACCGGCTTGCTCTTGAACGCCTCCAGCGGCCATGCGCGCGCTGCACCGAACTGACGCACGGCAAATACATAGTCCTTCTGCCGATGCTGTCGTTGATCAACCAATGCTGGGAACATCAACTCGGGCGACGCAAAATATTCGCGATACACAACGCCCGAGCCATAGTTCCGCCGATGCCCGGTGCTCAGCGACAGGACTTTGGTGTTGGGATGTGAGGCCCTCCAATTATCCCAGCGTGTAATAACCACTGGCCGCTGCTTCAACTCGATCCCGCTATCGACCAGCGGGCCAACAACCGGTTTGCCAGTGTATTGGTTCCACAGCGAATGGGTCTCACGGTCGAACATCAGCTTGTTTGAGCGGTAAAGGAATCCTGAAGAGCCAAAGACCAGAGGCTTCGGCAAACCTTCGACTTTGGTTTCGAACAGAATGCCCGACCCGCAGAGCGTACAGTAAGCCAATGCAACCGGAACGCCCCCGATCACTTCGTTGAACATCTCGTGCCAGCCCATGATCCGCAGGGGATAAGCCCGGACGTCGCCATTGATCGAAACGCCAAAGACGAGATCATCGTCCTTCATGTAATCGGCGCGCTTTGCCGAAATGAGCTTGGGGTTATCCAAAGATGGTATGCCGTCTTTGACGACCCCGCCCCATGAGATCTCTTCCAGCCGGATCTTCATCTTTTCGGGTTGCAGGTATTCCGGTCGCAGAAACAGTTCGAAATTTTCGTCAATCCCAAGCAAAACCTCGCGTTTGAACGGAATGAGTGAGTGATGAGGTTTGATCTGGGGGTTTGCTTCTTGCCAGAGCATCCATTCGAACCAGTCGGTGCCGTGGGTCTCACCCGTCAGCGCCTCCATGACCACAGCGATATCGCGTTCTCGTCGACTAAACCGCATGGCAGTCAAAAGCGCGGGCACAACGTCCGGATTGCCGCGCTGTGTCAGGAACGCCATCCCGGCCTCAAACTCAGCCTGCCGTCCGAACACGGTGGAGCGCACGGCCTCAAATACAGGGTCTTCTTGCGCCCAAAGCGTTGAAGGCAGAGTGATCCCGGCCCCCAACAGGCTTGCAAAGCTGCGGCGTGTGATCGACATGGCGTCCTCCGGTTAGGTCCAGGCGCAGTTTGCCCGCAAAGCCGATCACACACACGAAACACCCGCGTGAGCGTGTTGTAACCTTGTTGTCTATTGCAGGGCATCTCGACATCACTGCCACCTGCGATCATGATAAACCGATGCTAGTGTGGACCTTGGCGCACTTGATGAAATCCGCCACAGGCTCGTGAATGAAGAAGGAATAATCGATGCAGGATCATGGCTATGAGGCGGGGCGATTGAATCTACCCTTTGTGGGTATTTCGACCTTTGCGAAATCGCCTTATGTAGCGGATTGGGATCAGATCGAAGCTGATATCGCCGTTCTCGGCGCGCCATTTGATTTCGGGACCCAATGGCGGCCAGGTGCGCGGTTTGGACCACGCGCGGTGCGCGAGGCGTCGACCCTGTTCAGTTTCGGTCATGCCGGGGCCTACGACCACGAAGATGATGCGACTTATCTGGACGGCTCGGTGCGGATGGTTGATCTAGGCGATGCGGATATTATTCATACCAAGACCGAAGAGAGCCACGCCAACATCGCATTTGGGGTAGGCAAAATCCTGCAAGCAGGCGCATTGCCTGTGACCATCGGCGGGGATCATTCGATCAACATTCCTTGCATCAATGCCTTTGCCGAAAATTGCGCGAAGAACGGGCCTATCCACGTGGTGCAGATCGACGCGCATCTTGATTTTGTCGATGAACGCCACGGAGTCACAGCCGGGCACGGCAACCCGATGCGGCGCGCGATCGAGAAAGACTATGTCTCAGGAATGACGCAGCTGGGCATTCGAAATGTCTCATCCACCGCGAAGGAAGGGTACGAAGACGCCCGTGCACGCGGCTCGGATATCCTATCGGTGCGACAGGTTCGCAAATTGGGGGCTGAGGCGGTTTTGGCGCGAATTCCAGAAGGCGCGCGGTACTATGTGACCATTGACATCGATGCGTTTTGCCCGTCGATCGCTTCGGGCACGGGCACGCCCAGCCATGGGGGTTTCCTCTATTATGATGTGCTGGAAATCCTGCAGGGACTGGTCAAACGCGGTGATGTTGCGGGCATCGATTTGGTCGAGGTCGCGCCTGCTTATGATCCGACCGAGAGCACCCAGATATTGGCCGCGCAGCTTCTTCTGAATTTTCTGGGCTTTATCTTTCACGAACGCGCCCAGCGATAAAAGTTGGGGCCAACGGCCCCACCACTTATATATTTAGGCACCAATGATATTGTGGCCGGGACCGTAAGGGAAGCCGGTGATGTTCTCGGCTCCATCTTCACCAACCACAAGAATGTCATGCTCACGATAGCCGCCTGCACCGGGCTGACCCTCGGGGATCCAGAGCATTGGTTCGATTGAGACGACCATACCGGGCTCCAAAACTGTATCGATGTCCTCGCGCAGCTCCAGACCAGCCTCGCGCCCGTAATAGTGACTGAGGATGCCGAATGAGTGACCGTATCCGAACGAGCGATATTGCAGCAGGCCCTCATCAGCGAAGAAACGGTTGATCTCAGCCGTGATGCCCGAGCATGTTGCGCCGGGCTTGATCAGGCTCAGGCCCAGCTCATGGGCCGCCACGTTGGCTTTCCACAAGCGCAGGCTGTCGGCGTCGGGCTCGCCCAGGAACAGAGTACGCTCCAGCGCGGTGTAATAGCCCGAGATCATCGGGAAGGTGTTCAGCGACAGGATATCGCCCTTTTGCAGCGCCCGTTTGGTCACCGGGTTATGGGCACCATCTGTGTTGAGGCCGGACTGGAACCAAACCCATGTGTCGCGATATTCGGCATCGGGGTAGGCGCGGGCGATTTCCTCTTCCATCGCATCGCGACCAGCCATGGCAATTTCAATCTCGGTCGCGCCTTCGCGAATCGCCGCGTGGATGGCTGCGCCGCCGACATCTGCGGTGCGCGCGCCACCTTTGATCAATTCGATCTCTTCTGCTGATTTAACCATGCGGGCGAACATTGTGTCAGGCGCGATGTCGATCAGTTCTGGCGACCCAAGCATATCAAGCGCCGTATTGCGGGCAGCGAGGGTCATGTGGTCGCCTTCGATACCGATCCGTTTCGCGCCACCGATCAGGTTCGCCACGGCACGCCAGTAATTGTCGCGCTTCCAGTCGGTATAGATCACGTTATCTTCAACCGAGCGCCGCCACGGCTGGCCCGCATCGATATTGGCCGAGACGGTGGTGCAGGCATCCTGCGTTACTACGCAGCCATAGGGCCGGCCAAAAGAGCAGTACAGAAAGCCAGAATAATAGGCGATGTTCTGCATCGAGGTCAGCAGGACAGCGGGGATGTCATGTTTGGCCATGATGGCGCGCAACGCGCCAAGGCGGCGATCATATTCACCCTTGCTGAATATCAAGAGGGCCTTATCGCCGTTGTGGCAGGTGAAAAATTCGGGGCGTTTTGTTGTGTCTGTCATCACAAGGTCTCTCATATATGCCGGGCGACAAACCCGGCCACTTGTCCCGGCGTTCAGGACAGGCGGTCTCGGGTTTCGAGAGCCGATCATCCCAGTGTGTCCGCGACGCCATCGCGGCTGGGAAGAACAAATGAATCGTTAGATCACGCGCGGGCCTGCGTCAAGCGGGGGAAAGACCCCGCAGACGCTCTGACCGGCGGCGCAACAACTCGACTGTTGTTAGCAGTGCGATCGAGATCACAACAAGGATCGTTGCCACCGCCAGAATGGTCGGGCTGATCTGTTCGCGTAGGCCCGTGAACATCTGCCAAGGCAAGGTCTTCTGGCTGGCTGAGCCAACAAATAGCACCACAACCACTTCGTCGAATGAAGTAATGAAAGCGAACAAACCACCGGAGATCACGCCCGGCAAGATCAGTGGCATCTGGATCTTGAAGAACGTCCGGACCGGACCTGCGCCCATATTTGCCGCCGCCCGTGTCAGCGAGCGGTCAAAGCCTACCAGTGTTGCAGTTACGGTGATGATCACGAAGGGAATGCCCAGTACGGCATGGGCAAGGATGACTTTCAAATAGCCCACGAAGTTCTTGTTCATACCCAGCGTACCTTCCATGAAGCGCCCGATATCGCTGTAGAAGAAGAACATCCCTGTGGCCGAGATGATAAGCGGTACGATCATCGGCGAAATCAGGATACCCATGATAGCGCGGCGGCCAGGTACATGGCTTTGGCTGAGGCCGATGGCAGCCAGCGTGCCGAGCGAAACCGAAATTACGGTCGCAATCGGCGCGATGATAAGTGAGTTCTTGAAGCTGCGCTGCCATTCATTGTTGGTAAAGAAATCGCGGTAGTGCTTGAGCGAATACCCCTCGGGGTCCAACCGCAACATCTCGGGCGTGAAGGTAAAGAAGTCCTGCGCGTTGAACGACAGTGGTAGCACGACAAGGATCGGAGTGATCAGGAAGACGAAGATCGCGCCACAGATTACTCGGAACAGGTAGTGATAGAACACCTGCTTCGGAGTCAGATACGGCAACAGTTTCTGGCGATAGCGGCCTTCGTACAGCCAGTAGATAAACCAGACAAAGAACCAGCCGCCCAACAGGCCCAATACGCCACCCATCGCGCCAGCGACCAGAAAGCCAATGATGCCAAAGCCCAGTATGTTGATCCATCGGGCCAGTTTTTCGTTTTTGATCACTGTGATGTACACCCAGGCGAGGGCGGCGATCAGGGCTGCTCCGCCCACGATGCCAAGTAGGATCGAGCCATTACCTGCACCAACGAAGATGCCGGCGAAGGCGCCCGCCAGTGCAACGCTAGGCAGAACCATGGACAGAGGTTTGCGGGATATCGGTGTAAGTGCGGCCATATCGATTATCCCAGCTTCACGTTATCAATGCCTACGATCTTGTCGTAGACCCAGTAGAGCAGTAGCACGACGCCCAGTAGGATCGTCCCCAGTGCCGCCGCGAGTCCCCAGTTCAACGAGGATGAGATGTGGTACGCAATCCGGTTCGAGATAAAGACACCTTTGGTGCCGCCCACGATTTCCGGCGTGATGTAGTAGCCGATCGCCAGAATGAACACGAGGATCGAACCCGCGCCGATGCCCGGAATGGATTGCGGAAAATAAATCCGCCAGAAGGTCGTCCAATTCGTCGCACCCATGGACTTCGCGGCTCGGGTGTAAGAGTGCGGTATCGTTTGCATCACCGAATACATCGGCAGGATCATGAATGGCAGCAGGATATGCGTCATAGCGATGATGGTGCCGATTTGGTTGTTGATGATGATCAGCCGTGCATCATCCGCCACCAGCCCGAGCCAAACAAGCGTATCATTGATCACACCCTGTTGTTGCAACATCACCTTCCAGGCCGAGGTACGTACCAGAAGGGATGTCCAGAAGGGTAACAGGACCAATATCATCAACAGGTTCGACACGCGCATCGGCAGCGTCGCTAGCAAATAACTCACCGGATAGGCCAGAAGGATGCAGGCGCCGGTGATTACCAGCGACATGAACAGCGTTCGCCCGAACAGCTTGATCAATATCTGTTTATCCTCGGGCTGCGCCTGCGCGCCCTCGGGCGTGCGCTGCATATCGACTGCGTTCAGGAAATAGCCGTTGGTGATGGCTGGCGAATGGGTTTTGATGACTGCCCATGTTTTTGGTTCGCCCCAACCATCGTGTATTTCGATGATTTGTTCCTTGAACGGGCCATCTGCCTCGGGGTCCAGTTTGTTGATCTGGCGACCGGACCGGCGGAACATCGAAGACATACCCGTTTCTTCGTAGTTCAAACGCGAGCCCAGGCGGGTGTGGGTCTTGTTGTCAATGGCGACAATCATGTCGCGAACAAAGGCGTCATAAACGGCCTCATCCGGCAGTTCACCGCTTGTTTCATCCCAATTTTGCAGGGCTTCGACTGTTTGGGGCAGCGTTTCCTGCACAATGCTGTTTTCGACCGAGCGGAACAGCATCGCGGCAATAGGCACGATGAACGAGAACAGCACAAACAGTAGCAACGGAGCCACCAGCATAAGTGCCCGGAGTTTTTGCCGCCGCAGTGACCGCGCCAGCGATTGCTTGAGTGGCGTTCCGTCAGCGGCCAACATCGGCCCGGAGTTTTGTTGGGTGGCGTCAGTCATCGGTGCCCCTTGGGTCCTTTTGGGGTCGGGGGCGCAAGACCGCCCCCGACAATCTTATGAAATCATGCGCTTATTGCGCCAGCCACGCCTGGAATTTGGCGTCGATATCATCGCGGTAGTCCGCCCAGAACTCGTAGTTATACAGGAACGTGTTCTTTGCGTTTTCCGGATCGGTCGGCATGTGAGGTGCCATGTCGATACCCAGATCGGCGTGCTGACCAACCAGCGGAGCGGAAGACGCGCGGGCCGGACCGTACGAGATGTACTTGGCCTGATCCGCCAGACGCTGGGTGTCGGTCGCGAACATGATGTAGTCCAGAGCGCGCTGTTGACGCTCTTCGCTCAGACCTGTCGGGATGATCCAGCCGTCCAGATCGAATACCTGCGCATCCCAGAGCATCGCGACCGGCTGGTTCTGTTCTTCGATCACGCTGAACAAACGACCGTTATAGGTTGACCCCATAACCACTTCGCCATCCGCAAGCAGCTGGGGCGTATCCGCACCTGCAGACCACCAGACGACGCTGTCCTTAATAGTATCGAGCTTAGCCAGCGCCTGGTTCTGCCCTTCTTCGGTTGCCAACACGTCATAGACGTCATCCTTGGCAACACCGTCGCACAGCAGGGCCCACTCCATGTTGTTGATCGGGCGCTTTTCCAGAGACCGCTTGCCGGGATAGTTCTCAAGATCGAACACGGCGCAGATTTCGGTCGGCGGGTTGTCACCGACAAGATCAGTGCGATAGCCGAAGGTCGTCGAATAGACGATCTGAGGGATAAAGCAGTCGCTCACCAGCAGTTCACCAAAGTCCTCTGACGCAGGTGTTCCATCCGGTGCGGCGGCAAGTTGAGTATCGAAATCGATCTCCATCGCCAATCCTTCGTCGCACAGACGGATTGCATCCGCTGCCACAACGTCAACCACATCCCAGGTGATGTTGCCCGCTTCGTTCATAGCACGAAGCTTGGCCACAGCTTCGTTCGAGCTGTCGTCATTCAGAATGGTAACCCCGGTTTTTTCCGAATAGGGCTCGTGATAGGCCTTGAGCTGCGATTTGGAATAGGCGCCACCCCACGAGACGATAGTCATCTCTTCGGCGGACACGCCACCAGCCGCTGTTGCCAGAGCCGCTGCGGTCAGCAGTGATTTTGTTGGTTTCATGTGTTACTCCCAGTACATCCCGTTTGTTCTATGGTCAGCTGGCGCACGGGTTTTCGCCAGCAGGTCCCTCAGTGAAACCGCGCTTGTGCCGCACGGTTTGGTCTATGCGTCAAGCGCACGACAATCTTTGGCCAACCAGCCGATATCGATCTCTTGACCGGGCTGAAGCCGAATAGCATCGGGGGCGTTCCGAGTTTTGACGATGAACTCGTCATTGCCAGCCACCGACATGCGGAAGCGGAACACGTCACCCATATAGATGAACTCTTTGACGGTCGCCTTCAGCGTATGCGCATCGGCATGCAGGCGGTCCTTGTTGAATTCAACTCGTTCTGGCCGGATCGAAACCTTGGTGCGTTCGCCAGGGGCATGAACGTTGATCGGCACCGCATCAATTTCCGAACCATCATCCAACTGCACAAGGCACGCATCGCCATCAATCGATTTGACAACGCCTTCCAACGTGTTGTTCTCACCGATAAATTGCGCAACAAAGCTGTTTTCGGGCTCTTCATACAGCTGATCCGGCGGAGCAAGCTGTTGAATGCGGCCGTCGTCGAACACCGCGACGCGGTCGGACATGGTCAATGCCTCAGTCTGGTCGTGGGTCACGTACACGGTTGTGATACCCAATTCATGCGCCAGTCGGGTGATTTCGAACTGCATGTGTTCGCGCAGTTGTTTGTCGAGCGCGCCCAGCGGCTCGTCCATCAGAACCAGTTCGGGTTCAAACACCAGTGCGCGGGCCAAAGCGATCCGCTGTTGCTGACCGCCAGAAAGCTGCGCCGGTCGACGACCACCAAATGCGCCCATCTGCACCATATCCAGGGCGCGCTTGACCTTTTCCTCGCGCTCGGATTTGCCCAGCTTGCGGACTTCAAGCGGGAACGAGAGATTTTCGGCCACGGTCATATGCGGGAACAAAGCGTAGTTCTGGAACACCATCCCGATGCCGCGTTTATGCGGCGGAATGTTGTTGATGGGCTTTCCGTCCAGAAGGATTTCGCCATGGGTGGCGGTTTCGAAACCAGCAAGCATCATCAGGCAGGTCGTCTTACCTGATCCGGACGGTCCGAGCATGGTCAGAAATTCGCCCTTTGGCATTGCCAGGTTGAGATCTTTGACGACGAGATTCTCGCCATCATAAGACTTTTGAACGCGTTGAAATTCAACAAACGCGGCGTCGCTGGTTGTGTCGGTCACAAGACCCCCTGTTGCGTCAATTGATTACCCGGTTGATCCGGATTTCATTGATCTTCTCGTGCAGTAAAGCCGAGGCTAACAAATGGTCGCAAGCCCGTAAAGCGATTGGCTTCGCCTTAGCGTCACATTTGCCTAAATTTGCGACATGTTCAGTTGCTTCATGTGCCAGGCCAAACTTTGGTTGCTGGAAAGAACGGGCTTGCCAATTTTGGCTTCGATCCTTGGAATCGCATCCAGCGTGCGCAGGTTTGTACAACTAAGGAACACAGCATCGACCGCCTGATCGGAGCCAAGATTCGATGCCGCTTCAACAATGGAATCGGTCGAGATGCGCACAACTTTGGCCTCTTCGGATTCGCCAAACGTACCGAACACATCCATCGAAATACCCTGTTCAAGGAATGCGCGCCGCAATGGGGTGTTTACCTCTTCGATATACGGAGAAAGCAGAGCGAACTTAGATACGCCTAGATTTCGGGCACAAGCAGCAGCCGCGCGCAGAGGATTCGTAACTGTTGCAGTGTCGCAGGCCTGTTTGACCATCTTCTCGACTTGTTCCGAACCGATCACGGAACTGGCTGAGGTACAGCCATAGCCCACAACATGATAAGGTCGCGCCTTTGGCAACAGATCGGCGGCGGCGGGCAGGTCGGTTTCCATTTGCGCCAGAGTGTCTGTGTTGACCTCAGCCCCGCTGGGAATGCGGCTGACATATAGCGGGCTTTTATCATCCGAGAAGAGGCTGCGGAATTCGGGCTCGATGGTTTCGTCTGTTTGCAAAACAATCAGCCCCATTGGCGCGGCGCTGGGATCGTCAGCATCCAGGGTATAGGGCAAATTACTCATAGCTCAGCAATTTCAGGCCCGATACAAGGGCTCAGGAATTCGGGTGCGCCCTCGGTGATCAGTATGTTTTCTTCATGCACGAGGATTTTGCCGTTGACGGCAATCCCTGGCTCCAGCGTCAGCACCATTCCGGGGCGCAATTCAGTATGATCATTCGGTATGATTGAGGGCCACTCCGTTAGCGACATTCCCAACCCGTGCCCCAGTCGCCCGGCATCCGTACCCGATCCGCCATCGGTAAGAATACTATTCATGGTATGGAACAGTTGAGACGCCGTCACACCAGGTCGCGCCTGTTCGAATGCGGCATCCGAAGCTTCCACCAGTCTTGCATGGGCCGCACGCACCGGCGCGCTTGCTGGACCGATCGACCAATTTCGGTCGTAGTCACAAAAATAGCCATCGTGAACCAACCCAGTATCAAGCATCAGCACATCACCCAAACGCAGCGGGGTTGGCCGGGCAGGCGATATCACATCGGTGTATCCGCCTTGCTCAGCGCCTCCGGCAAGATAGGGGACCCAATCGGCGCCTTCTTCAAGGCAGAGCCGCTGAAAGTTTCGAAACACCTGATCCAACGGTGTCCCGACCGAAGCAATTTCTGGTACGCGCGCAAAGGCACGGGCACCAATCTGGCAAGCGGTGCGAATCTTTGCAATCTCGGCTTTGGATTTCACCATGCGCAGCGCCCGAAGAATGCCGTGGTCGCCGGTAATTTGGCGGGTGCCAATTGCAGTTTCGAGGCGTCTTAGGTCAGCCAACGGCATTCGGATATGTGTCTCATGCCCATCGGGACAGCCAATCTGGGTTCCCGAAGGTGTTAGTTCGGTTATTGCGTCAGCCAATAGGGAAACGCCGTCATCTTGTAGGTCCGGTGCGCTCCAGGTTCGAACGTCATCAATCCATGTCTGCGCCATCAGCGCCGCGCCGATTGAAGGTATTACCGCAACCGGCTTGCCCCTCGCAGGGACGATCAAGAACCAGGGCCGCGTTGGGCTTTCCCAGAATCGGGTGAGATACCCAGTGAAATAGCGTATCTCTGGCTCGGTTGTCAGCAGCAGGGCGGACAGACCAGTGGCCTGCATCCGGTCTTGCGCCCGTGCGACCCGCGCTGTGAACTCCTCTGGACTGAAACCGGTCATGCGGGCTGTTCTGTCAGCATGCACAGCACCTTGGCATCGGGACCGATACCCATTTCTTTGCGTGCGTCAGCGCTCAGAACTGCGGCAATTCCAGCTCCGCCCGAGGCGCTGGTTTCCAAACCTGCCTTGGCCATAGTTGGAAGGTGCTCGGCGACTTGAGAATCTTCCAGCGTCAGAAACAGATCAGCGTCTCGTGCAAGGCCATTCAGGGCGATCAACGAAGGTTCTTTGCAATCCAGTCGTCCCATGATGCTATCGGGGCCATCGGCAAAAACACAGTGCCCCGCTTGGATGCTCGCCTGTAATGCTGGGGCCGAGGCCGGTTCGACAACGATGATCTTTGGTGCATCGCCCCAGACGACCCGCGCATAGGCGGCAACAGCCCCGGCCATACCGCCCACACCAGCTTGCAGCAAAATATGAGTCGGCGCTTCGGCACATTGCTCAGCCGCTTCAACGGCCATCTGCAGATACCCCTCCATCAGCAGATGAGGGAGATCAATATACCCTTCCCAGGAACTGTCTGAGAGCAAAATCCAGCCATCCTCTTGCGCCGCCTGACTGGCCGCCTCCATGCTCGCCGCATAATCCGCGCCTGCCCGAACGACCTGGGCATTTTGAGCCCGCAATCGGTCTGCGAAACTTTCGGGAACGGTTTCTGCGATGTAAACAACTGCGTTCGCACCGAACACGCGCGCCCCGGCCGCCATGCTCATCCCATGATTGCCTGCACTCGCGGTGACATAGGTGCGCCCCTTGAGGGTACTTTCGCCCGGTGTATCAGTTATGTCATGCGCCTGGCAGGCAATCACATAGGCCGCACCCAGTGCTTTGAACGACCCAAGGCCCATCCGGCTGCGTTCATCCTTGATCCAAAGATTTTCAACAGGTGCCAGCGCAGACGCATCGACCAGTGAAGTGGCAACAAAGTTTGGGCAAAATGAGCGATGACGACTCAACCGCCCAGTTTCAACCGAAGGATAGGGCGCTTGATCTGCAAGCTTGGACCCATTTCGAAACGGGTTGCTGACTAACTTCATCTCTCGCTCCCTGATTTGGTGTTGGGCCGACGTGATAGAATTGACTGAAATCTGTCAAGCTTGGTGTTAGATGGTCCAGCCTGAGAGTGAGCGACGAGCTACTTCGCAGATGCTAACCAAGATCGGACGAATGAGTATCTTTTCAATCGTTTTGGTTGGTTGTAAGAGTTTGCCCACGTCATCGGTGCGGTTCGAGTGAACCACATCTGTGATGTGCGGGCGTGATGGAATGGTAGACATATCGGACTTAAAATCCGAAGGCCTTAGTGCCGTGTGGGTTCGAGTCCCACCGCCCGCACCAGTTTCAGCTCAGACAGGAAAACCCAGTTGGGCTATTAACTTCCAGATATCTTTGTTTGCATTGGAGAGTTGAGAGACAACATCCTCGATTTCCTTCATGGCTTTGTCATCAACCGTATCTTCTCGGCCCAGTTTGATGTCGGTCTTTCGATCAGCAATGCGCATAAGTATGGTTTTTGGATTTCCGCTTTCCTGATCAAAGGAATAGATGCAGTGGTTGTATTTGTTCCGAATGGACGACAAGCGTGATAATCGCTGGGTGTGTTCAAGGATTGGGTCGCGGATTTCAGATGGGCGGCCCTCCATCTTGGCAAGGCGTTCGACCAGGTCAATGCGAGCACGTGTTGTGTTCAAGGTCAGGAAGATGATCACTGCAACGTCTTTGCTTGCCCCGGTGAGCCCCGCAATCAAGTGGATCAGCAGGCTTTCCGTGTTTGTCCACATATAGTTAAGCCGGCCCACCAATAGGATGAGCCGGTCAAACCGTGTTTCGAAAGCCTCATCCAACGGCTGCGCTGCGCGCTTCATTAGGCGCGACCTCAAAGTAGAAATGCGCAGCTTCTGTCCGATTGCTTACATCGATTTTGCCAGACACGTTGTGCATATGCAGTTTAACGGTGTGTTCGGTTATGCCGAGCTTGGACGCAATCGATTTGTTGCTTTTTCCCTGCGATACCAGCCGCAGAACCTGCTTTTCGCGCCGCGTCAGTTTGGAATATCGCAGCAATTTTTCAGGCGACCGGGTTCGGGTCGCTGGTTGCTTTTCAATTGGTGTTCTTGGCGCACTTGGTGTCGCAGATAGGCTATCGGCCAAAAAACACGGCAGGTGTAGTTCCTCATGCATCAAAAGACGCAATATCGCGCGCCAAACGTCTGGTGCGACGTTCATCGGCAGATATCCAACGTTACCGAATTTGGTGCGATCCCAGCGTTCAAACAGTGTTCGTGCCGGGCTTTGCTTGCGATAGGCGAAGGCAAGGCACCCGGTTTCCGCCAATCGGGAATAGTCGTCAGGACGGGTCAGCAAATCCTCGAGCATCATCTGATCCACAACAATAATGCGCTCGGACGAAACCAAATTTCCGGTCTCGGCGATCAGCTCATCAAGGCTTTCGTATCTTGATGCACGAACACCGAATTCGTTTTGGACACTTCGCAGCGTTTGGTTCGAATAGAAAAGTTCCTTGCCGATAAATATGATCGACAATTCTTCAGGATATTCAATTTGACTACGGGCGTCTTCTTTCAATGAAAAATTCATTGATCTTCCCCCCTAACTTGTACGAGCGCTGCCCTCTGATACTTAAAATCGGGTACAGAACCGGGTAGCGCGAAACATTAACTTTGAACTCAAATAGTACTTCACCATAGCCGAAAGTAGGTGTTTCAGCAACCGAAGGCCTGTTTCGTAACGCTATGTTCTAGAACTATTGATCAGGTTTCTAGCCCCGGAATTTGGCGTAACTTGATGAAATAAAAGGGTTAATAATCTTGCTTTTTTAAGCGCCATTGTTTCCAGGCTCTGAATGGCGCAGTTCCCGCAAGATTGTGGAAAAATATCATTACAAACAAGTGTTTGCCGAAATTAATGCTTTCGGCCAGCTATGCACATCCCCTTATCGCTGCGACCATGCCCAAGCTTCAATTTGCGAAGCGATCTTAGACCTGACGTGCCTGCGGTCCGCGTATTTCGGCGAATACTCCGTGGTCATGGAATCGGCTTAGCCGAGAAAGGGGGGGCAAACCAAACAGAAGACCTTAACGGCCGCGCGAGTGTCCAAATCGACACGCTGCGCGCAAAGTCTGTTTCAATCCGCGCCTGTTACCGCTTTGTAGATGAATGGCGGTCCGGTGCTTCAGTAAAAGTGGAACTTATTATGGAACGCAGATTAGCTCCAATCACTGATGTCCAAGAAGTTATCGACGATCAGGATCCTGTTGTAGACGAACCGCAGCTGGAAGAAGAAGAGATGGCTGTTGAAGATCTGAACCAACAGCAACAACAGCAACAACAACAGCAGGGCGACGACAGCAATACCAACGGTGGCAACGATAGCAACACCAATGGTGGTAACGACAGCAACACCAATGGTGGCAATGATAGCAACACCAATGGTGGTAACGACAGCAACACCAATGGCGGAAACGACAGCAATTCGCAGACCAATGGTGGTGATGACAGCAACACCAACACCGCGACTGTAGATATCGATTTTGGTGGCGGTGAGTGGATTCCGCGCGACGATGATAAAGTCGATGTTGATATTGAGGATGTCGACGGTGATGTCGGAGACGTTATTACTGCTGGCGATGATGTAAATTACGATCCCGGCGATGACGTCAACATTGATATCTCGCAGGATGGGCCCGGAAATGATTTTGCGTCCATCAACCAGCAATTTGCCAGCCTGGAAGACAATGACAGTCTGGGTACCGCAAGTGTCGTGAATTCAGGTGACTTCACACAAAGCGGTGACGCCAACGGCGGTGAAGCCTATGCTGAAGATGGCATTGACGTAAATAACGACGGTGGCTCTTCTGGTGACGGTGGCATGAGCTATGGTGGTGAAGCCTATGGCGACACCAACGGCAGCCATTCGCTGGCCTTTGGTGGTCATTCAGGTAATGCTGATAGTTCTGCGACCGGTGGAAATGGCGCATCTTCGGGCGATGCCTATAACGCAAGCCTGGGTCTCGGTCATTCGAGTGCCAGCTCAAACGGTGACAGCACCGGTGGTGAAGGCGGCGCAGCAGATAGCGAATCCAATGCCGACAACCATGGCGAGGCGAGTTCCGACAGTGACTCGACCGGTGGTAACGGTGGTAATGCCGGATCGATCGGTCTTGGTCTGGGTCTTGGCTTGTCCGGAGCGAACGCCGACGGCGATGCAGACGGTGGTGACAATACCTCGGGTGCTGTAGCTGCTGGTCTTGGTCTGGCGGGAACCGACGCGTCTAACGACGGTGCCGATGGTGGCGCAGGCGATGCCGATAACGATGGTTCGGCAGACAATTCCAGCGACGGAACCAACGAAGCCAACGAGTCTTCCTCTGGAGGCAATATTGGTTTGGGTCTGGCTGGCGCTGGCGCGATGGGCTGGAACGATGCCGATGGCGGTAGCGGTTCCGGCGGCGAAGGTTCCGGCGGTGAAGGTTCCGGTGGCGAAGGTTCCGGCGGCGAAGGCTCTGGCGGTGAAGGCTCTGGCGGCGAAGGCACGGGTGGCGAAGGCTCCGGTGGCAATGCCAATGGTGGCGACGGTACCGGCGGAGATTCTGGCTCGGTCGAAGAAGCCTTCCCATTCCCGGTACTTCTAGTGGAAGAGGAAGATCCTGACGGAGACGAAGAAGCTGCAGCAGCTGGTAACTCGAACGGTACTGGCGGCGACGGCGGATTTGGTGGCGCAGGTACTGGCGGTACGGGTACTGGTGGTACTGGTACTGGCGGTACGGGTACTGGCGGTACAGGTACTGGTGGTACGGGTACTGGCGGCCCAGGTGCTGGCGGTACAGGAACCGGTGGCGCAGGTGGCGGTTACGTTGACACGGATGCGGATGCGCAAGGTGTTGGTGACCAGGATGCTGCTGGCCCTGTCATCACCCAATCACCTGGTGATATCGACGGCTCGGCGGACAACGATCAGGATGTTGATGGTTCTGGTGGCAATGGTGGCACAAACACAAGCAACGGATCGGCCGACGCCAGCGGTGATGGTATGGCATCATCTGAAGGTACCGGCGGGGCAGGTGGTACAGCCAACCCCGAGGCCAGCTCGGCCGGAAGCGGTGCTGGTTCTGCTGACGCAACCAACGAAGCCGGAAATGGTGGCGAATCCGGAGCGTGGGCTGATGCAGCGAATGATGGCTATGCCGATAGCCTTGCCGAAGCGATTGCCGGGTACGGTGGTGAGGCGTCGTCAGATAATGACGCAGACTCGATGGCTTCGGGTGATGCAACCGGTACTGCGACGTCTGGCGCAGGTGGTGCAGGCGGTGCAGCCGCATCGACTGGAGGAACCAGTGGTGATGTCATGGGTTCGTCGACTGGAGGTGCAACCACCGGTGGAACGAATACCGGTGGCGAAGCGTCTGGTGCCTACTCTGGCGCGGGCGGTGCCGGCGGTAACGGCGGTATGTGGGGCTCGGACAACGGTGGCGATGGTATCGTCAACGGTGAATCTTATGCCTCTGCTGCTGCGGTAGTTGACACATCTGCCTTCAACCAATCGATCGTCATGGGTGCCAACGTGCTTGGTAACTCGGTCGATACGACCATGGTTGGTGGTTCGATGACCTCGACTTACTCGAGCGACGATACCGAGGTCTAAGACCCAATTCACGGGGGCCGCATTACCGGCCCTCGTTCAATGAAATCGCCGAGGCCGCGTTCTGTGGCCTCGGCCCAGCAAATCCCGAACCGGAAATTTGTGCCGGCAAGGGAGTAAGGGATCATCGAAATGTCATTCGATAGTGTTACCGAAAAGATTGCACACTTTATTGGAACTTTTGATCTTACGATTGAAAAAGCCCGGCTCAGGGATCAATACGAAGAGTTTACGGCGATGCGGCGCAAAGTCGAGCTGGACGAACTCGAAAATCCTGCAAAGCTGCGGGTCAAGTCGGATCTGGAACTTGATCCTGGGAAATATGGTCCGCTTTCCTATCGGTTAGACACCCCCTCTGCCACTCCTGAACTTCCACCCCCTGCTGACGGTCCGGATATTGAGACGGTCGTCGCACTTGAACCACCACTCTCAAACGGTCCGCCATTGCCCGAAGGGATTACGGGCGTTGGCGCAACATTTGTGATCGAACAAAAGCTAGAAATTGTGACCGAACTCATCGGATCAGCGGTCACGTATACCTTCCAGTCAGTTTTCTTGCGCGACAATGATGTTGTTGGTGAAGGTAACTTCCGCGACGTTGATCAGCTTATTGCGCAAGCCGAGGCGGCAGTGCAGGTCGCGGCGTCAATGCACGCCTTCGCGGTGCCGTCATTCGCGATCTCGGACTATCTGTCGGTCGAATACGTAGAGTCGTTGGCCGAGGCCATGTTGGCGCCGATCAATGCTGACGTTGAGGGAGCTGTAGTCTACCAGTTCCATGGCGAAGACGCGATGGGCGTGATCGTAAATGGTGAATTTGTCGACGAAGCGCCCGTTTGGGATGATCTATTGCCTGAACATCACAGACCTGACGAGGAAGAAGACGACGAGACGCCCGATGCGATGCCCGCAGAATGGGATCGGGACGACGAATCTGAATTCGCAGACGGCCACACGGTGATTGCGGGCGGAAACCTTGCGATCAACGAAGTGAACGCGACAGTCTCATGGGTTGATGCGCCTTATATTGCTGTCGGCGGCAAATCTATCGACCTAACGATGGTTAGCCAGGTTGCCGTTGTGTCGGATATGGATGTGGGCACGAATGGCGGATCGGGCACCAATGTTGTGCACTCATCGACGATCGAAGTAGAAAGTAATTCAGCCCCTTGGTTGATGCAGGGGGCAAATGACGACGCCCCGGCATTTGTACATGTCGATTGGATCACGACCGACTTGATCGTCGCAAACTTTGTCAAACAAGACATCGACGCGACGGATATTGATCATATCGATACCGAAATTAACGCGACGACGACGCTTTATGCGTTGGGCGACAATGAGTTGGTGGATGTCACCAATATCCTCCAGCTTGGCAGCTACTACGATCTGATCATGATCGAAGGCGACATGATTACGGTCGATGCCTTCATCCAGACCCATGTCTTGATAGATGACGATGTGATAACGGGCGGCTTGCCGGGCCCGATTGATGGATCGGATGAGAACCTCGTCATGAACGAAGTCGCGCTGACGAAAGAAGGCGAAGACACGCATCAAGAGATGCATAGTTCAATGGCCGAAGCGATGGCCTTTGGCGAAGACGACATGGCGTCCTTGGAAGAGGCGCTGATGAACGATCCAATGTTCGCCGGGATGGAGCAGATGCGTGTTCTCAAGGTCGACGGATCGCTGGTGCAAGTCAATGTCGCCGAGCAATCGACCATGCTTGCAGATCAGGATGACGTACATCTGCATGGCCCAAACGCAGATGAGACCGAAGTGGTGGCGGGCAGTAATGCGATGCTGAATGCCGCCCATGTCACCAAGGCGGGTGTGGATTCAGTCGTCATGGCTCAGGACGGGGCCTTTTCTGATCTGTTGCTACAT
The DNA here is from genome assembly GCF_056537425.1 of Ruegeria sp. CE9. Taxonomy (NCBI): domain Bacteria; kingdom Pseudomonadati; phylum Pseudomonadota; class Alphaproteobacteria; order Rhodobacterales; family Roseobacteraceae; genus Ruegeria; species Ruegeria sp. CE9. Next base: position 5,989 of record NZ_JBQFRO010000003.1, on the reverse strand, counting down.
CAGGCAAGCCTGATTGATATGCCGACAAACGAGGACATCGCCGAGATGACCAATGAGGCGATTGCCGCCATTATGGAAGAGGCAGGTATGCCCGGTTATGAAGGCGGAATTGGGCCGAAGGGCAATGATCTTACGCCCAGCGAACTGGCGAATTCCTCTGACGGCCTGCAATCCATGCTGGCTTGATTTTTCCTGATTTACGAGTGACCGGAAGGTTAGTTTATGTCGATCGTTTTTTCGTCGCGTCGCACCCGATTTGCAAGTCCTTTGGACCGGCACGGAGGTGGAGGCCCGCTGACTCTGAAACCCCGTGACAGGGTGGCAAAACAGAATGAGAATGACCTTAGCAAAACAGTGTCCCGCTTGCGTTTGACAAGCGAAATGAAGCTGGCGGAGGCTGAACCTAAGCCAGATGCTGACGATCATGATGGCCCGCGGGTCGCAGAACGGCCAGCGCGTTCAAACCAACAAGAAGAAGCGCAAAAGGCGACGGCACAACCGGATGGTCCGGGACAGACGCAGGCGGAGCAGTCAGAGCAAACATCACAACCGCGCGCCGGCTCTCCCCTTCGGCGCGCGACGTCGCAACCCGCGAAAGATAAGGATCCTGTGGGTGGCGACACTGGGGTGGCCGACGTCGAGGCCCCCGATTGTGAGACCGCCGACCAATCGACTGCGCGCATGACCCCCTCTGCGTCGTCGGATGGTAAAGACCGCATGGGCACCACGATCGAGGCCAAGGCTAACCAACCCTTGCTGCGCCCGGGGACGGGTGGTGGCGATGGCAAGGGGCCACCCCAAACTTTCCACAAGCGCACTCCGCCTGAAGACTTCCAAAAAACGCTTCGCACGTCGCTGCGTGCGATTTGGCGTAACCTGGCTTTTGTGCTGGTGTTGACCTGCGCGACAAACGTCTTGATCCTTGCGATCCCGATCTACCTGTTCCAGATCAGTGACCGGGTTCTAACCAGCCGTTCGCTGGACACGTTGATCATGCTGACAGCTATCGTCGCCGGTGCGGTTATCTTCCAATCTGCCTTTGATGCGGTTCGTCGCTTTATGCTGATGCGCACAGCGGTCGAGGTGGCTGCCCGTTTGGGGGCCCCGGTTCTCAGCGCGGCAGCCCATGCCTCGCTGCACGGGAATGGGCGAGAATATCAGACGTTGGGCGATTTGCAGCAGGTGCGCGGCTTCCTGGTCTCGGGAACGTTGATTTCATTTCTCGACGTTCCGTTCGCTCCGCTATTCATTCTGATGATCTTTTTGGTGCACCCGCAGTTAGGGATGATCGTTGTCACGACGGCTCTGATCCTGATGGTGATCGCGCTGATTAACCAGAAAATGACCGCCAAGCCTTTTGCCAAGGCCAATCAGGCGCAATCATTGGCGAACCAGCATCTGGATTCGATGTCGCGCAACAGCCAGATCATCAACGCATTGGCGATGATCCCCGAAGCGGTACGCATTTGGGGCCGCGACACGGCTCAATCTTTGACATGGCAAGTGAAGGCGCAGGATCGCAACGTGATCTTTGCGGCCATTTCGCGTGCGGTACGTCTGTTGACACAAATCGGCATTCTTGGCTGGGGCGCTTTTCTGGCGCTGCAAGGAGAGATCACCGGCGGTATGGTCATCGCCGCCTCGATCATTGCGGGCCGTGCGTTCGCGCCGATTGAAGGGTCAATTGAAGGCTGGAACACATTCCTGCTGACGCGAGGTGCTTTTGGGCGAATCAAAGCCTTGCTGTCGAGTTCGGCGCTGCAATACGAAAAGCTTCGCCTGCCACGGCCTGAGGGGCGGTTGGATGTAGAACGTCTGCTCTACGTCCCTGGCGGCACCAAACGGGTCGTTCTAAATGGGATCACTTTTGCGCTGAACCCGGGGGAAACACTTGCGATCATCGGGAACTCGGGCGCGGGTAAAACCACGTTGGGCAAAACATTGGTGGGTTCGATCCTGCCAACGTCAGGAAGCGTGCGGCTTGACCTGATGGATATCCGCAACTGGGACCCGCGCCAGTTTGGCGAGAATATCGGCTATCTGCCCCAGGATGTGCAGCTGTTCCCCGGCACCATCAAAGACAACATTGGCCGGATGCGCGCGGATGCAACGGATGAGCAGATCCACGACGCTGCTGTTCTGGCCGATGTACACAACATGATCGCTACACTGCCGCAAGGGTACGAGACCGTGGTTGCTGCAGATGGCTCACCTCTGTCAGGTGGGCAAAAGCAGCGTATCGCGCTGGCTCGGGCGTTCTTCGGAAACCCGCGGCTGGTGGTTCTGGATGAGCCGAATTCAAACCTCGACGTGGCAGGCGACAAAGCACTGGCACGGGCGATTGAACAGGCCAAGGAAAGCAAGATCACCGTTGTTGTGATCACGCAAAAGCCAACGCTGCTGAATGTTGTCGACAAGATCATGCTGCTGACTGACGGGCGCGTGGCGCTGTTTGGCCAGCGCGAACAGGTGCTGGAACAGCTCAACGGGCCGCGCCAGCAACCGCCCGAAATTCAGGGCAAGGGGAGCTAAGCGATGAACGACGTGGCACGCACCGATGAAGGCGGTCTTTGGTACTCTGAAGTTCCGCGCTCGATCACCAAATTCATCGTGATTGGGTTTATCATGCTGATTGTCTGTTTTGGCGGCTTTGGCGTCTGGTCCTTCCGCGCCCCGCTGGCGGCGGCTGTCATTGCGCAAGGCAGTTTTGTTGCCACCGGTCGCAACAAAATCGTGCAGCATCTGGAGGGGGGCATCATCGAGAACATTTTGGTCTCGGAAGGTGAGGCCGTTCAGGCTGGTCAAATCATGATGACGTTGGACCAAACCTCTGCCGAAGCCAATGAGCGCGAGTTGTTTATCCGCAAAATTCGCCTGCAGGCCATGACTGAACGCTTGCTGGCTGAGCATAGCGAGCAGGAAAACTTGGCGTTTTCGTCTGGTTTGATCGAGGCATCGGACGACGTTGAGGTTATGACAATCCTCGACAATCAAAAGCTGAGTTTTGATGTATCGCGCAAGACTTTGCTGAACGACATCGCCTTGCTTCAACGCAATATGGAAGCGCTGAAAATCCGTGCATCGGGCTTTGAAGCACAGCTGACCAGCATGGAGCGGCGCTCAGACATCCTCAAGGAAGAGTATGACACCAAATATTCTTTGTTTGAGAAGGGTTTGGTGCGCAAAGGTGATTTAAATACGATCCGTCGCGTACAAGCCGAAGCCGAAGGACAATTGGCACGTTTGCGGGCGGAAACCGCCGAAGTCAATCAGATGCTGTTGAAGTATGAAGAGCAAATCTTGCGTACTCGTTCGGCCTATCGTGAAGCTGCGTTGGACGAATTGGGCGTGATCGAGGCCGATCTGGAAAGTGTGCGCGAAAAGGCCCGCCAGGCCCGCAGTGTTCTGGCCCGTGCCGTTGTGCGTGCACCGGTGACCGGCACAGTGGTGCGGTTGCACCATCACACGCCCGGCGGGGTGATCGAAACCGGTGAACAGATTGCCGAGATACTGCCCGCTGATGCTCCGCTGATCATCGAGGCGCAAATTCCACGTACCGAGATCGACAGCGTGGTGACCGGGCAGATCGCTACGGTACGACTTGTTGCGCTCAATCAACGGACCACCCCTGTGCTTGAAGGCGAGGTCTTTTATGTCTCAGCCGACTCGCTGGTCGAGGACTCGGCAGGTATGCCGCAAGAGGTTTATCTGGCGCGTATCTCGTTAACCCCCGAGGAAATGGGCCGTGTGCGGGGATTTGTACCGACACCCGGCATGCCCGCCGAGATCATGATCCAGACCGAGGAACGCACTTTTGCGGCCTATATCGCAAAGCCGGTGGTCGACAGTATGTCGCGTGCCTTCCGGGAACACTGATCGCCTGAGTGTCTACACCTTCAGTTTTTTGCATGTTAGCTTTCCATCGACACATGTCTTGGAGGGAAGCAGATGCCATTAACGGTCAAAGAAATGATGCAGGCCGCAAATGCAGTGGTCGAGCGCATTGATGCGAGCCGAGCGCAAGAGCTGATCGGGCAGGGTGCCTTGCTGTTGGATATTCGCGATGCGCCTGAGCTGGAAAAAACCGGCCGTGCCGTTGGTGCGCATCATATCCCGCGGGGTATGTTGGAGTTTCGGGCAGATCCGGATTTGCCGTCTTATGATGCGGAACTGCGCAAAGATCGGGTGATCATCCTTCATTGTGCCTCGGGCGGCAGGGCGGCGCTGGCAGGAAAGCTGCTTAAGGACATGGGATATCTGCATGTCTACAATCTGGGTGGGTTCGCAGATTGGGTGAATGGCGGCGGCGAGGCGACCGAGCCAATGGATAGCGGGATGTAGCTGCGTGATCTGACCCAAATCAAAGCGGCACATGTTCCGTTGCTGTACTGTATGCGCCAGTAGCTAACATATCGGATACGGGCCATGATACGCCTTGCAGCCATGCTTTATTCTTTGATCGCAACCGCAATCGCTGGGTCTGCCGTAATCGCAGTTCTGGTTGCTGGGATGGTAACTTGGATTGCAATTCTAACCGCAGCGGCAGCAGGGGCGGTTATTGCCGCACCGGTGTCATGGCTGGTGGCAAAACGCCTGTATCAAGGTGCCTGATCAGGCGTTCAGGAACGCTCGGACTGCAGCTTCGAATTCGCGGGGTTTCTCGGCGTGTAACCAATGGCCCGCGCCGGGGATTTTGGCGAACCGAGCGGCTGGAAACAGAGCGCGAATCTGGTCGCGGTATTCAGGCAACACATAGTCGGACACCGCGCCGGACAGGAACAGGGTAGGACCGTCCCAATGGCCTGAGATTTCGGGAAAGCCCATGATCTTTGGCATTTCGCTGGCCAAGACATCCAGGTTCAACCGCCAACGGCCCCCCTCAACATCCAAAGATTGCGTGAAAAAGCTCTGCAGCGCCTTTTCAACCCCAAGATCAGCCAGCTGCGATTCGGCATCTGAACGGCGCTGAACACGCGACATATCTACGGCTCTCATCGCCTCGATGAACTGAATCTGACTGTGGCTGTAAGCCACGGGCGCAATGTCGGCAACGGCCAGCTTGCGCACCAGTTCCCCATGTTCAAGCGCCAGAACCATCGAAGCCTTTCCGCCCATGGAATGCCCGACAATGTCTGCGATGCCTCCGACGCTGCTGATCACTTCGGCCAGATCCCGCGCCAGATCAGAATAACCATGCCGAGCGTCCCAGAAGCTGTAGGCGTGGTTGCGCATATCCACAGCAATGACCTGCCGTTCATCTGACAGCCGTCGTGCAATGACACCCCAATTGCGGGCCGAGCCATATAGGCCGTGCGCAATGAGCAATGGGGGATTGTCCGTCGGGTCGCCATGGATGATCGTATTCAGCATAACCTTGTGATACGCGTCACGGCACAGAACAACCAGCCCCATTGTCGCCCGCGCGGCGCCCAGTTAAGTTGCCCCTTCAGGAGGCACCAATGTCGCAGGAAATCGATATCCAGACCCGGATCGCAGAGACCATTCAACTGCTGCGCAAAAAGCTCGGCGTGAAAGATAAAACTCTGATCGCTTCGGTCCGGCGGGCAAAGCGTCGTTTGCCGCGCAAGGTTTACAAGCAGGCTTTGGTGTTGGCGCAGGCCGAAAAGATGGCAGAACATCCAAAGTTGCAGTTGATCTTGGATATGCCACGGCTCGAAAAAGCCTCGGACGACGTGCAAAGCCACTTGAATGCAATTAATCTGGCGGATCGGCGCTGGGGTTGGTTTCTGAGTTTTCTCGGCTCAATCGCATTGGGCCTGATCGCGCTTGCGGCGCTTGCGGTCTTCGTGTTGCGGTGGTGTGGATATATCTAACCACGTTGGTCTCAAAGAATAACGGCACTTTTTTAAAGCGCCGTTTTCTGTTTCAGTACTCGAGTTGTCTCAGAGGTTTGGATAAATTGGGAAGCGGGCGCAGAGTTCTGCGACTTCGGCTTTGACTTTCGCCTCAACTGCGCTGTTGCCGTCTT